>JALWZB010000060.1 GCA_027002995.1 Desulfurococcales archaeon
TTCTGAGGCGATGATCTTTAGTACGGACACGGTATCGCATCTCCTCTACAGGATGAGGGGCAGGGCAGGGTTCTTCGTTTTCCCGCTCGGTTCCGGGACAGCTATACGGAAGGACGTGCTTGAGGAGATAGGGTACTGGGGCCCCGACATTATTCAGGACGACATATGGTTAGGCACTAAACTAGCACTGAAGGGGTACTTCCCCGTCGTGCTTGAAAAAGGAGAAACCGAGGTGCTTGTGCCGTCGAAGTTCCGCGCGCTAAGAATTCAGCAGAGCCGCTGGGCGTACGGGGCTTCCGAAGTCTTGTCAAGAACCATTCACAGCATCATGACCCGTGCCAAGATGAGCTTAGGGAAAAAGCTTGAGATGATTCTTTACATGCTTCAACCCGCGTTAACGCTCCTCATCCTAATAGCTATCCTCCTAGCCTTCGCGGCCGCCGCGCTTGAGCCGGGCTGGAGTTTCTGGAGGGCACTACATAGTCCTGCCCTAGTCACTATCGCCTTAATTGCTGAGGCCGTAATCATTGCTTACATTATACTACAGCTAAAGCTCTCAGATAAGACAGGCTGGATAACTGATGGAGCAAGCCTTTGGAGGTCATTAGTGCAGCTAGGCAGGGCAGCGGCGATGCTGGGTGTGTTAATACCTGTCATGGGGTTCCACTCGCTACGCGGTTTGCTTAGGTTGAGGTACAGGTACATAATAACGCCTAAGCGGGGGTCTAGCGTGAGGCGTGATTGGCTACCTTACGCCATGCTCGTGGCATCAGCTGCAGGAACGGTTCTCGCCTTACTTAACTATAATATAGTGTCCCTCGCCATACTCCTCCCGTTCCTAGCCGTCTCAGCTTACTCTTCCGTAAGGATAGAGTAGTCCTAAGCCCACATGCTAAACAGTTTAACCCCACTCACAATCCTACTTAGGGGCTAACACTATGGAGTATGTGTTCACGGAGAAGGCTCCTAAGCCTGTTGGCCCATACTCCCAAGGTGTGAGGGCGGGTGCGTGGTTATTCATATCAGGTCAGATACCGATTGACCCCGCTACCGGCCAGATCATCAGGGATGACTTCAAGAGAGCGGCGAGGCAGGTTCTTGAGAATATTAAGGCTATAGTTGAAGCTGCGGGCGGAACCCTAGAGAACATTGTGAAGGTGACTGTATACATGAAGGACATCGACAAGTTCGGTGAGTTTAATGAAGTGTATAGAGAGTACTTCAGTAAGCATAAGCCGGCACGTGCCGTAGTGGGTGTCAGTAGGTTGCCTAAGGACGTGGAGCTGGAGGCTGAGGCGGTAGCGTACCTGGGGAAGTAAAGTGAAGCCCGAAAGCAATAACAACACGGAAGTTTTTCACTTAACGCGTCACCTCCTATGGCGGGATGTTATTACCTCGTTAAGCGCGTAAAGTAACTTACGGTATAACTCAACGGCTTTCTTAACCTCAATGACCTCAACGTACTCGTCGGGCTTATGCGCCATGGATTCGTCGCCGGGTCCTAGACCCAATCCACTGATGCCTAGTACGCCGGAAACGTACGCTAGGTCGGTGCTGAACCTCCAAACATATTTCGTCGCGTACTGGTAGCTCCTCTTTAGGGCTCCCAGTACCTCCTTAATCATTAGCCTGTCCTCGTTCAGCCACGCTGGGAAGAACTCACGCACCCTTAGATCCACACTAGTCCAAGTCCTGATTACCTCCTCCCTTAACCTAGGCTGGCATGAGGTAGCGTCGCCAGTCTTCAGTAACTCCTCGCAAACCCCATCGTAGAACGCCAGCACATCCTCAGGGCTACGGGATACGATAACCCTGTGATCGAGGGTCAAAACACATCGGTCAGGTATTTGAGGCACGTCCTTCGGCGCACACGTAATTACGGACGGAGTTAATGTTTCCTTACCTAGGATGGGGTGCTCAGGGAGTCCCTGGGCTGCATTCGTTGCGAGTATGGCGAATTCCGACGCACCGAGCAGGGCATTCACACCTTCCTCAGGCATTGATGCATGTGCCGACCTACCACATATCCTGACGTCGATAACCGCCCTGCCCCTATGACCCACACCGAGGTTCAGGCTTGTTGCCTCCCCAGTTATGGCTACCTCGAACCTAATGTTCCTGAACACAGTGTTTAGGGTATGCGCAATGGATGCACCCTCTGCAGTCTCCTCGTGCACCGTGTACACTACATAGAGATCCAAATCCATCTCCCTGAGGCCCGCCAGCGCCGATATTTGGGACGCTATACCGCCCTTCATGTCGGCCGCCCCCCTACCGTAAAGTCTCCCATCTATGATCTTAGCGGCGAAGGGGTCAACGTGCCACTGCTCCAGATTCCCTGGATCAACGGTGTCTAAGTGACCCTCAATAAGAACCGGACCGAAACCCTTGCCACGCAATCTAGCAACAACGTTACCGACAGCATCTATGAACACCTCATCAACCCCAGCATCCAGTAGGAAATCCTTGACGAGCCCAGCAACATCACCCTCAGCTCCTGAGGGGCTGGGAGTTCTGACCAGTTCTCTGAGCAGGTTAACCACATCTCGCTCCGGCAGCAGTTTAACCCACCTAAGCCATTATAGGCAACCCTCCCTCAAAAACCTCAGTGTACGGTGCAACTTCTCTCCCGTTCATCTTATCTATATAATTTACTACACCATCCATAAAAGATTTAACATATTTTACAACACTTACTAACCTAACTTTCGAATAGTTAGGTTACATATGGTAATACTTTATGACACATAATACTACGTGGTGTTGGAGTGTTTGATAAATATAACTGGAAGACTGAGAAGCGATACAATGAGTAGCAGAAAGTCACGAATAAACATAAGGTCAGCTGCGCCTGGAATGTACATGGTACTTGACCTTCTGGCAAAAAGCAAGTGCGGTATGACGATTTCTGAGCTTGTAAGCAAAAGCCCTAACAAAGCAGTTGAAGTGCTTCAGGAACTCTACCCTGGGATTCCAAAGGTACTCATAGACTCGCTAATCGCCTCAATAGTAAATGAAAGCGAGAAAATAACTGGGGGGGGGGGACGTAGCTTAAACCTCTTCCTAGCCCATCACTGAACTACTAGTTTGGATGGTTCATGGAATAAGTTTGCAAGAGGGTGTAAACGTAACAATCAAATAAACGGTAATTAATTAGAGTCATTAACCAAATGTAGTACTTGGGTTATCAGTCTTGAGTGCGTGTCCCTTCAGGATCATTAAGGGGGATATAACTAAGGTTAAGGTTGACGCTATAGTTAATCCAGCTAATTCATGGATGATTATGGGTGGGGGCGTAGCTGGCGCTATAAGGCGTGCTGGAGGGCAAATAATAGAGTCTGAGGCACGTAAGTACGCGCCAGTACCTGTTGGTAGGGCAGTGATAACCGGGGCGGGCGAGCTACCCTGTAAGTACGTCATTCATGCACCAACCATGGAGAGACCAGCCATGCGCACAACCATAGATAAGGTTAGAGCTGCTGTTCGAGCAGCACTAAGAGCGGCAGATGATGCCCGCATCGAATCGATAGCTTTCCCAGGCATGGGTACTGGGGTAGGTGGTCTCAACCCTTATGAGGCAGCCTTAGCGATGGTTGAGACAATAGTCGAGGAATTGCGGAGACTCAGTAGTGTGAACGAAGTTCTTCTTGTAGCCTTTAACGAGGAGCTCTACGATGCCTTCAGGGAAGCTGTTCTCAAAGTTGCTAAGGAATGTAGAGATATTCTGGAGCAGTAGTGGATCCCCTTCACCACACTATACTTCCTAGGATGCATTAACACTACCTTATTATGTTTATAAGTTGAAAAAATAAACTATTAAATTAATACACTGTATTTAATAAACAAAAGTTTTTTACCTTGCTTAACAAAAGATATCTTTTAGGAGATATTAGAGAATTAGGAGGTAGTGGTTAAATGGCGATAAAGCTCTCAAGGACTGCTAGCGACCTCCTGCGGGAAGTCATGGACAGGGTGGCTTCTGCGAGAGACGAGGTAGTTACTGCTAGAGTCATTATTTGTGGTGAGCCTGGTCAGTGCATGTTGGTGGAGCTGACACCGTGTGAGGAGCCCGGTCAAATATGTGTTGGTTTCAGGTACGGTGGGGTCTTGACGGGGGAGAGAATGCGTAAACTGCGTGAGTTCCTATTCCTCGAGTTTGACTTAGTGCCTAAGATAATCAACTGTAGTCAATGGGTCCGCGGTACTAAGGATGAGATGCTGGCCGTACTTAAGGCTGTGGCTGAGAGGTTCCTTACAAGCACAGATTACGAGGCAGGTGCGGTCGCCGACGTTAGGCAGGGTCGCAGAGAGAGCCTCATATATATTTTAGGAACTGATAGGAAGATACGGAGATACGTTGTTAAGGGTTTAGTTGAGCAGTTGAGGCTGAAGAAGAAGCTTCTGAAGAAATTCTTGGAGCTTAAGCTCACTGGGGGTAAGACCGTGGCATTACCTTTAAGCGATAGTGAAGAACCTCTAGTAAAAGCTATTGTTGAGGGAGAGTTCCTAACGTAACACGTGGCTTACGGAAACCTGCAATGCGGAAAAACTTACTTCCTTGTGAACGCGACAACCACACCTAAGATGAAGCCAACGGTTATCGGTGCTACGGTCATTATGCCGAAGGTTGCTAGGATTCCTTGAATCACGGGCCATAGCTTCACCGCTTCCGTCCCGAGCTTCGTGAGGAATTCATTAACGTTCCCGCCTATGCTCCACACTGAGAGAACCGACCCAAGAACTATTATCGCTATTAGCGCGAGTATGTACTTCACTACCTTAGCTGAGTAATAACCGAGGGCGAAGCCCAAGAAGAACTGAATGAGTATGACTATCAGTGCTTTAGGGTTCGTGAGTAGCTTCGTTACGAGTTCATTAACTACGCCCTGAGTGCTAGTCCCTGTAGCCGTGGTTGAGGTGTTGCCTGCGGCCATTACGGTGGCTGAGATTAGAGTGAGGAGTAATGCTGTCAGCGCACCGATCGCGACTACCCTTAGCCTGTGGTTACTGATCATTAATTACCACCGTGATTATCTGTGGTTTTTGGCTATTTAATGTAGTATGCTCACTCCTGAATATGCTTCAGCCTCATGGCGCTACTCTGCAGTAGTAGGGCTAGGGCTTCCCTCCTTAATGACTCATCCTCTCTGAAAATTCCCCGAACCTCCATGGTTGTTAGGTACATGGGTTCCTCAACACCCCTTACTAGGGCGCATGTGTGTATGGCATCTATGAGCACTATTAGTCCCTTAGGCTTTAGCTCCCCGTAAAGGAAGTCCGCAACCTGCCTTGTGAGTCTCTCCTGAACCTGTAGCCTCTTAGCGAAAGTATCCACGATCCTTGCGAATTTACTGAATCCCAGTACTGCTCCGTCCGGCACGTAAGCAATGTGTGCATGCCCGAAGAACGGGAGGAGGTGATGTTCACATATTGAACGCACCGGTATATCCCTCACCACTACCACACCGTTTTTTAGCCCCGCGTCAGTTGCTGTGAAGGTCTTTAGATGCGTAGTCGGGTCCTCCCTGTACCCCGCCGAGAGCTCCCCTAACCACATCCTAGCGACCCTCGCTGGTGTTTCCTTGAGGCCCTCACGGTTGGGGTCCTCACCAATAAGCAGGAGGAACTCACGAACTAGCTCTTCAAGCTTCCTTACCTTCTCGCTCACCACGGTTCATCGCCTCTAACGCTATGGTCACATCGGCGTTAAAGCGCTCCTTAATTACGCGTTCTGCCTCAGCTATTAAGTCATTAACCTCATCCACCTTCGTGCCTGGAGGAACCCTTACGATTACATCCCCATGCAATGTAGCATCATCCACCATCCTCAGCCTTATCCTCACCGGTTCCAGCCCTAGATCCCTCAGCGTGCGTGCGATTCCCTGCATCGTGGATTGTGGGGGCGCGGTGTCACTAACTATCTTAATCACATCACGCGTGATTGATGCTAGTTCGTAGAATATGTATGCGGCAAGGATCCATGCCCCCGCGTAGTCAATAATGTAGGAATACAACGCGCCAGCTACTGAAGAAGCTATGACGACGCCACTCTCTATTAACTCACTAACCGTGAATACTGAGTACGGTAAGAACGCCTTCCCCCACCGCCTAGAGAGGACTATGACTACCGAGTACGTTGCGAAGCCCAGCACCGCGAGTATTGGCGCGTTTATTGAGACGCTGTAAGGCTTAGGACTCATGAGTTCAGTGACGGCTATTCCGGCCACGAATGAGTACGACATTAGCGTGAGTATCGTGCCACCGTACGTTAATCTCCTATGTCCATAATGATGGTCCTCATCAGGAGGCTTCAAGCTCCTCATAAAGTACGTTATTGTGGCTGCTAACGCCACTAGATTAGCGATTGATGTTAACGCATCAACCAGTAACGACTTAGAACCGTAAACAATACCACCAACTATCTTGAACGCCGCAGCTAGCGCTGAGAGGCTGAAGAGCACGGTCAGCCTGAGATTTCCACTAGTCACTTTGCATCCTTCGTGATTGTTACGTGAGAACTTTATGATTTATGGGGGTGGGGGTTGGGGGTGGAGAGGGTGAGGTTAGGAAGCCACGAGGGTAACGGTCTTCAGCACAC
>JALWZB010000061.1 GCA_027002995.1 Desulfurococcales archaeon
GGAAATAATAGGTGCTAGGGTCACGTCTGAGATTAACGTGTCTTGCGGCATGTGCTGGTTCTGCATGAATGGGATGCGAACCCACTGCCCTAACAGGAAGGTCTTGGGAATAACCATTGACGGCGGAATGGCTGAATACGTAATCACGCCCGTGAGGAACATCCACTTCATTGACGGGTTAACGTACCAGCAGGCATGCTTCGTTGAGCCGTTAGCGGCCGTTGTGGAGATGGTTAGGTTAGCGCCCCCACCACCGGGTGGGAGGGTGGTCGTCATAGGTTTAGGCACGATAGGCTTACTCGCGTTGCAGGTGCTGAGACTCTACACTCCACGGCTATTAGTGGCGGTGGCTAGAAGTAATTCACCTAAATTCAAGCTTGCTGAGTCCTTAGGAGCTGACGTGGCTGTGGACCCTCAGGAACTTATGGAAGTGGTTAAGGCTAGGACGCCGGAGGGTGCGGGCTTCGACTACGTTGTTGAAGCCACGGGTTCACCGAAGGGACTTAACTTAGCGTTAAAGGTTGTTAGGCCTCGCGGGGTGATCGCGGGTAAATCGACTCACGGGGAGGGCGTCCTCGTAGACTATACCTCACTAGTGGTTAAGGAGGTAACCTTAGTGGGGTCGAGGTGCGGACCGTTCCCGCCAGCAATTCGTCTAATACGGGAGGGGTTAGTGAGGGTGGATCCGCTCGTTACGTCTACCTTTAACCTCGAGGAGGTGCGTGAAGCTTTCGAGGCTTCGTTTAGAAGGGATGAGATTAAGGTTCAGGTGAAAATATCGGAGGAGTGAGTCGTTGCTTCATCCTAACTCAAGCCTCACTTGACCCTGTATTTCTCGTAGTCCTTCGCCAACATTTCCTTCACTAGCTTAGTTCTTCTCTCCTTCTGTAGCTCCTCGTTTTTCCTTGCCTTAGCCTCTATCTCAGCTACTACGTTTTCCTTACCTCCAAGTTTCCTCAGTATTTGGGGGTCGTACCACACCTTTACTCTCTTCAGTTCCTTAGCGGCGATCGTGACCACCCTACCTACGTTGACTGCATCCATGAGGGATTCCTCCCTCTCCAAGGCGTTCCCTAGTCCCTCGTAGTATGCTAGCGCCCATGGAGGGACGTGCACGCCCATGGAGTTGAGTACTGCCATGAGGTAAGCTATGGTCATTACTGCCCCAGCCTCAGCCCCTGCCGCTATGAAGCCCGCTACCTTCCCCTCTAGCCATGACCTACCCTCCACTAGTATCATGTTTTCGAAGACCGTCAACTTATCGATGAAGTTCTTTAAGTGGCCCGAGGGTCCGTACCAGTACACGGGCGTCGCTATCACTAAGCCGTCGCTCTCCAGTACCTTCCTAAGTACTGTCCATGCGTCATCACACTCCATGCAGGGAGGTCTGCATGCGTTCTGCTCATCGCTTAAGCAGGCCTCACATGGCTTTATGTCGTAGTCGTAGAGGTTCAGGAGCTCTGTCTCAGCTCCTTCTGCCTCAGCTCCTTTCAGGGCGGCTTCAAGCAACTTGTACGTGTTACCGTATTTTCTGGGGGAGGCGTTTATCCCGAGTACTTTAATCCTTTCCGAACCCATCCTGGCTCACCTGTTAATGGTTTAGGGTGGGATTATTAGCGATGCTGTTCAGAACCGGGCTCGCGGCGCCCGAACCTCCTTAAGAGCCTTGACCAGGAAACGTAGAGCCCCTCAACCTCAGTAAGTAGCCTCCTAACCACGCCCTCCTCAACATCCGCACCGCTTATTAACTCGGATGACACTCTCAGCAACATGCCCAATACTGATGCGTTAGTCGATCCAAGCTCATCCTGAACCTTGCTTAAGCATTCGCTTAAGTCACCATATAGCTCCTCACAGATCTCACGCGCGGCTAGTCCCAAACGAATTAATGCGTACCTCTCAGCCATGGGTACGGCGACCCTGCAGTCCCCCTTAAGGAGCATGTGCGTGTGTGACACGAGCTCCCCGAATACCGCTATCGCATCCATTAAGTCCTTCCCCTTCATCGGCACGGAACCGCTATAATAGTTTAGGGCGGAAGTTATAATTGACTTGGGTGATCGGCTTGGGACTTGACAATGTGGTTAATGCTGTTAAGGAAGGGCTTAGGAGGGCCGGTGCTGAGAGGGTTGCCGTAAGCCGTGGAGGCGGGTGTGTGATAGTTGAGGCACCGATTGGTAATGACGTGATCGTTGCTTCAGTCACTCAGGGTTCCGTTGACGAGTACTACATAGTTAAGCTTGTCCCTGCATCTAAGGCGGCTGAGACCGGGTTAACGTGTGTTGGGTTAGAATACACACCTTACGGTCTCTTTATAATTAGTAATGACCTTGAGGAAATAACTGAAAAAGTTGCGGTTAAGGCCTCTAAACTCCTTAAGTGGGTCAGCACTTAACCTCCTTATCCTCGACCGCGGGTTTGAGGGCTGGAACATTAAATCGTGACTTTCTGTATTAAACTGTTTCTTTCTATACCTCTTAGGGCTGTTAGGTATGCTGATGCTGTGTGTTTGTCTAGTCCATATTTCTTCATAATTTTGTCATGTTCTATAGAATGCGTTGTTCCTTTTGGATTAATGAGTAGTACTTTAAAACCGTACTTCATAGCCATAACTATTCCGTTTTGGAGTAGTTGCTTCTTAGCGAACCTCGTTATCTTACGATTTACGGTTCCGTTCCTAGTATACCTCCTCTTCTTTATAGCCGACAGGTTTTCGAAAACTACAGCGCCGACATCGTGGTAGTAAGCGTATTTAAGTAACTTGGATAGTGCTTTTAATCTTCTTGCTCTAGCTTTTCCTCTAGGGTATCCATGTGATGTTACCTCGGAGAACCATTCTGTCTTGGTTTCTCTAATTCTCCCATACCTATCGATTATAACCATGTTAATCCTATCACTATTCAAGTCGAAACCAGCAATGAGGTTTCCTTTAGGCCTCCCTTTGCTGAAATGCTTTAGGTAAAGCTCTACTGGTATCGATAAGTGAAGGTATATTCTCCCATTCCTAAACACTATCCTTGCACCATAACTGGTTTCTTTACGTCTTGCGAGCTCTACGACCTCCTTGATTAGTGGCAGGTAATTCTCTCCGAAGCTTGCTCTGAAGGCTAGCCATGAGCTGTCATGTGGGTACTTGACTTTAACTGTCTTGATTGATTCGAACCTAACGTTCCTATTACCGTATCTAGATGCTTCACCTTCGCTCACAATGAACGGTTTCCTAAGCTTGATATGCCTCGGATCGCCTCCATTAAATACGCATCCCTTGACGAATGCTTTAGCTACCTTATACGCTGAGTCGCCGTACGCTTTGTTCAGCATAGCTCTAAGCTCCTTAAGGACAGTATTAGTATTAACTCCTTTAGCTATCATTCTAGTGGCGTAAAGTACAGCTCTCCTAAAATCATGTGCCAGCCTAACGAGCTTCATGTAATCTTCCGGGCCAGCAGGTTCTAGCCTACCAGAAACAGTAACGTATCTAATAAGCGATACTGCATCAACCACATCGCTATCTATCCGGTACCGTAACACGCACTATCACCTCCCTCCGGTGAAGATGCCTTATCTTCTCGCTCAGCCCCTTCGGAATGTAGATGCAGAGAAGGCCATGACTGGTCTTAGAGATCCTAGCGTGGAACACGTACTCCTCAGGCAATACACCCCGCCTCAAGTACAATCACTACAGAAAATCTTATAAGTATTTCTGTAGAGAATACTAGCGGAGTAGGGATGAACTCGATGAGCTAGGTGAGGGGGACTGTATGATGAACCGCTCTTCGCCGAGGGGAGTGCGGTGAAGCCCTAGGCAACTAGGGCGGACGCGCTCCCGCAGGCGGGGAGAAAGGGGATGCACAGCCGTAATGAACCCGACCGTGCCAGACACAAAGCACTATAATTCAACACATGAAGGCACGGATCGGGTGAACGGTATCATGCAGAGGAATGAGAGCTTAGTTGTGCTGGTGTTTATGTATTCGTGCTCGACGTTAGGCGGGACGAATATGAAGAACCCTTTACTTACGTTATACCATTTGCTCCCGATCCTTATGCGGCCTTCACCCTCAAGCACGAAGATCTCGTGCTCCCACGGATGCCTATGAGGGTTTATCCTAGCACCCGGCTCCAGTTCGAATAACCTCATAGCGAACGCCCTCGCCCCGTCTTCATCCTTTATCAACCACCTCACTGTTGTCCCTGTACCCATATTGCTTGGGACGGCCTCCGCCTTCACACCAGTATAGTGGGCAACAATCTCGCCACAAGGACCCTTAGGAAGAGACACGCTTGTCACCCGCCTCATTCTTTTGTCAAGCTAGTAAATAATGGTGTGGTTCAGGATGCCTCATACCCTTATCTTTAGGGTCTTCCTGACTTCATCTATTAGGAGTATCGGGACTGCCGTCAGTAGTGCTGTCCCCAACAACCACGGGGGTAGCGGTACTGCGGTGAAGAGTTCCCTAACGCCCGGCGTGTACACCGCGAACAGCTGTAGGCCTACGGATGCCAGGAGCGCTGGCAGCAGCCACTTATTGAACGGTCTGTACCAGAAGTGCTTTGCTTCAGATCTTGAGGACAGGGCTCGGCCGAACTCACTGAACGCTATCGCCGTGAAGACTAAAGTTCTCGCCTCGGCTAGCCCTATGTTGCTGAGTACGGAGTTAAACAGCACTAAGTTCACGGTACCTATTGCCGCACCGAGGATCGTGAAGTAAGCTATTTTCCTGTTGGTTATGAATGAACCCTCCCTTCTCCTAGGGGGTCTTCGCATGATGTCTGGCTCGGCAGGCTCAACACTTAAGGCTAGAGCCGGTAGTGAGTCGGTGGTGACGTTTATCCATAGTAGCTGCGGGGCATCCAGTGGCGGTGGTAAGCCTGCTAGTTCAGCCATGAATATTGTTGCGACCTCGCCTATGTTGGCTGGGAGTAAGTAGTTTATCGGCTTCTTCAGGTTCTCGTATATTACCCTGCCCTCCTTAACCGCCTCAACGATCGTAACGAAGTTGTCGTCCTTGAGGATTAGCTTGGCGACTTCCTTAGCAACGTCCGTGCCTCTTATCCCCATAGCTATACCTATGTCCGCTTCCTTCAACGCTGGGGCGTCGTTAACACCGTCGCCGGTCATGGCGACCACGTGGCCCTTAGCCCTCAACGCGTTAACTATTCGGCGCTTATGCTCAGGCGTTACCCTAGCAAACACGACGACATCATCGACTACCTCCCTAAGCTCCTCATCACTCATGGAGTCAAGTTCCTTGCCATCGATTATGGATCTCTCGCCACTCACGTCTAAACCTATCATTTCCGCGACAGCCTTCGCTGTGAGCCTATGATCGCCTGTAATCATAATTACCTTTATCCCTGCTTTCCTTACCTCCTCGACAGCTTCTCTCACACCCTCACGCGGCGGGTCAATAATGCCTAACACAGCCACGAACGTCATTTCCCTCTCAACGAACCTGGCATCATCGGGCGGTTCCTCACTCATTACCCTGTATGCAACGCCGTACGTTCTGTAGCCCTTACTGGCTATTGACGCTATGTAATCCAGTATTGACCTCCTTAACTCAGGTGTTAGGGGCTTCACGCCCTCCTCAGTTACGACGCTATTCGATATGTCAAGAAGCATTTCTGGAGCGCCTGAGGATATGACTAAGTATGAATCATTGGTTAAGTGCACTGTCGTTTTACGCTTTCTGAAACGGTCGAAGGGGTAAGTCCTTACAAGCTCTCTCTTAATCCTGTCAACAACGTCGGTACCGAGAACCTTCATAGCGAATACCAACGCCGCACCCTCTGTGGGGGACCCCCTGACACGCCATGAATCACCCTCGTGAACAATGTCCACGTCCCCCCGTATGTGCTTGACAAGCATCTCTGCTAATTCCTTGAGCCTACGGTCCAAACCTCCCTTCCCGTCTCTCGGGATGACCTTACCTACGGGCTCGTACCCTGTGCCCTCAACAACGTACTCTCGCCCACCACACCATGCCAGCTTAACGGTCATTTCGCCCTTAGTTATGGTGCCTGTCTTATCGGACGCTATGACGTCGCATGCACCTAGCGCCTCTATGGCGCCTAGCTCCCTAACTATAACGTTCTTCTTCGACATCCTGTAAGCGCCTATGGCTAGGACGGACGTAGCTACTGCCGGTAAGCCTTCGGGTATGGCTGCCACGGCTAGCGCTATGGCCAGTATGAGGGCATTTATCGGGCTCATGTGCGTGACGTACACTGATGAGATGAAGACGAAGGCACTTATCGCCAATATTATTATGCCGAGCCTCTTACCTAGCCTATCAAGTTCCTCCTCAAGCAAAGTTTTCCTTTCCTCTACCTTGCTGAGGGACTCAGCAATCTTCCCTAACTCAGTCCTCATACCCGTCGCTACTACTACTGCGAGCGCTTTGCCCGAGACTGCGTGAGTGCCCATGAACAGCATGTTGACCCTGTCCGAAACTGGCGTGTCAGGTTCCAAGATAACGTTCGGGTTCTTGCGGACAGGTTCCGACTCACCTGTAAGTGGCGACTCATCCACCAGGAGCTCCTCCGCGCTGATTAGTCTAGCGTCCGCCGGTATCCTGTCACCTTCACCGATAACTATGATGTCACCAGGCACTACCTCATGAGCAGGTATTTCCTTGATTCGACCGCCACGTATCACCTTAGCGTATGGTGTCGCCATCCTCTTCAAGGCCTCAACAGCCTTCTCCGCCCGGAACTCCTGAAGGAAGCCAGCTACCCCCATTATCGCAACTATGAGCAATATTGCCGCAGCATCAACTACCTCCCCCAAGAACCATGCGATCACCGCAGACACTACAAGTATCAGTATGAGGAAGTTCGTGAACTGCTTAGCGAATATCATTATGGGAGACTTCTTCCTACTCACCAACTCGTTGAGGCCGTACTCTTCTAACCGCCTCCTCGCCTCGTCCTCATCAAGCCCCTCCCTCCCCGTCCTAAGCTTCCTCAGCACCTCATCAACGCTCAGTGAATGCCAGTCCATCACCGACCCGCACTAACTACCCCCGAGGCATTAAATTAGTTATTTCCCCGCGTTAAGAAGTCCCTACTAACGTAGGACTTCCTTTATAATTCCCCACGGGAGAGTGGTTAGGGGGTACGTGTGGCCAGGGTTAAGGGCGTTAATGAAGCGGAAATCACCCGTATCATAGTCCGTGAGTCTCTTCGCGAGTGGGAGGAACTTAGTAGTGTGGACGTCGTGGTGGTCGGTGCTGGGCCGTCAGGCCTGACAGCCGCCAAGTACTTGGCTGAAGGAGGCCTCAAGACCCTCGTCGTCGAGCGCAGACTGAGCTTCGGTGGTGGGATGGGAGGCGGGGGCAACCTTCTCCACAAGGTTGTCGTTGAGTATCCAGCGAATGAAGTACTTGACGACTTCAATGTGAGGTACTATGAGGTCAGCGAAGGTATTTACGTTGTTTCGACGGCTGAGCTAATGGCGAAACTAGCTGCGGGCGCCGTAGATGCCGGTGCTAAGATAATCTTCGGCCTTACCCTTGAAGACCTAATATTCAGGTACGACCCACTTCGCGTTGCTGGAGCGGTCGTCATATGGTCGGCAATACCGCTCGCTGGCCTACACGTTGACCCGCTCTTCATAGAGTCTAAGGCGGTAATTGACGCCACGGGGCACGACGCTGAAGTACTTAGTGTCGCGGCCGCCAAGATACCGGGTCTACTGCAGAAGCCTAGGGGAGGGATGTCCGCTAATGCAATCGTAGGTGAGGAGAGAGTCGTAGAACTCACTGGTAAGGTGGCGCCCGGCCTCTACGCTACTGGCATAGCCGTGTCGAGCTACTATGGAACCCCTAGGATGGGGCCGATATTCGGGGGCATGCTGCTTTCAGGCAGGAAGGTGGCTAAGGAAGTTCTGAGGGACTTGAAGAGCTAGGAAACCTTATTAAGAAGTGTCATATTAACGTAAATTATTTTTCGGTAGGCTTAAAATGATTGAGGGACTTCACTTTGACTGAAAAATACGACGTCATAGTAATTGGTGGGGGGCCAGCCGGTTACGTGGCGGCCTCCCGCCTAATTAGGGAGGGTCGGAAAGTCGCGCTCGTGGAGAAGAGGTTCTTGGGTGGTGAATGCACTAACTGGGGATGCATACCCTCTAAAGCATTGATCGAGGCATCTCACGTCCCGGCCTTGCTGAAGGCTTCAAGGCAGGTAGGGATAAAGGTGTCGGTGCAGGAGGTGAACAGCGCAAGGATAATGTCGTGGGTCAGGAGGGTGAGGACTAGGTCTAGGGCAGGTATAGCGCAGCTCCTTAGCGAGGCCAAGATCTTCGAGGGAACAGGTGTTATCTCTGGCCCTAGGGAGGTTAAGGTGAAGGTGGATGACGCCTCAGCCGTAACGTTGGAGGGCGACAACATCATCGTGGCTACGGGCTCTGACCCCGCCCCAATACCTGGCTTCCAGTTCGATGGTGAACACATACTCAGTAACCGCGATTTCTTCGAGTTGAAAGAACTTCCGAGTACCATGGCTGTGATAGGTGCTGGCGCCATAGGGTCGGAGATAGCCGCAGCGCTAGCTAGGCTTGGAGTCAAGGTTCACCTTATCGAGATAATGGATAGGGTGCTACCGACCTACGATGCTGAGGTAGGAGCCATAGTCTCCAAGTACCTGAGGAGGGCAGGGGTTAACATATACGTAGCTACCATGGCGAAGAACTTGGGGAGGGATAAGGACGGCGTTAAGTTGAGGTTAGTGCCGCGGGACGGAGGTGAAGCGCGCGAAATTATTGTGGATAAGGTACTTATAGCGGCTGGCCGTAGGTACGCAACACGCGGCATAGGTCTCGAGGAGGTTGGGGTGACGCTCGGTGATAGGGGTGTAGTGATAGTTAATGAGGATCTCCGCACGTCGGTCCCCACGATACTTGCTGCGGGTGACGTGACCGGCCCGCCACTACTGGCGCATAAGGCGTATAGGGAGGGACTCATAGCTGCTGAGACCATAATTCATGGTTCCTCATCAATTCCGCGTGGCCCCATACCTTCAGTGATCTTCACCACGCCAGAGGTGGCTAGCGTTGGGTTAACCGAGGGGCAAGCACGGTCTGCAGGCCTGAACGTGAGGTGTGTTAAGTACATCTACGCAGCTGTTTCGAGGGACTACACGGTACTTGAGAGGACGCCTGAAGGGTTCGCTAAGGTAGTTATTGAGGAGGGAAGCAACAGGATCTTAGGTGCCCTAATAGTTGGTAATGGTGCCTCAGAATTGATACACGTGCTCACACTAGCGGTAACGTTGAGGGTAAGCGTGGATGAACTAGCAAAGATGGTTTGCGCGCATCCGACATATTCTGAGGCGATATGCGAGTTAGCTCATAAGGCTATAGGTAAGCCTGTGCACGGCGGTTAATCCCTAGTAGAATATGGCTAAAAAGAGAACTAAGTTCTCGCACCTTCTTTGGAACGCTTCAATTGTTTTACCCCACCGTACTTACTGTCACACGAGTTCCGAAACCTTGTTAAGCACTTCCCTCCCTGAAGTCGTTACCAACACCATATTCTCTATCCTGATCCCGTACCTGCCATGCACATACACTCCGGGTTCAATGGTTACTATCATGCCTGGCTTTAATTCCTCATCAACACCCTGCGCTAGGCGCGGGGGCTCGTGCACCTCTATACCGACTCCATGTCCTAACGCGTGTATGAAGTACTTTAAGAGACCATGCTTCTCCAAAACCTTCCTAGCGACAGCATCAACATCACTGACCTTCACCCCCGGAGCAACAGCGTCCGTAGCCTCATCAACCGCCTCCTTAACCACCTCCAGCGCGTTCCTCAGCTCCTCATCCGGCTGCCCAATAACAGGAGTTCTGGTCATGTCTGAGCAGTACCCGCCGAATCTGGCCCCGAAATCCATGACTATTGCCTCACCGTCACCTAGTTGACGTGTTGATGGGATCGCATGGGGGTATGCCGCGTTAGGTCCTGACGCAACTATCGTTTCGAACGCGTACCCGTCAGCACCTAAGAAACGCATTGTCCCTTCCAGTAGCGCAGCAACCTCATACTCCTTCATCCCAGGTTTAAGCTCATTTAAGGTCTTCCTAAACGCCTCCTCACTTATCCTCAGGGCCTCCCTCATTGCCGAGATCTCTGAGGGTTCCTTCACCACGCGCATTTCTGTAATATCCTTCTCAACATCGATTACCTCCGCGTCACTTCCTAACCTTTTAACTACCTCGGACGCCATCGGCGTAACTGCTCCAACATCGAGCCCCACACGCTTCGCGTTAACGGATTTAAGTTGCGTCACTACCCACTCACTAGGCCTTATAGTGACGGGTTTCGTCTCTATTGCCGGTAGCTCGTATCTTGCGTAAGGTATGACCTCAACGTCCTTGACCGTGTCGGATACCCTCCAGTAATCAAGGGCTGGGGTCAGGAGTTTTGGTTGCCACCCGCGTATTATGAAGAGGTACGTGCCGGCTGGCCTCGGTAAGGAAGTGAAGTAGAAGACGTTGGCATCCTGCGTTACTAGCACCGCGTCAAGGTTTCTAGACTCCATTAAATCCAGAATTTTCTTCAGCCTCAAGGACTATGCACCAGGTAATGATTCACCCTCCGAATATTTAAGGGAAGCTTACCTGAGGGTGAACTCCTTCATTCCTTCCCTAGCCAGTTCTCTCGCTTCATAATCATCCATGAATATCGATGCTAGCTTGAGGATGTTCTCTAGTGTAGGTTCCCTCCTAACTCTCCTAGCGATCCCCTTGAGATGGGGGTACCTCCTCACAGTTGGTTTGAGTATTTCCTCTAGTAACCTCCTACCATCTGAGTTGAGCACACAGTCTTTGCTGAAGTACCTGCCGAAACCCAATAACATCTTAGCTATTAGGGACCGCATCCATTCCCTAAACCTTGCGTCATCGACGTCCTCGCTCCTCACTAAGGTGACCCGAACATAAATTTCGCTTATGTTGATAATTAAGTTCTTGATGATTGAAGTGGGGGAGAGTGATTTAGCGTCTCGACCCCTAGATTGAGGTACTATGTATTCTTTAAAAGAGATGAAGCTATGTTTGAAGGTTTTCAGTACTTGGATTTTACCCTTTCTAGGAACTCGTCAATGAGTTCCTTGATTGATGGTCCTTCGAGGACTTTGAGTTCCCATCGGACGCGTACTACGGGCTTGTCTATCTTGATTAGCCTTGTTATGTCTGCTGGCGTGCCCAGTATCACTGCATCTGCTGGCACATTCTTTACGGTCTCTTCAAGGTCTCTTAGCTGTTCAGGCGTGTATCCCGTTGATGGGAGAACCTCCTTCATGTGTGGGTAGAGTTCGTAGAGTTGCTTAATCACACCCACGGCGTAGGGTCTCGGGTCTATGATCTCGGCAGCACCATACTTCTTAGCGGCTACGTAGCCAGCTCCGTAAGGTAGACCGCCGTGCGTTACTGAGGGTGAGTCCTCGATGACCAGTACTTTCTTGCCCTCAACCTTGGCGGGATCATCTACAGCTACCTCCATATCCGCCTTAACGATCTTTGCCTTCGGATTGACTGCCTTGACGTTGTTTATGACCCTATCGACGTCCTCCTTCCTGGCTTGACTTACTTTGTTAACTATGACTGCGTCAGCCATACGCGTGTTTACCTCTCCTGGGAACGAACCCACCTCGTGGCCAGGCCTCATGGCGTCAGCAACCGTTATCATGTAGTCGAACTTGAAGAACGGGAAGTCGTTGTTGCCTCCGTCCCACAGTATCACGTCGCCTAAGCGCTCAGCCTCCCTCACGATCTTACCGTAGTCCACACCCGCTAGGACGGGGAGGCCCATCCTTATGTACTGCTCGTATTCCTCCCTCTCCTCAACGGTTACCTTCCACCGCTCCAGATCCTCGTACGTCTTGAAGATCTGGACAATCATTTCCTTCAGGTCGCCGTAAGCCATAGGGTGCCTCACTGGGATAGGTCTTAGTCCCCTGTTCAGTAACTCCTTAACCACAGCCCTTGAAACCGTTGACTTACCAGCGCCGGTTCTGACGGCCGTTACCGCTATTACGGGGCGGAAGGACGGTATCATTGTCTCTCTGGGAGACAGTATCTTGAATGACGCACCATTAGCTAGGGCCGTTGAGAGTATTCTGCCTACGTCCTCATATGGTAGGTCACTGTAGGACAGGACAACCTCATCGACATGATATTCCTTTATGAGCTTGCCTAAGTCCTTCTCCGGGAAGATGGGAATACCGTCTGGGTAGAGGTGTCCAGCCAGTTCAGGCGGGTACCTCCTCCTCTCCACACCGGGTATTTGAGCCGCAGTGAATGCCACCACCTCATACTCCGAGTTGTCTCTGTAGTACACGTTGAAGTTGTGGAAGTCACGTCCTCCGGCACCAACTATGATTACCTTAGTCCTTCTGGACATGAAGTTCACCGAATATTCTTCGCTGATCTCCTTTAAATATTCCAACTCACTAAAAATTTATTCAACTACGAAACGGCTCACTCCTCAGCTTTAGCACGTCCTCA
Organism: Desulfurococcales archaeon; assembly: GCA_027002995.1. Taxonomy (GTDB): domain Archaea; phylum Thermoproteota; class Thermoprotei_A; order Sulfolobales; family NBVN01; genus WAOL01. Next base: position 12,515 of record JALWZB010000061.1, read on the forward strand.
ACGCCTCTAGCTAAGCGGCACGCGTTTAGCGCATCTTCAATCGTTGGTGCGTTAGGGACTTCCTCACCCCTGACCCGCCTAGCGAAGTCCCTTAACTCAGCCTTAAGGGGCTCCTCACCACTTACTTTACTCTCCCGCAGCCCCTCACCAGAGAGTATTTGCACTACCCTATCGGTGAAGATACCGCGAACGAATACGTCAGGTAGGCTTGCCTCAACCTCCCTGACCTTGACTGGTAGGAAGCCATCAGCTATGAAGCTCACGTGCGTGTCTCCTATGGTTACTGAGGCACAAACGGATTGAGGCACGCCGACCTCGTCACTCACGCCCCACGCAGACACTATACTGTAATCTTCCCACCCAACGAAGAAACCTGTTAGGTCTATGTCGTGAATCATCAGGTCGAACACCACTGATACGTTTCTCCGATGTGGTGGTCGGGCGGATAACCTCTTAAAGAGCATGTAGGTTGGCCTGCCACGTTTCATGATTTCCTTCTTGAGCGCCTGCGCTACCGGGTCATACCTAACTATGAAGCCAGGCTGAACAACTAGGCCAGCGTCGGTGGCCGCCTTCATAATGCGTTCGACCTGCTCTGGCCTAGTAGCAACTGGCTTCTCTACGAAGACGTGGTAGCCCTCACTGATTGCCTTCAGCGCCACTTCCGGTAAGTAATTTATTGGGACGGCAACGGTCACCGCATCCACGTCGAAGCGCCTTAAGTCCTCTAGACCGGTAGCGTAGTGAGGTACTCGCCACTCACGTACCACAGTTTTGGCGATGTCCTCACGCACATCCACAACGGCGGCGAGTTCCAGTACGCCTTCAGCCTCGAGGTACTTTAACGCTCTAATGATGTTACGCCCCCACATTCCCGCCCCTACGGCCGCGATTCTCGGAGGTCTTCCTAACATGAATAAAGCACCTTGTAATGAGTGTGAAGTAAGTAAAAATTAATTGGCTTCAGAGCCTGCGTGTGTCCTCACAGCCTGTTAGGCTTGGTGGTCATGGTCATTCATCATTAGCTAGGTATGATTCCGCTCGTGTAAGTAGGTTTTCAGTATTGCTACATATTGCCTCGTAAACAATGTCGGGATTCACTGACTTCAACTCCGCAATGATCCTTATTGTTTCTGGAATGAGTTCCGGTCCTAGCTCTATGCCCCTGTACTTGTACGGCCCGTCTGACTCGGTGAGCATTATGGATAAGGGTGCTGCCTTAACCACTTTCCGTGACTTTTCCTGAACCTTTATCGCTGGGTTAACGCCTATGAAGTATCCTGAGTCCTCTATCACCTTTAGGAGGTGTAGTGGACCTGTGAACCAGTGTATCACAGCTAGCTTAACGCCCGCACTTCTCAGCACTTCAAGCACATCGCTCCACGCACCAGCGGCGTGTACGGAGAGTATCTTACTATGCCTCACTGCGATCTCCACGAACTCCTCGAAAAACTTAACCTGCTTTGAGAAGGTCTTAGGCACGAAGAGCTTATCTAAGCCTACCTCACCAATGAAGTGCGCCTCACGCACTAGGCTCAATGTTGCTTTAAGGTCGTCCTCGCTAGCCTTGCCGACCTCCCAAGGATGTATTCCCACACCTGCCAGCACGTTCTTACACCCCCTAGCAATCTCCAGGGTTCTTCTCGATGATTCTAAATCGTCTGATACAGCCATTAGTAGTAGATTCCCGTTAGCACAGTACGTGTTGATTGCTTGCTCATCATACTCCCACAGATGAACATGCGTATCTATTATGCCGTACTTCAGCCTCATGCGCCTCAACCTCATCTAGGGGGTGTGACCTTAACGTACTTGAAGCCCAGCTTAGCGAGTGCCTTCTCAGCCGTCGGACTTAACGCGGGTGCCGCAAGCACCCCTCTCACCTTAATGCCTAGGGATTCGTAGTACTTCACGTACCGGTTTAGCTGATACACCGCATCGATGTCTGCGGTGGATCTTTTAACCTCAACGAGTATGAGGTCCCCTGACGATGCTCGGAGTACAACATCTATCCTTCCGTGGGGTGTGCTTACCTCACGAGACACTAATTGCGCCCCAGCCTCCACAACGTGCGGATTCCTAGCTATGTAGTCCACTATCTCCTTCTCTGTACCGTGAAGGAGGAATCTCCCGTGTCCTAGCCTGACTATCATTATGTCCGCGTCACTCTCGACGCTTATCTTGAGGATCTCCTTCGGGTGTCTTCGGAGGGCCTCAATGATTACCTTATCTCCCTCCACCCTTGCTGTTACGTAGGCTTTCGGTTGCCAGTTTATTGGGTTCCGACCCTCCGGCCCGTGAATAAGCAGTGTGCCATCCTCCTTGATTGTTATTAGGCGCCACGCGCTTGAGGCTTTGCTGGATGCCCTCCCTTCATATTCGATACTGCACTTGACTGAGAGAACTATTGTTGCTGCCCTGAACCACCGCTTTATGATGTTGGGTATCTCAGTGCGTTCTACGCACCCTATTACCTCTGACCTCCCTTGGCACACTCTTAACCACCTCCGAAACCAGCTTCATTGCTTCACCTAGGCTCATGTCTGGGAGCGTGGCTGAGGCTGCTTCCGCGTGACCTCCGAATCTTCCTTTGAGCCTCGCCGCTAGTTCACGGCATATTCTGTAGGCCCTGTCGTTAAGGGTTCTAACCGTGACGACTACCTTCCCCTCCTCCCTCCTTATTAGTACTACGTCCTTCCTGCTCATCCTAGCGAATTCTGTCGCGGCTATGCCTAGCAGGCCAGCGTATATTCTTGATTCAGATAATTCCAGCGCCACTATCTTCGTTGCCGCTACCTCAAGTGAGCGTTCACTCATAATCTTAAGCAGGCGCCATAGAAGGAACTTAGCTATCTTAGCTCTACTCAGTAACTCAGGGTCACTCAGTAGGTCCTTACCCTCCAGCATAGCCCCGACTAAGTGCCTCATGTAGTCCAAGTCGCCAGGGTTTCGGGCTATAGAGAGCTTAATGAGGTCCGCTATCTTAGCCGCATCCTCACTCCTAGCTTCACCACCTTCGCACACGTCGGCCACGTCAACTAAGAATTCCTCGTAAGGGTTCATGTGTGGCTTTAGTACTTCCTTCATTAGCCTTGGACAGGATGGTGACTTACGCCATACGACCTTTATGTTGGGAATGTTACTTAGCTCCTTCACGTGCTCGTCAGAGCTCATGTGGTGATCTATAATCGTTACCCTGCCTACCTTCCCCGATAGCTGCTTTATGTACCTAGCGAATTCCTCACTCACGGCTAGGTCAAGGAAAACAACTTCACTTAGGTTCTCCCCAACCTTCCTAGCATCTATTTGGGCTCTCCATGGCTGAGTGAACACCATTGACACATTCCTAGGCCATGAGTCTATTAGGTAGTGCTTTATGTATATGAAGGCTGAAATAATTCCATCGCAGTCGCCGTGACACACTACGCCCGAACGCGGCATGTTACTCACTATGACATAAACTATTCAAGTAGCTTTTAAGGGTTGGATCGAAACACATTCCATGGTTGAGGGGTTAGCACTACAATGACGTCCACGGAAGTCACCGTAACCTACAGGGACCCGCTAACGCGAGCCATTAAGAGGCTGGAGAAGCAAAAATACCATGTCATAGGGACTCACTCAGCAGTTAAGAAGTGCTTGTGGGTGCATAACGCATTAGTTGAAGGCAGGTTCTGCTACAAGTGCAAGTTCTACGGGATAGAGTCCCATCGGTGCGTTCAGTTCAGTCCAGCAATACTCTGGTGCTGGAACGCGTGCCTCCACTGCTGGAGGGTGAGGCCTGAGGATATGGGGTTTGAGAGAAGCGAACTCACGCAATTACCTTACGTGGATGACCCGGACGTGCTTGCTGAGTTAGCGATTAAGGAGCATAGAAGAACCGTGAGCGGGTATAAGGATAGGGCTCCAAGGAAGTTATGGGAGGAAGCTAACGACCCGAAGCACGTCGCCATATCCCTCACCGGTGAGCCACTAATGTATCCGCGCTTCGGCGACTTGCTAGAGGCGTTCCACAGGCGCGGACTAACGACGTTCGTAGTAACTAGAGGGGTAAGACCAGACATACTAGGGGGACTTGACGTTGAGCCAACACAGTTGTACGTTTCTATTGAAGCCTGGAATAGGGAGATGTACGAGTACTTCAACAGACCCCTAACCCCTAGGGCGTGGGAAGCAACTCTAGAGACCCTGCAACTACTGCCTTCCTTCTCGTGCCCAACCGTCATTAGGGTGACTGTCGTGAAGGACTTCAACATGGGTGAGGAAGACGCTAGGGGATTCGCTAAGCTTCTTGACAAAGCGCAACCAACATTCATCGAGGTTAAAGCCTACATGCATGTTGGGGGCTCCACCGAGAGGCTCAGCAGGGAGAACATGCCCTCAATGAAGGATGTTGAGGAGTTCGCAAGGAGACTCTCCCAAGAACTGAGCTACCCCGTAGTATCACGCTCCGTGCCTTCAAGGGTCGTGTTACTCTCAAGGCTCCCAGGCCCAATCATAAGGTATGGGAAAGGGTGCCCGAAAGCATGGAAGGAAGAAGACATCGGCGACGAGTTCTCCGGTGAGTACGGTGCGTCTGAAGCACCATAATTCACTCAATTAGGTTACTCGTAATGGTTAATTTGATAGTGAATAAGCAGTTATTACGCGTGATATGTTTATATAAAGATTGTTAATGAGTAGGGCGCTTGTTTTCACAAAGGTTATATATTTTAAAATGGAGTCCGCTCTCGATGCCTTTATTGTACGGAGGATATTTCGTGAGGTCGTTAAGCAGGGTATTTAACATTTAAACCACTTCATGAGTGGGACCTATATTGGCCGGAAAGGTTGGTTACACTATAGCGGACATAATGGGTGACACACCCGTCATAAGGCTCAGGAAGGTTATTCCCGAGGACGTGAAGGCCGAGATCTGGGGCAAGTGTGAGTTCATGAACCCAACGGGTAGCGTTAAGGATAGGATGGCTTACTACATGATTAAGAAGGCCGAGCGCGAAGGTCGCCTCAAGCCCGGCATGACGTTAGTCATCGCGACCACAGGCAATACCGGCATAGCGTTCGCGGCGATGGGTGCTGCCCTAGGGTATAAGGTGATAATCGTCATCCCGGAGGAGATGAGTGAGGAGAGATTCCTTCTAATGAGGCTCTACGGCGCGGAGATAATCACTACGCCGGGTGGTGAATCAGATGCTGGAGGTGCCCTAGAGTACGCTAAGAAGTTAGAGAGGGAGAACCCGGACAAGTACCTAGCCTTGGATCAGTGGGACGATGAGGGCAACGTGGAAGCCCACTACGAAACCACTGGCAAGGAGATTCTAGAGCAGCTGGGTAAGGTTGACGCCTTCGTAGCCCACGTAGGCACTGGCGGCACCTTAATGGGTGTTGCTAAGAGGCTTAAGGAAGCCAACCCCAAGACAATAATAGTTGGTGCCGAGCCAGCTGAGTGCCCCGTAGCCTACTACTGGTTCCACAAGGGTGAAGAAGGTCCTTGGGGACGCCACGAGATCGAAGGCGTTGGCGACGGGTTCGTACCCAACATCGTTAAGAGGTACAAGCACCTACTGGATGACTTCGTCACCGTATCATCCGATGAAGCCATAGAAATGGCTAAAAGGCTAGCCAGGGAAGAAGGACTAGCAGTAGGCATCTCCGCAGGCGCGAACGTAGTCGCCGCAATAAAGGTCGCCAGGAAGTACAACCTACCCGAAGGTGCCAAGATAGTAACCATACTCCCCGACTACGCCGCCAGATACTTCAGCACCAGGCTATTCAGAGAAAAAAGACTGAAACATAAGAATCCATAAGACCAGCTTCTAAAATCTCATAATTCCCACTTTTTGTAGGCATACAGGAATAGTAAAAGCATAACGTAATTCCACTAATGACCGCCATAGCACCTCTCACCTGTCACTACAATCACGTGAATTAAATAAAACACGTATAGCACGTTATTAACACAAAAAACTTAAACTTAAGCGATTAAGTAAACAGATTCGCACAGATAAACAATTCCTCATCTAGTCTAGTATTTAAATGTTTCTAATCTTAAAAGCATAGGGTAAGAAACGAAAATCTTATATATAAGAGAATTTTCTCTCTAAATGGAGGTATCCAATAATGAGAATCCCACAAACTATGATAAGAAAATTAATACTAGTTGCAGTTATATCCCTCGTCCTAATACTTCCACTTACTAACCTTGCAACTACCCTCGCAGGCTCATGTGACCCAAGTAAAGTAAACCCAAGACCCACTCACGAAAACGACCACCCATACTACGAATACCTAGGAACTGTAGTAAGGCTTATTCCAATTATAATAGTTAATTCACCACCTAAGGGCGAGGCGTACGGAGAAGCAACTTTCACTACAAGCTTCACATACAGCTTTAAGGGTAGTAGCTTTGCTGGAACATATAAAATATCGTCCCTCCAAGTTTATCGAGAAAAGATAAGGGTATACGCAAAAGACGGGGAAGTTACAGGTCTCTTTACTAAGGCTTCACTAGACATATATAATGTCTATGTCTGTAACTACATTAACCCCGATGGTTGCGATTACGTGGATACCGTGGCTACATTGAATAAAGCGACAGGACTTATAGGGGCTATCATAGCTCCTAAGAAAACAACGGATCAAACCTACGTACCAACTAGTGTTGAGGTAAACGGAGTAAGGTCTGTTACCTTTGATGTAAGGTACAGGAATACTAACAAGTTTGAGGTTGATACTTGTTACACAGACGAACCTATGGTACTGTCTGTTAGTGAGAGTTCACTTATAAGTAGTTCTAGCGGCTTCTTCTATGATGGACTGTATTTGCATGGTAGTGTAACAATTAGCTATGGTTCTGAGGTGAGCAAGGAGATGACTTACACATTTCCTCCTGGATGCCTTTGGTATGTACACCCAATCGGCGGTATGTACTCATTCAAGCTCATAAGTTGCAGGAATAATGCAGGGTGATTTAAACCATGAGGACTAAGAAAAATATTTTATTACTGACAGCTTTATGTTTGCTTATAATATTATTTACTGTCTTTATAAATTATTGTTGTGGTCATAATGTAATTAATGCTTACTTTACGGTTAATAAGGGAGTATCGGACACTTTCGGTGCAGTATTAGTCTCTGCCCCTCTAAGTAAGTTAGGAGTTTTTAACGCTAGCGGACCCATAAATTCCTCTAATCTCATTAAAGGATCCTTCCTGATTAAGGTGCCTATTGCGGATCGTAAGGATCTACGTATTATTTATGTAGGGTACGGTGCACATATAGAGTATTATGCGACACCAGCCTTACCTAATGCCTCACTAGAGAGGAAGTTCTGTAGCCTTTTGAGTAACCTTAGTGGTAGGTTGGCTGATGTCGTGGTTCACTTTAACTTAAGCGTTAACGGTAGACCTCCTGTGAAGCTACCTTACATAGAGTCTCTTCAGGATCTTCAGTGTAACTCTCCCTCCATCCTGAGCGCGTGGCTAGGCGTATCCGGTGATAATAAGTGGGGTCAGGAAGCATACCGTTATATTATGAAGTCCTTAGTTAATGGTGAGAACACTTTTAATATAACGTTCTGGGTAACTGCATCAGTAAATAATACACTCATGAGCAGGTTGCGGTCGAGTCCCTTTAGGGATATATTGGATAATGTTAACCTAACATTAGTTGTGCTTCCTTCTGTTGCTGTCAGTGAGCAGTCGGGAGTTACTTCAATTCCAGTACCGTGGGTTGCGGCTCTAGCAGGTGTGTCCGTGGCGTCGGTGCTGATAACTTACTATGTTGCCTCAAAAGAAAAACGAGAGTGAAAGCAGAAAAAGTTTAGGTTATGTTTGGTTATATTGGTGGCTTGGTTAGATTTACTTGTCTTATTAGTGCGTAGGGTGCTTTGGTTGGTGTTTCTACTTCCCACCACCTTATCTTGTGTGTTTCTTTGGTTGCTAGTTCCCAGTTTGATAGTAAGTTAGCGAATCTGTCCGCGATCCTTATTCTTCCTAGGTGCCCTACGATCTCGCCGTTCTTTACGAGTAGTGCGGCGTCCCTGCTTACGGTTGAGAATATTCCTTCAACGTAGTTCTGTAGCCTGGTGTACCAGTTGTTGGTTATTATTATGCCGTTCCTTAATTCGCTGATTAGTTCCTCTTCACTCTTGACGTTGCCTGGAGCCACGTGTAGGTTCCATGGGGTTGGGAATAGCCACCCTGCATTGCCTGTTGATTCCGTGCCCATCTTCTTTGCTGTGCCTGTATTGTGCAGGATGTTTACGAGGACGCCGTCCTTGATTATTGGTTTGTCCTTTGTTGGCACGCCCTCGTCGTCGAAGGCTGTTGACTCGGCTAATTCCGTGTCTCTTGGCGCGTCAATTATGGTTACGGCTTCCGAGCCTACCTTATCGCCTGGCTTGACCTTCATGAACATTGAGAAGCCCATCATTACCGCCATGGCTGAGGCCATCCAGCCTATCGTGTCGATTAGGTTCCCGATTACTAACGGTGATAGGATGACATCGTACTTGCCTGGCGTGAAGTCTGCCTTACTGTTTGTTATGGTTGCGTACATCCCTGCACGCCTCCCCACCTCCCTTAACGCGTTAATATCCAGTACCCTGCTCCCGTGGGCCCAGTGGCCGCTGAACTCACCCTTGAATGCCCTCAAGTACGCCTCAACTTCCGTGCCTTCCTCCATTCCTCTGAATCCTTTGTTCGTGGCTAGCGCCTTAGTCATGCGGCCAAATACTAGTGTGCCGGCTACTCTCTCCGCGCCCTCCTTGAGTGCGGCGTCGATCATTTCCTCCACATACTTGCCGGGTTCCTCCATGGCCTTAAGGACGTTCTGATCCACTAACCCCTCAAGGGGCTTGAACTCTGCTGGCTCGGGTAGTGGGGCGTAGATCTCGGAAGGCTCTAGCTTAGTTAGGATTTCACCAACGTTTCTTAACGCATTATCGACGGCGTCCGGGTCACTCACGGAGAGCTCCGTTGAGAACACCCTGCCGTTCCTCGACACCAGCACCGACACCTTAGCGTCGATCCATGACTGCGTAACCGAGGGTTCGGTGTTCCATAGCTTAACCATCACGTAGTCGCGCTGCCTTACTAGGACCGCTACGTCGTCAAACCTTCCTTCGAGTCTCTTGAGTACGGACTCCGCTAACTCGAGCGCGGTTACCATCACGCGATCACCCCCAACCTTATCTTAGCTAGCCTCACGTCAGGGCCTCCAAACCATACGGGGACGCCCTGCGGTGGTTCACCCTTCCCACACGTTCCTGGGTAGAATCTCAGGTGCTTGTCGACGCCCACGATGTTGCTGTAGAAGCCCTTGGTAGTGATCTCGAGCACTGGGTTCCTGACGGGCTCGGCTAACTCGCCGTTCCTTATCATGTATGCTTCGAGGCCCACGTATCTCTGGTTCCACCGCATGTCGTCGATGTTCCACTCCATGTAGGACTTTATGAACACCCCTAACTTGATGTCCTCTATTAGTTCCTCGAAGCTCATGTCCCCTGGCTTGAGGTACGTGTTGCTCATCCTTATGATGGGTTCTGAGGCGTAATCCATTGCCCTGGCTGCTGCGTTGCTCGAGGTGCCCATGAGTTTCGCCGTGTGTCTGTTGTGGAGGGGCTCGTAGATGATGCCTTCCTTGTAGAGGTACCTGGGCCTGGCCGGGACGCCCTCGTCGTCGAAGAGGTAGTAGCCGTTACTGCCCGGTATCGTGGGGTCTTCGATGACGGTGGCATACTTCGTCCCTATCCTATACTTACCTATCATGTCCGGCTTGACGAATGACTCGCCTGCCTGCGCGGCTTCCCTCCCGAGCATCCTGTCAGCCTCCATAGGGTGCCCGGCTGACTCATGCACGAGTAGGCCGACGACCTCTGAACCAACGACAACGTCAATGGACTCCTTCGGTGGCTCAACACCCTTAAGGAATACTTTCTCTAGGTTCCTTACCTCCTCACTCACGACCTCCTCTAGGCGCCACGAATCAATGAGTTCCGCGCCTCCGGAAGCCTCCTTCTCGATAGTTCTCTGAAGCGTTCCCTTCTGTGGGTGGGCTAGGACGAAGTTAATGAATGCCGTTACGCGTGGAACGACTGAGTGAATTGCTGCACCGTCCGAATTAATCACTAACTTCTCCTGAAGGCGCGTACCGGCCTGAAACATCACGGCGGGAACCTTAACCTCCTTTACCGACGAGTTTATTGTTTCGGTAAGCTTCTTGCCGAGTTCTGTGAGTGTCTCAGCCGTTAGGTCGCCTAGGGGCCTCTTCACGGCGACCTCGTAGGATGCCCTTCCAACCCTCTCGTCGCTGAACTCTATCGGCGTTTTTCTGAGACTTGCTGTGGCCCTAGCCCTAGTGATTGCCGCCATGATAGCGCGTTCAACGCCCTCCCTAGTTAGGGTGTTTGTTGCGGCGAAACCTAATGATCCATTAATTATTACCCGTACCCCGATACCTTCACGCACCTCGCTACCGACACCGACAGTGCGTGCGTTCCTGAGGATGACACCTGACGTGACGTCGCGCTGATACCTGGCTTCGGCGTAGGAGGCGCCAGCTTCCAGGGCTTTATCAACCGCCCATTGAAGCAGGCCTTCATCTAACGCGGTCAAAAGTTCACCCAATTTACATAGCTGGCTAATGATAATAAAGGTTCGACTCAATTAGAATATTCTTCGACACTTAACCCTTGCATTGCTTAATTAATTTAGACACCTTACTCAAGTACCTAGCAACCTTAACGCTCTCCTTCGGAACCTCGACCACGCCCTCCCCCTTAGAGATGACGAAGTGCCTCCTTCGTATATCACCTTCAAGCCCCGTTACTTTGAAAGCTTCCTCAACCATGAAGTGCAACTGAACACAGTGGGGTGAACCGTCAACCGTCAGCACAGCAACTTCTTTAAGGAAGTCCCTACACCTGCGTAGTATCCCGGCTAATTTAAACCCAACCATGTTGATATGTTCCTCCTCGAGGCAGACCGAGAACACTGAGTACCCCGCGTTTTTGAAGGGTAACAGCGCTTCACTATGTTCGACCTCGACGCACCTACCTATTATCAACATTTTATCGCTTGAGCGAATCCTCTTGGACCTAGCGTTGCAGTCTATTAACTTAGGCGTGCTGTAGGGCATTTGAGGCACCTTTGACCATATTTAAAATACGTACTCACCTTAAATGCCGTAACTCATGATGGTAAGGTACTTTGGCGCTCATACAAAAGAAGACTTCGAGAACTATGAAGGTCAGGGGAGGACTCTCGAAAATCGTGGGCACCGTGCTCCTCATGCTAGTGACTGTGTCTATGGGTGTAGTGCTATATGCATACATGCAGAACAAGACATCATCTAGTGTGGGGAATACCTTACCGCAAGTGAGGGTGGGGTTCGCCACCATAGAGAAGTACTTCTGGCGAGGTGATCTGGTAGTGTATGTTGCTAATCATGGTGACCAGGAGCTTAAGCTTGACAAAGCTTACTTAAGGGTGGGTAATGAATGGGTAGCCGTTAAGTCAAGCCTACCTACGTCAATACCGCCACATAGTAGCAAGGCAGTCATAGTGTCCACAGTAAACATACCTCCAGGAAATCATGAGTTGCGGCTGGCCGGGCCCGGCGGATACGTGGGGAGCATAGTTGACCCACCCGGTTCAGCCATCATGGACTATATAGGCACAATAACGCCCGCAGCAACTATTAACTCCCCGATAACGCCCGCATCGGGTTTCCTAGCGAAGTTCTACGACATAAGGGGGCTAGAGAAGGTTCCCTCAGTAAATGAAATCTTAGGACTTGGTGATGACCGGTTACTTGATGAACGCGTTGTTCAGCAAATACGTTTCAGCGATACGGTTAGTGGCCTACCTAGGTGGGGTCTTCCTCAAACAGACAGGTTTGCCGCTGTCTTCGAGGGCGTCGTGAGTGTTAAGGAGAAATCAGTGCTGAAGATAACCGCAGTCAGTGACGATGGCGTTTACATCACCGTTGATGGGAAGGTAGTAATTAATGGGTGGCGGCTTCAAGCAGCAACTAGGTATGAAGGAAGCATTACATTATCTCCCGGAAACCATGAGGTAGTTGTAGTTTACTTTGAGAACTACGGGATAGCCACGCTAGAGGTGAGCCTAGACCTCGTGCCTGTGACCCAGAATGCATTTAGCGTGATCAGTATCACGGGGAAGTATTATGACACAACAGATTACAATCCCTCCAATCCCGACTACAGGAAAGTACTCAATGATGAACTACCAACGAAGTTCTTTGAGGATACTGAGCAAGCAATCGACTATACCGACCATTCGGCCTACGGAGGTAAGCCATGGCCCTTCACGAACACGTACAGAGACGTCAATTGCTTCGCCGCGCACTGGGTAGTTAAAGTCCAAGTCAACGTGCCGGGCATGTATGAGGTGAACGCAATAAGCGATGACGGGATAGTTATCTTACTGGACAACAGCAAGCAGGTAATATCTGACTGGACCCTACATGGCCCAAGGCAATATACACAGGTAATTTACCTCTCTAAAGGAACTCACAGGTTCGACATAGCGTATTACGAGAACTACGGCATCGCAAGGGCTTACTTTAACTTAAGCTTCATCGGTAACACTAACCAAGTGGTTAGTGGAGGATGGGAGGCGGTAGTATATGATTTAACTCACTACACCTGGGGCTCCCTAAACCTTAACGAACTCTACGACAACATAATTCAAGGGAAGTTCCCCGTAGTCGGGAAGTACAGGGTCGACTACATAGACTTTACCGACCACGCAGTATACGGTGGTAGTCCATGGTTCTTCAGCGGTCACGGAACTGACTACTTCGCAGTGGTCTTCAAGACAACGATTAATGTCAAGGATTACATAGTGCTAAATATAAACGTGTATACTGACGACGGCACGAAGGTGTTGGTAGATGGAAACGTTGTTCTAGACGCTTGGCGCCTACAGTCGCCCCATCACTATTCCGCAGGGATAGCGCTAGCACCAGGCAGTCACGAGATAGCGGTGGTTTACTTTGAGAGGACAGGTATTGCGAGACTTAAGGTCGACCTATACCCCTCAGCACCCGTGTATGCCGGGCGCAAGGATGTATTCACACTCGTGATCAATGACCCCAGCGCCGTCCCCAAAGATTTCAGAATCACACTTATTAATGAGAAGGGCATCATTGGTGAGAAGGAAGTACATATTACAGGAACGTCTAAACAAGTCATTACGATCAAGGTTAAGGGAGATTCCCTGCCGACGAGGGGAGCAATAGTTATCTGGGGAGGGAGAAAGTAGCGCGTTAGGTAACAGACGTGTTAGGAAGATGTCTTGAACGACGATCAATCGATTGGTTCGCTGAGCTTCGACACGAATCTCAGGTAGGATGAGTACCTTGCGAGGGCTGCAGCTACACGCGCTCCTCTTTCCGGTGTCACGTACACAGGAATGCCCTGCTTTTGGAGGTCCATGATCTCATCCTTGCTAGCACCTAGAAGCACGGGTATCAGCGCCTTGTCCTCGCTCCCTCTCCACTTCGCCAGCGAGCTTGAAGCTTTTAGGGTCATACCCGCTAACACGATCATCACGATATCAACCCTCTGATCCTTCATTACCTCCTCTATGGCTGAGTTTATCTCGGATTCGCTGGCGTCACGCGGTAAGTTGAGGGGATTACTGATCAGTGAGTACTCGCTGACCCTTCTCCTGAGGATTCTCTTCACCTCTGGGCTTGTCTTAGCCAATCTTAGTCCTAGCTCCTCTAAGGCGTCAGCTAATATGACCCCAGCACCTATTGACGTAGTGATTATCTGCACGTTAGATCCACGTACCAATGGTAGCAACGCCAGCCCTTTCCACATGTCGTAAAGCTCCTCTAAACTAGTAGCGGGGAGCACTCCGGTCTTCCTGAAGGCTTCAAGGTATAACCTGTAGTGCCCTGCAGGCATTCCAAGTCGGGAGGCTACAGCAAAAGCACCTGACCTAGTCCTGCCTGACTTTAGGGCAACGACAGGTTTCCTGAGGGTTGTCTTTTCTAGCACCTTCATGAGCCTTCTGCCGTCTCTTACTGCTTCAATGTATAGCGCGATACTCTTGCTTTCGTCGTCCTCAGCCAAGTACTCTAGGATGTCTACCTCATCTAGGTCGGCTTTGTTTCCTAGCGTAGCTAACTTACTTATTCCTAAGCCCTCCTCAACAGCCCAGGCTATGAGCGTTGATGCTATGGCGCCACTCCTCGACACTATAGCTAGAGGGCCTTGCTCCTTCACAAGCGGCCATGACGCATAGAAGTATTTGCTTGGGTTTCCCACACCTTGCGAGCCCGGCCCTAAAACCCTAATACCGTGCTTCCTCGCCGCCTCCAAAACTCTGTCCTCTAGGTCTCTCTTCGACGTCCTTCCGGTCTCACTAAAGCCTCTGGATAGTATGATTACGACGCGAACCCCTCTTGCTCCGAGCTCCTCCACCACCTTGGGAACTTCCTCCGTAGGTACTGACACTATCGCTAGTTCCACGCCTTCAGGTAGTTCGGATACTGAGGAGTACGTAGGAACGCCTAATTCTCGTCCTATGTTTGCTGGGCCGATAGCGTATAGTTCTCCTTTGAAGCCCATTCGCACTATGTTCTTTAGGACCTCGTATCCCGGGTTTCTTGTGTCTTTCCTAACACCTACTACGGCTACGGATTTTGGCTCGAATATTTTCCTGATTACTTCCTTTATGCTCAATCCACTAACGCCCTCACGTACCTTCTGAGCTCCCTGGATTTTTTGTCTCAAGACTTATTACTTTTATATTCATTAAGAGAGCGAATTACACAAGACCCTAAAGGTCGGCAGGTGGCAGGGCTTGACTCGTCATCAATACTTATCTTAAGACCGTGAGGACACACTATAGGGCATCCTAGGTTCCTCCAGATACATTGGAGCGAGTCCATAGGTATGCTTAACTCTATTAACCGGGCGACCATGCATGCCTCATCCTTGCTTAAGCCTAGCTTAAGCAGGGCGCCCTCAACAACGCCGTGCCGCCAAATTATCTCTTTAACCAGCCGGAACCCCTCATCAGTTAGTTCATACCCACCCTCAACACGCTTAACTAAACCTTGAACGGCTAGCTTCTTCAGCATTAAGGTCACCGTGGGCTTAGCTACGCCTAAAGCGTCAGCAATGACGGACGGTTTCACGGGATTCGATGCTCCCCCCTTGACGTAGAGCGCCACTAAGTAGTCCGCCTCCCTAACACTTAGGGAAT
Source organism: Desulfurococcales archaeon (assembly GCA_027002995.1). Classification (GTDB taxonomy): domain Archaea; phylum Thermoproteota; class Thermoprotei_A; order Sulfolobales; family NBVN01; genus WAOL01. The sequence continues at coordinate 27,760 of JALWZB010000061.1, forward strand.
TAGCTTTCACGCCTCATCACCAGGAGCGTTACTAAGGCTCCCGAGGCAACTACCCCTACACCACCTGATGGAGGTATGTTTAGGGACCACGCGAGCGCGTAACCTATTGTCATAACCGCTACGCTGACAAAGTAGCTGAGCTTAAATGGATTCGGGCTTCTAACCCTAAGCGCTAGTAGGCCCGGCACCGAGATAATTATATGGGCAAGCAAGACGCCTAAGCTCATCGCTAGTGACGCAGCCGCTACCGATGCCGTAAAGTAGTAGAGATACCTGTAAGCCCTGACCGGCAGCCCCATCGCCTCAGCCCCTTCAGGGTCGAAGGCCACATACTTGAATTCACACCAGAATAAGTGAATCAACGGGATAACCACCACGAGCACCGCGGCTAACCTCACGACATCATGCCATGTCGCTAGCGCTGAAACCCCGAACACGTAGCCGAAGGCTTTACTAACGCCGTAAGGGGTGGTGAGGGCTACGATGTAAGTCATTATCACGGCCACCGAGACACTCACGCTAACCGATATCGCCACCGCAGCATCCTCTGGGAAGCCACGCGCCACTGCCTCAGCCGTTAGGAGGGACGCTGTTAATGACATTACCACGGCCGTAAGTAGGGGGTTCACCGGTAGGTGTAGGGCATCATGTAAGTACACCCCTATTAACGCCCCTGCAAGCACTGAGTGCATTAGCGTTATTCCGAAGGTGACTGACTTAGAGTACGCCAGCGCGGGGCTAACCGACCCCGCAAGTAACCCGCTTAACACCGCAGCAAGGTAAACCGGTATTAAGATTGGATTAACGAGGAACATGGTCCTCACCTAGGATTATAGCTCCCTCAACCTCGGTCATGCCCGGATATGCTAACTTCAAGGTTTCGGGCCTTAACACGTCCCTGAGTTTACCAACCGCGTATACTCTCTTGTTAATTAGTATTACTGTGGGCTCAAGGATTAAGCAGGGGGAGATGTCGTGAGCTGTGAGTAGTATGTCAACGCCTCTCTCAATATGGAGCTTCTGGAGAAGTTTAATCATCTCGCACCTTGCTTTGAAGTCGAGCATCGAGCATGGCTCGTCAAGAACCAGTAATTTAGGTTTCCTAACTAGAGCACGAGCTATTAACACCCTCTGCTTCTGCCCGCCCGATAGCTCGTTGAAGAGGCGTCCCTCAAGACCCTCCAAACCAACCATGCTTAACGCCTTGCCCACCTCATCCCGAATTCTTTTGGTTAACCTTCTAGGTGGTGGTAGTCTTGATAGAATACCCATAGCGACGACCTCCTCAACCCTAACCGGGACCTCCTGCCTGACCAGGAGGAGCTGAGGTACGTACCCTATGGTCTCCCTAATGACCTCGGGTTTCTCCCATGGTCTAATGCCGTAAACCATTACGTCACCCTTGATCGGTTTGAGTAACCCTATTATCACGCGCAGGAGCGTGGTCTTCCCTGCCCCGTTAGGACCCATTAAAACCGCGAAGAACGGTGATTCAAGCTTGAAGGTAACGTCAACTAGTGCTGATCTACCATTGTACCCGGCATACACATTATGTAAGCTAACGGAACGCCCTTCAATACCTACGTCACTTAAGTGTTGCATTCGCTATCACCCTCCTGTACCTGTTAAGGACAGCAACTAGCACGAGAATCAACACGGCCTCACAAGTAGCTAGCCATACGGCAAACTCATGAAGTAACTCCCACCCATTATCGTTGCTACTACTCAAGCATCCGTTACTCCCGCTCGAACCGGGTTGTGCTAATGAGCGTAATTCCCAAGCGAGAGCTGATGATATTGCTTGTGGTGTGCTGGAGAGCTTAGCTATAGGAACTAGTATCACAGGTACCCCTAACCCGCGAGCGAGTGCAACGATTTTCGGGTTCTTAGCTGCGACCATGTCGGATATTAGGAAAGCGTCTATTTTGTGGGTCTTAACAGCGTTAATGAGTGCTGTAACGTCGTTCTCAGAAGGCTCCGACTCAACGTCCGGCAACAGTACGAACGTCACATTAAGTCCTAGTTCCTCAACGACATACTGAAGTGGAGGACCTGCTAACCCCACGCGTAGGCCGGGAGGCACCGTCTCGCGTAAAGCGCTTAACTCGCTCATCAAGTCATGAACCAATGCGTCAGCTCTCGCCCTAAAATAGGTGGCGTGTGCTGGGTCAATGGCTGAGAGTACATCACTGACTGTCCTAGCAACCGCGCAGAGACCGGTAAGTGAGAACAAGTATCCGTGAGGGTTAGGCAGGCCTGTCTTCGGGTTAGGAAGTATTTTCAGTCCGTGACGCACGTAGTCTTCATAGTCAACGATGACTGCCTTTATTGCACCCTCCCTAGCTAACTCCTTTATCCTTAACTCAACGGGTAAATGAGTTGGGCCTGTGACGAAGATCACGTCAGCGTTCTTTAACATGCTGACTAACTGTGAAGGCGGTGGCTCATACGTGTGTGGGTCAGTACCGGGTGGCACTATATCCGTCACGCTCACTAGGTCGCCCCCAACTTCCTTAACGACCCAGAGGAGGGAGGACGACGATACAACCACACGTATACCGCTAACATTCTCCGACGTACCGGCATGCACGCCCTCCACATTTACTGAAACAACGGCAACTAGCAGTAGGGTCGCCGTAAGTAAGGCTGTCACTCGAGACATACTTACTTCCCGCATGACTGCCCCCTGAGTTTTATGGTGTAAAACCAGTTATAACTTCTTAAGATGCACGCACGCATTGTCAAGATGGTGGGATACTTGAGGTACGTAGGCATAGCTGCTTACTCTGGAAAGCCTCCGGCAAGGCTAGTTGAGGCTGCACGCGAATTCATTAAACTGCTAAGCAATAGAGTTAACCCTAGGGAAGTCACTATTGTTGTTGGTGGGTATTGGGGTCTGATGCGCGTTATAGTTGATGAGGCGCTAACCTGCGGATTTAACGTGCTGGTAATCCCGCCCCTGGAACAGGAGCGTGTTAAGTTCCCTGAGGGAGCCATAGTCGTCCGCACCGGCACGTCCTTCAGGGTTAGGAGCGTGTTTCTGGTGCGGTCATCAGAGGTTCTCGTGGTTATGAGTGGGGGTGCTGGCTCCATGCAGGAGGCGGTCACAGCTTACACCGAGGGCGTACCCACGGTGTTACTCAGGGGGTTTGACATGCCCTCAGATAAGTTAGCCGCGCTAGCCCCTTACCTTGATGAAAGGAGATTAGCTGAGGTCAAGGTGGTTCGTAACCCCGAGGATGCCGTGAATTACGTTGTTTCCGTTCTTAGTGGGAGGGTAAGGTGGGCGTGATGGGGGGCTACGTGCTCGCGGTTGATGTTGGCGCCACTAATCTTAGAGTTGGCCTAGTATCTACTAACGGTAAGTTAATTGACGTGATGCGTGTTCCAACACCGAAGGGCGGCGACCCGAATGCAGTGGCGTTGAAGGTTATTGACTTAGGGAGGAAGTTAATGGCGAGAAACAACATTGCAAGAGTAGAGGCCGTAGGCGTCGGGAGTATAGGGCCCCTCAACATAAGAGAAGGGATCGTGGTAGGCACCCCCAATAATCCCTTAAGGAATTTCAAGCTTAAGGAGCCCTTAAGTAATGCCTTCAACGCGCCAGCCTACGTCGTGAATGACTGTGTTGCTGCGGTATGGGGTGAGTACTGGGCTGGTGCGGGAAGGGACGTTGAGAACGTTGTTTACGTGACCATAAGCTCCGGCATAGGTGCGGGCGCGGTAGTGGATGGGCACTTACTGCTGGGTAAGGACGGTAACGCGCACGAGGTCGGGCACATCGTGCTTGACCTCAGAAGCGATATACGGTGCGGGTGTGGCGCTAAGGGTCACTGGGAGGGTCTGGCCTCCGGCAATAACATCCCTAGGTTTGCATCAGTCTTAGCCTCCGGGTGGCGAGGTCTGAAGTCAGAAGCCTACATACTAGCAACGCAGGGCAAGTTAAGGGCAGCAACTCTCTTCGAGCTATGGAGGAAGGGTGACGTGTTCGCTACTGCTATCATTAAGGAGTTGGAAGTCATTAACGCTGCCGGGATAGCGTCCGTCATCAACGTCTACGACCCAGAAGTAGTGAGTGTAGGCGGATCCGTAGCGTTAAGGAACCCTGACTTCATGAGCCTAGTGTTCGGCCGCGTTAAGGAATTCCTAATAAATAGGGAGCCGGAACTAACGTTAACGCCGCTAGGGGATGACGCAGTACTCATTGGGGCAGCATGGATCGCAATTAAGCCTCCCGAGCATTTGCTGAGGATTCAGTCTTAAGATAAAGTTCATAAGTTTGCCTCGAAAAGATGATGGGTGCGGCTTTGAAGGTTAAGCCTAAGCTGAAGGTTAAGCGTTGGGAGCCCAGGCTTGAGGAGGAGTTGCTGCTGAAGTGGAGTGAGGAGAAGATCTACGAGAAGAAGGAAATAGATTTCCTTAAGTCTAAGAAGTACATCGTTATTGACACCCCACCACCCTACCCTTCAGGCAGGTGGGGTGTGGCGCAAGCCGCTCACTACGCGCAGATAGACATGATAGCGCGTGCCTTCAGGTTGGCTGGGTACGAGGTGCTTCAGCCATTCTATGCTGACAGGAACGGGTTACCGGCAGAAGTAACTGTCGAGAAGAAGTATGGTGTGGTGGCGCATGAGATAGCGTCCACGCCTGAGGGCAGGGAGAAGTTCCTCAACATGGTTAAGCAGGTGCTCGATGAGTTCGAGGCCGACATGGTTAAGATATGGAAGCGACTAGGGTGCGCGTTTCAGTACTGGCGTAACGGCACCGACTCCCCAGAATATAGGAAAGTGACTCAAGCAACGTTCGTGGAGATGTGGAAGAGGGGGTTGATTTACGAGTCATACAAGCCAGTGACGTGGTGCCCGAGGTGCAGAACAACCTTAGCGGAGGCTGAGATAGAATTCAAGAAAGTTAAGGGTAAACTCTACTACGTTAAATTCAAGGTTAAGGAGACAGGCGAGGACATAGTCATAGCTACGACAAGGCCTGAACTCCTTAACGCGTGTGCAGCCGTAATATATAATCCTGAGGACGAAAGGTACAAGCACCTGAAAGGCAAGCACGCCATAGTTCCCCTCTATGGCCGTGAAGTACCCATATTAGAGCATGAGATAGCTAAGCCCGAATTCGGAACAGGTCTAGTGATGATGTGCTCCTACGGAGACACCATGGATATATGGTTCTTCAGGGAAATGGGGTTCGAGGCAAGAATCCTGATAAACCCGGACGGCACGATGAATGAAAAGGCAGGTTTCCTTAAGGGTCTTAAGGTGGCTGACGCTAGGGAAGCCATAGCCGAGAAGCTTAACGAGGAAGGACTCCTCGTGAAGACCGAGGAGCTGGAGCACGAGATCCCCGTATGCTGGCGCTGCAAGACGCCCGTGGAGTTCATCCACATGAAGGAGTACTTCCTGAAGCAGATAGAGTTCAAGGACGAGATACTGCGCGTGGCAGACAAGATGCTATTCAGACCGCCTGAGCATAGGATAAAGTTCGATACGTGGGTAAAGTCACTAACCATGGACTGGCCCATCTCAAGAACCAGGTACTACGGCACTGAAGTCCCTCTATGGAGGTGCCGCAGATGCGGTTACGTGATCTTAGCGGAACCCGGTAAGTACGTCCAGCCATGGAAGGACCCGGCGCCTGTGGAGAAGTGCCCCAAGTGCGGCGCGCCTCGCGAGGAAATCGAGGGGGAGACCAAGACCTTCGATACGTGGTTTGATTCATCCATAAGCGTGCTGTACGTCACAGGGTGGTTAAGGAATAAGGAGGCTGCCCTCAAAGCCCTGGAGCATGCCATGCGTCCTCAGGGCTACGAGATCATTAGGACTTGGTTATACTACTCAACGTTAAGGGTCTGGTTACTCACTGGGAAACCCCCGTTTAAGTGGGTCAGGATAAGTGGTATGGGCTTGGATGAGAAGGGCAGGGCGATGCATAAGTCGTTGGGCAATATAATCTACCCAATGCCGTTCATAGAGAAATACGGTGCTGACGCCTTCAGGTATTGGGCGGCTGTAGCGAGCAAGCTAGGGAGCGATTACAGGTGGTCTGAAGCACTGGTCAGGACTGGGCAGTCCTTCGCAACTAAGTTGCTAAACATGGGAAGGTTCATCTCCTTCTTCGAGGAACCTAAGGAGGGCTTCAAGCTAAGGGAGCTGGATAAGGCGATGATAGCCTATGCCGTCCGCGTAGCTAAGGACGTACTCAAGTGGTACACCGACGACCTAGACGTGTTCGAACCAACGCGCGCAATCTACGACCTAGCATGGAATGTGTTCGCCTCCAACTATCTCGAGACCGTGAAGGCCAGGGCATACGGTGGCGAAGGGTTTGAGGAGGCAGAAACCTTAGGTGCGCGGTACACCCTCCACAGAGTATTCAAGCTGATATTGAAGCTACTGTCCCCAATAATGCCGTTCGTAACCGATTACATATGGCGGAACATGTACTCAGAGGAGGGAGTACATAAGCAGACAGTCGGTGAGGATGAGCTAACATTCGATGAAGGGAACCCGCAGCTCATCGACCTGCTAATGCAGGTGAACTCGGCTGTATGGAAGTATAAGAAATCCAAGAACATGAAGCTATCGGAACCGCTACATGCAGTACTCTACATCCCGGAGGAGGCCGCACCAATACTGGAGGACCTGAAGACCCTTCATAAGGTAAGCAGGGTTGAGCTAGGGAAACCTGAAAGCTACGATGAGGACTTAGGAAACGGCGTGTACATTAAGAAACTAGAGTGACGCCCCACATGAAGGGAGAATGCGAAAGTGTGGGATGCTGGGTCGGGAAACTCCCTAAAGGTTGCGAGCTATGTATGAGAGGCCTCAAATCAGTGGTTTTCGTTACGGGGGTATGCCCGGATAACTGTTTTTATTGTCCAATCTCTTATCAGAAAAAAGGTAAGGATGTCACGTATGTTAATGAATTAAGAGTGCAGGATGAAAGGGACCTAATCTTAGAGGTATGCGCCTGCGGTTCTAAAGGAGCTAGTATGACTGGCGGGGACCCCATAGCTCGGCTTGAAAGGACTGTGAGATACGTAGGCATGCTTAAGGACTTCTTCGGTAACTCCTTCCATATTCACCTCTATACCTCGGGAACGCTACTAACTGATGAGGTCATGAGTAAGTTAGTGAAGGCTGGCTTAGACGAGATCAGGGTGCATGTTATTGGCAAGCGCTCCTGGGAAGCACTAAGGATCGCGTTGAAGTACCCCATATCTGTCGGTATAGAGAACCCGGCAATTCCAGGGACCGAAAACTTACTGAAGGACATTATCGTTAGGGCTTACGAGCTAGGTGTGGACTTCATTAACTTAAATGAACTCGAGTTTAGTGAGACCAACCAATATCAGCTAATGCTACGGGGCATAAAACCTACCGGGGATGGGGTCTCTGCTCTAGGCTCTAAGGAGACTGCCCTAAGGGTTCTCGGGTGGGTTGAGAAGGAGGGCTTAGCAATCAGCGTGCATTACTGCCCGGCAAACTTCAAAGATAAGGTACAATTTAGGTTACGCATGCTTAGGAGAGCTGAGATCACGCATAGGGTGTATGAGGAAGTGACTAATGAAGGACTCGTGTTATGGGCGGAAGTACCTATCGATAAACCCGCGATAAGAGAACTTAGATTAAAGAACCTAGCTTTCTACGATGGTAACGTCGCACGTATCCACCCTATTATCGCTAGGTCTTTAGGAGGAAAAACTCGGTTTATTGAGGCTTACCCTGTAGACCCTAGAAGAATCCTGAATACTTGGATCGAGGATTAATGGTTTACCGTGAGGAGCGATCCCCTCCTAAGCGATTTGATTTGAAATGTAAATAGCTAAGCATTATTACTTATCTCATCAATTCAATTACCGTAGAAGTTATTGCTACGCCAATAATGCTAACCTAGGTTGTGTGAGAGGCGGGACTAAATGAGGGATGACGTGAGCAACGGGGCTGAAGGTAGTGACGGGGTAGCGCGTCGCTTATGTAGCTTACCTATTTGCGTTGTTGCAAGCATAGCTGCATTAGTACTCGCAATATGTCTGACCTACATGCCCATGTGGCTATTCGTGAGGCTAGTTCCCGAGCTGAAACCCTTCACACGTCATGTGGCTGAGGTACTTACGCTCACATACATATTATCGCTAGCCATAGGGTCAATATTAATCGGTAGCTACATCGACACCGCGGGACTTAACCGGAAGATCTATTTAGTCGGAGGGCTCGGGCTAGCTATAACGTTAGTCACTACAGAACTTGCCAGTCCGCTGGATATTAATGAAGCTATAGTTGCTTGGATCTGTCTCGGCATGTTCACAGCCATAGCGCTTTTCAGCACCCTCTACCTGATCAAAACAGGAATTCATTCTTGGAATAGGGGGCGAGTGATATCCTCGGGATTCGCAATAGGGGCCTTCCTTAACATTCTCCTGTACCATAGCATTGGTTCAGTCACTGAAGTAGCGTTCCTTCAAGCCGGCGTGCTTGTAGCTACGACCACGGTACTATACCTATCGACAAGCAGATTACCTAATGAAGTTATCGACTCAGTACACATAAGAGACTTCAGACTGTACCTATTCATGATTCCAACATTCATCTTCGCAATGTTTCTGGGGTACCTCTTCAGGGTATTCGTTATAACAGGTAAGCTACACATGATCCTTAGCACTATGAAATTCGTAAACCTACTTTCACTCCCATTTCTTCTTGCGTTAGCCTCCGGATACATCATGGATAAGTATGGACGAAAGGAAGCAGGCATAGTAGGACACATGATCTTACTTCTAGGAAGCGTTACCCTCCTAGCCCACTCACTTTCGGGTGTTTTAGAGAAATCACATATCGCCAGCGCCTTCACCTTCGCGTTGATTGAAATTGGCTACGGGTTCATGATTCCTTACTTCATGGTTGTGTGGAGCGACATACCTAGAGAGAACCTTTTTGGAAGGGTCTTCACGTTAGGTATGCTTACGGGCGCTGCAGGAGTTGTTGCTGGCGTGTTAATAACTACGCTTGCCGGTAATGCCAACGTAGCTCTCTCGATCATAACGTCGATGCTCATACCTATGTCATACATAATATTCAAGCTCCCGGAGACCCTACCCCAGGAGAGACTAATGCGCGAGGAAATTAGGCGTTATCTGAAGAAAGCTTTGGAAGTTGCGAAGAGGAAGTGAGCTTCTTCACTATCTCTACAAGTATACGACTATAGGGGTGGTTAGGGAAGTCCTTAGCCATTATCTTCTCGCCATTATAGAGTAAGATCTCGGGGTAGTAAGGAATGGCTCCCAGTAATTCATGAACCCCTATCGTCTTAGCTAATGACTTTGCAGTGCTTACTGCTTCGTCCATCGATGATGCGGGTACCTTGTTAACTATTAGGTACACCTTACCCGTGACATCCTTGTATATGTCGCTTACGTACGGCTTACAGGACTCCACCTCAACCTTATCCGGCGTTATAACCAGTACGACCACGTCACTACTGACTATAGCGTTAATCGCTGAATACTGAGGTCCTGGAGGACTATCAATTAACACCCAATCGTAGCCCTTCCCCCGCAACTCCCTTATGAGGGCAAGGAGACGTCGTAAAGCACCCATCTCCCACTTCCTAGTCTTAGTCATCATTTCCTTAACAGCTTCCAGTGATGGGTCTGAGAAGGCTACTACTAGCTTCCCCTTCACGCCTAGTTTCTTAGATAAGTCAACCAGTATTTCCCCGGTCCTAGCCTCGCCTTCAAGGTAGTCATTGAGGAACTTATTGACGCTTGGTTTCTTGAGCATGAAGTACAGCGAGGGCGCACGCATATCGTAATCTATTAACACTACCTTATATCCCGCATCGCTTAAGAGGTAGGCGAGATTTAAAGATAGGACTGACTTACCGGTACCGCCACGAACTGAGTGGAAAGCGACAGTCTTCATGACATCCTTAGGCATGATGCTCAACCCTGATTAGATTACATTTTCTCCTGCTTCTCTCTGAATTGAGGTATTATGAAATACACCTTACGCCCCCTGCGTTCCTTAATCACGTACCCGAGCGTGGCCAGCTGATTTAGGTAAGCTGACTCAACCGCCCTAGCCCTGCCTGTTGCGTTAGCAACGTCCTCAGACGTTGCCTCACCACCTAGCTTAGCTAGGGCAACTAGTGTTCTCCTCAAGTGATCAGGAACGGAGAGAAGCGTGACGGCGTCAATTATGCCTGTGCTTAGCGCGTCCTCCACCTCGGCAACCTTCCTGTAGGATAGGGGTAGGCCCTTCCTTATCGCCTCAAGAAGCTCCACGATCTTGTCGAGCTTGCTGCTTATCGCTTTCAACTCCTTTTCTAAGGACTCTATATCTGCCATACTTATCACCTTAACTTCATGTAGACTTTTTACGTAGTAAGTAATTAAAACTTACCTCCGTATGTAAATGGGGTTTTAAACAAGTGAGTTGCTTATGATGCTTTAGATTTTATGTACATGCGTTAATCACTACATTAACCGGTTCTAGCCGAGATAGTTCCTGCGTGGTATGCATGCCTTAAGCGCTTCTGTGAATTCGTGGAACATGCAGAAAGTAGCGACGACTATTCCATCTGGTGCGCGGCATGTGTTAACGAGCACTGGCAACGCACCCACCCTGTGGACGGGGCACGCATCGTACACTGTGTCACCAACCACTACTGTCTCCTCGGGCCCCACGCCCAGCTTCCTCATTGCCTTTAGGAATATTTCTGGGTCAGGCTTCCCTCTCCTTACTTCATCACCACCCGTGATCGCATCAAAGAAACCCGTGATCCCCAAGTAATCCATTATGTGGAGTAAGAGCCTATTAGGGGTTGATGACGCCATTCCGATTAGGTAGCCTCCCTTCTTAAGCATCCTTAGGGCTTGTGTAACCCCAGGGAATAGCGTTACCCTACCTCCCTTCAACTCCTTCATGAATGCCCTGTCCTTGACCCACCTTATCTTAGCGTACTCGGACTCACTCACTTTTCCAAGTATTTTTCTAACGATGTCTCTCCCACTCATACCTATAAGTGAGCGTACCTCCACTTCATCCACTGAAATGCCTACAGCGACCTTGAACGCCTTAACCCACGTGGTGACGTGAGCATCGACGCTATCTATTAACGTTCCGTCAAGGTCGAAGATGAACGCCTTTACCCTGGGCCTTATTATTGGGGCGCTCAAAGCACTTCCTTCCTCTCCTCACGCTCTCTCCTGCGCGCCATCCGGGTTATGTGTGCGAGGGCTGCCGCTATGTTGCTCTCGACGGTTTCAGCCGAGTTTAACAGGGATGATGTATCCGTTTCCACCCCTAAATATTTGCTTAGGATATCTATCACTGCTTTAGCAGCGCGGTAGTCTGCCTCGTCAAACTCCACTATAGCCGACCATGTCTCGCCTAGAAGAACTGCTCCGTCTAGCCCGTAGTACTTAGCCCACCCAACTATAGCTCCGTTTATCCCGACAATGACGCCATCATCGAGAGGTGTGCCACCTAACTTGCGGAATACCTCCACTATCTTATTGTCGTTGCCAACCACGAAGACCTTCCTTTCCGTACTTACCTCAGGCACGACGAAGGCCGCGGCCGCGATTACGTGACCGTCAAGCCCTCTCTCCGTAAGGAACGATAGGAGTACATCACAAATTTCGTTCTGTCCTTCAGGGTTCTGTGGCTGCGTGTCCGCAGTGAATATTAGGGCTCTGCCAGTATCATACAGCCTCCCAACAAAGAGATCGGATAATCCGTTCCCCTTAACCAATAGGTGTGGCGGGAAGTATGTTGAGTAGAGTTCAGCAACTAGCGCGCCGCCGAGCGTCTTGAGGAGGTAATTAACTGAGAAGTACCCTACCCTGCCCATGCCCGGGAGGCCCACGAGTAGTGGCTTCCCGCAAGCGGAGAACTCCTTGAGTACCTTTACGCGTGTGGTCATTACGTCATTACCTTAGTAGTAAGGGGTGTTGAGGGGTAATAAGTTACTTGCCCACGATAAGCGAGATGATTTAGCAAGTAACTTTAATAAGCCTATGTGGGGACGTAAATTACTGGTGGAACCTGCAGACACCTCCGCATGGAGCTGGGATGAAGCAGGGAGCCGGCGGGGTCATTCACACCACTTCTTAATTCTTTGAGTAAGTTGCCTACCGTAACTTCAAGTCGGGACTCCCTACTAGAGGAGTAGAGGAGTCACGCATTTTATCCTAATGGATCTTCTCAAAGAATCTACCTTAGGTACATATCTCCTTGTGTTTTCTCAAGTACTCCTCCTGCATCTTCAGTATGTCCCTAGCCGCCGCTATTGGGTCTCGGGTGTCGAAGACTGCCCTACCCACGATTTCCGCGTCAGCACCAGCACATATTGCTTCCCCTGGGCTCACGCCCCTGATCATTATTCCGGGCGATAGTATGACGTGTTTTCTGCCGAACGCCTTACGTACGTCTGTTATGATTTGCGTCTTATTTGCAGGGATTATTAAGGCGTCGGCATTAACGCCGTTAATTATCTCCTTTACTGCCCCATACACGCGGTCGAAAGTGTGGGTTGCGCCAGCATGGCTCATCGTTACCTGCAGGATGAGGTCGGCTCCTGCGTCATGCACGACTTTCTCCAACTTGTCTAAGGCACCTGTTAACCCGGTGAAGGCGTGGGCAACGATGCCGTTGAAACCCGTGTTTAATGCTTCCTTAGCAGATAACGCCATTATGTCCCCTATGTCCGAGAGCTTTAGGTCGGCGATGAAGTAGAGTTTCGGGTAATCATTGATGAGATTACGTAATTGCCTAATCCCGTAATGTATGAGGTAGGGTAACCCCACCTTAATACCCACGACGCCTTCGGGCACATTGTCCAGGAATGAAGCGAGCTGCTGAAGGTCTATCGTGGGGGCATCAACAGCGACTACTAATCTACCGCCTGCCTCCCTGATAATCTTATGGATCCTCCCCACTGTTATTACCATGAATTTAGTTCGTCGGGATATTTATTAGTACTTGACGTGGTGAGCGAAATCAGCCGGTGGTTTCATACCTCATACCCGTACGCGGGTCAGGCGCGCGGGTCTCATCACTAAGTACCTTACTCACTATAAATCTTCATTACCTCCTCCATAACTTCATCCTCACTGCGGTCACTCTCAATTAACTGCCACTTAGCGAATCCTTCCTTACGTTCTTTCGTGCTAAGATGTTTTAACGTGAGTTCACATGCCTTTCTGCTCGGGTGTAGGGCTACGGAAACGTACGCCCTTATGATGCCGTCTATTGTTGCTTGCTGGAAAATTAGCTTCTCCCCCGACTCTAACTCCACAAGGACCCTCGTATGTCTATGGCCCGGAGGTATGAATGCAACTACGCGCACTACGTCGCTTGTTTTCATCACCCTTACTCTGTCCTGCGTCATTAGGCCCTAACCCTATAGGGGCTTAGCTTTGTTCCAGAGAAGCTCTTAACCACCTCCATTCCCTTTCTCGTCACCTTAATTACTGTGGTGTCACCCTTCTTCTCCTCGACAATTAGTCCTAGTGATGCTAGTAGCTTCAGATCCTCTTCGAGTTCCTTGGAGTATGGTCCGAAGGAATAGTTTATGAATCTGTACCCTAAGTTAACGGTCCTTGAGTTCTGTAGTGCGTGAATTAACTTGTGGAGCATGAGCCTGCCTTTTATTTCTCCGTACTTAGCGATGACTTGAAGTACTTTCAGAGGCTCGGGAGTAATTTCCCTCACGTACCGTCACCAGCGATTATCTGGCTTGATAAGAGCATAAAAGATCAGACCTACTTACCGGGTTCCCCTACCTTTTAAATCAGGGTATTACCTGCGGTAAATACATAAGGGGAGATTAACTAGTAGGCAAGGGGAAGCTGTTGGCATATCAGATGAGTAAGAAGCAATGGGCATTCTCAATAACGTACGGTCAGGGCATGATAGCGCTACTGACGATACTCAATGTGTTCTACCCTCAGTACCTGAGCTACACCTTCATAATATTCATCATAGGTATGGTAATATTCACGATCGTTATGATGAAGTCGCAATTGAAGCACATTACGAGTAAGGAAGCTAAGGAGATCAAAGAGGGTAGGAGGCTCTACAAAAGTGACCCCAGTGAAATCAGGGAGTTACAGGCCCGGGACACGAAGTTAGTTGCTGAGTTAAAGCCAATGATGAAGTCCGCTGGGTTAAGCCTGCTTAGTATGGTTGTAGTGTTTGTGTGGTACCCAGTGTACTTTAATTATGCTAGGAACGTTGCCGCCACAACCTCAGACATGTTCATCAGGATAATTATCTTCCTGCTTGGTTATGAGATCCCGTACCTACTGATTACTTTGCTGAACCTATGGTCCAGGAGAATAGTGAAGGACGTGGTGCAGGTGGTCACTAATTACGAGGTCTACAATAAGGGTGTGCTGGGCATGGGCTTAACTATAAAGTTTCCTTTAGAGGAAAACAAGGGTGGTGACACGTACAAAGTAGTGTATAATCCCTCAAGGAGGTTCGTGGAGTTCGTTATTCAGAGAGGGAAGACAACGATTAGGTACAGGCTATATAGTCGGTCCTGCGATAGGCTTGCCGACATCATTAAGCGTTACGGGAAGCCGAAGAACTTCGAGGTTATTCGGGAAGGCTCGCCCAGAAGGTAATGGGTGCCTTGGCTCGAGTCAATAAGTCATCACTATGGCGTCATGCCTTTATTTGTGTAGTGTTATCCCTAGTAGTCCTCATGACCTGCACATGTTTCTCATCAACACACCTAACGTCAGCAACCATGCTCGAAATGTTAGATGGTGTTGGGGTAGGTGACGGTAATGTCTTAATACTCCTACAGAACAGCACCATCTGCGAAGCCCGTGTGAAGGACTTCACAGCGTTCTCGGCCTCACTGGTTAATGGGTCGGTCGCAGTAGCTTTCGGTACGTTTAAGGAGCACCCTGCACTACTGGTGCTAGCTACTGGTCAAGGCCATGTCCTCCGCGCTGTTCTCTACTACGTGCTGACCGGCACCGGAGCATTATTCTCGGGGGTTATTGAGGGGAAGCACGACATCGTAGGGGTTGGGTATGTTGCGTTGAATAATACGTATGCTGGCATAGTGGCACGCGTTAACCTGGATGGAGGGAACGCATCGGCATTTACGTACGTGTTCAGTGTCCCGACATACTTCAGGGATGCAATTATTTACGGTGATAGGGTCATAGTCGCTGCTGGAGCTGGGTTCGGTGGGAAGTACTACCCCGCGATTGCATTGATTTCCGGTAGTGACGCACGCCTCATTGCTCTGAGCCCCAGCATAGGCGGGCTAGAAGAGTTCGCTGTGAAGGCCATAGTTACTCTCCAGGAGGGCAAGCCTGCCGTGCTGGCTATGAGGGATGGAGAAACCGTACTATTTTCACTTACTAGCAAAGGTTTCCATGCTTATAGGCTTGTCCCTAACAAGGAGTTTGAAGATGTGGGGCTGGTAACTCATCCTAGTGGCGAGAAGACCACCGTGATTCTTAAGGGTATTACCCCGCTTGTGGTTACGTTCCCTTACATGAACGCCACTCTCCTACCATTAGCGTCGCACTATTACCTAGTAATGGCTAACAGGTCAGTCCTAGTGCTCGGGATTAGATATAGGATTTTAGTACCGCGCGGGAAATCATTCAAGCCCGAGCTGTTGACGCTTAGCTTGGAGGGATTCAATACGGTTGAATACGTTACTAGAGGAAAGTACACTAACATAGCGATCTTCGAAACAATAGCGTCCGTTAAGGTCATTAGTTCCTCAACCCACACCGCTTCTCAATCTACAACGTTGCCCAGTACTTCAACAAGCTCAGAAGTACAAACCATACGCACCCCCGTGAGGACCCCGGGCTTTACATTAGTAAGTAACGGCGGGGGAAACGGGTTACTACTCATTGCTGTCGGTTGCGTGTTGATTTTTGCCTCATTCCTGCTTAAGAGGTTCCTTGGTGTTTAGCATCATTTAACTTTTTAATGTTAATTTCCCCGTAGTTAGTTAGGTGTTTAGCTTGCTTAGCAGTAGCCTGAGTAAGGCATGTAAGGCCTTGGGCGAGGGCCTACCAGTCTTCATACATGACTCTAGCTCTAGGGAAGATGAGGTTGACATGGTGTTCTATGCCCCACTCATAACCCCTAGTAAGGTAGCGCTCATGCGCAGGGAGGGAGGAGGTCTCATATGTTACGCTATGCCCTTAAGCGTTGGGCGTGCCTTGGGCCTCAGGTACATGGACGAAATACTGAGGGAGGTAGGGTACGGCGAGCTTGCTTCTAGGCGGTTAGGTTATGGTGACCCACCGAACTTTAGCTTATGGGTTAACCATAAAGACGTAGTTACCGGTATAAGGGATGCGGACAGGGCAAAAACCATTAAGGAGTTAGACACCCTTGTTGAGGCTGTCCTTCAGGGACGTGCGGAGGAGGCTAAGAGCAGGTTCCTTAGCGAATTCGTAGCGCCTGGCCATGTCCCCGTCCTCTTAGGGCGTGGATTAAGTGTTAGGAAGGGACACACCGAACTCTCCCTAGCTCTGGCTGAGATGGGTGGGCTTAGACCGAGTGTCGTGATAGTAGAGATGCTTGACGAGGGCGGCGCTGCCGACGTGAGTAGGGCCTCCCGACTTGCCGAGCGTGTGGGTGGAGTGGTGATTGAGGGTGCCGACATAATTGAGGCTTGGGAGAGGCTCCAGGGTTTCTAACACTGGGTGCACTATCTACTTAATACTCTTTAAATCATTATGATTATTTGAGGGAGGGAGCTAAGTATTGCCTAGGTTAACTGTTAACGTGCCCTACGAGGTTCTCGAGAAGATCATGAAGGCCTACCCGAACTTACCTCCGGAGGAGGCAATAAAGCAGTACTTGATTGAGACCGCGTTGAAGGGGAAGGAGGTAGAGCTCCCTAAGACAAAGGGTGGCGGGCTCGAGGCTTTCGCCATGGGAGTTAAGGAGCACGCACCATCAGTGAAGTGCGCCACGCCTGAAGACCTAACTAAGCTTAGGAGGAGTCTTGAGGACCTCCTGAATCCCGTGACTGGTAAGATTGACTCCTTGCGCTCACAGTTCGCTACTGTTTACGAGGCTATGGAGAAGATCCTTGAGAAGCTTGAGGAGGTAAGTAAGAAGATCGAGCAAGCGCCGGCAGTTACTGTCCCTAAGGTCGCGGCGCCGGCGGCTAGGGCTGAGGGGGGCGGGCAGGCACCCCCGAGACGTAGGAGGACTTCCGCCATAGAGATACTTAAGGAGCAGAAGGTAATGTACGAGTCAGACATAGCGTCGAAGATTAAGAATAGGGACGCGTTCTTCGAGCGACTTAAGAGAGATGGCGCTATCGTGCTAGAACTAATAGATCAGAGGGTGGCTGTGGATCCGGAATACTGGCAGGAATTCGTCGGGAAGCTTGAGGAAATAAATACTAATTCTGAGCCAGAATTGGAGAGGGCTTTGGGGAAGCGTGGCTATCAATTGCTTAAAGCGTTAATGAGAAGTACTCTAGCATACTTTGACGCGACCGAGCGTAAGTGGAAGCTCATGCTAGAGGATCTAGGTTAGACGTGGGGAGCGAATATCCTCGTTAACCTTCATTGCCACTGGGTAACCCGCTTATCGTGGGTGCCCTATCACCTAACCGCAGGAAGCCCCACGGCATCGCCTCAGTGTTATACGAGGCCCACGTATTACCCTCGCTATCCACTGCTAACACGCCTGCTGTGTCTCTGCCATAACTCTTCGTAAGCTCATCAATCGCCCTCTCAGCCGCTTCCATGGCTGGCAGGCCGGACTCTATCTTCTTAATAACGCCCAGAGAGAGGAAGGACTTTATTATGACCTCACCAACTCCCGTAGCTACTGCAGCACCCTTCTGGGTAGCATAGAAACCAGCCCCGGGTATCGCTGAGTCACCTACACGGCCAGGGAACTTCATCATGACGCCGCCAGTGCTCACGGCAGCGGCTAGGCGCCCTTCCCTGTCGAGGGCGACAGCACCGACCGTGTCGTGGAGGTCTAACCACCCGAGCTTAAGTGCTAGCTCGTAGCTCTTCCTGAACCTGACCGCGCTACCCTCCTTTATCTTGGCTAGTAATTCCCTGTAGCGACCCATAACACGTTCGGTGGGTCCTGGGTGACGCTCCATTCCGAGGGCTTTAGCCAGCTTATCAGCTCCCTCCCCCGCCAGAAGGACATGGTCCGTTAGCTCCATAACCTTCTTAGCGAGGAGCACGGGGTTCTTGGGGTAAGTGACTGCGGCGACGGCCCCTATGCCTCCGGTCTCACCGTCCATAACGCCAGCATCCATCGTTAGCTTCCCGGTTAGGTCCACCACCGAGCCTAATCCTGCGTTCAGTAACCCTGAGTCCTCCAATACCATAGTGGCTTTAACCACGGCATCAACTGCGGTGCCTCCGGAAGCAATCACGTCCATACCGGACCGAAGCGCGCGCTCTATGACAGGGATCACGTCACGTATTCTCAAGTACTTCCACGTGCCAGCCCCTGCATGCACGGCTATGACTGGACGCACTAAGACCCCCACATAATATACCTAGGGTAACGTAATTAAGAATGCCTCAAAAAAACACTTAACCAGCCCGTAATCCGTCCTAATTACACTGTTATTTTTATTTTCACGATGTGGGTATGACCCAGACTTCAGAGGAGCCTGAATCCCTAACCAGTATTAACGCCCCATTATAGTACTCCATCCTATCACCGTAGCCTATCGGGGCTGGGAGGAAGAGAACAGGTACGTTAGTGAAGTTAGCGTACGTTGGGTTAACTTTATACAGGCTACCGCCCTCCAACATCAGCCATAAGTACTTCCCGTCATAGGCTAACCCGACGTTACTTAAGCCAGGCATGAGGTTAGCTGTGTTGGACGGTGGTACGGAGGTGCTGTTAGTGAACGGGTTAACGGCAACCAGCACCGCGGCCTTAGACGTAGTGTTCTGAAGGATCGTGTACACCCTAGTGTCCACAACAGCCGAGACCGTGTAGGGAGAGGAAACATTCAGGCTGCGGGAAGTAAAGCTAATCAACCAAGCACCTCCAGAGGGATACGCCGTCAAGTTATACACGCAGAACGACTGATTACCAACACCAGGCAAAACAGCCAAGTACGTCCTACCAGAGACTGAATCATGCACAACCTCAGCCCTAACACCCCCACCTAAGGAGGCCCTACACGCGTCAGTAACGAAAACAGGTGGAGCCGAAGGATTAAGCAAGTCCAACCTATATACCCCGCTTCCATTAACTAAGAACAAGGAGTGACTTACGTAACCATCATAAGCAATGTCAGCAGAACCATTAAACACCGTACCAAGCACATTTATAGTCTCCCAATACAACAGCGTAACACTACCCGGAGCCACACCAGACAACTTAAACACGTCAATATAACTAGTGCCACCCTCACCAACCAATAACACATCCTGAGACACCGGAACCCAAACATCAGGGAACGCATTCAGGCAATCAACCTGCAGGGTGAAGGAAGAATCATCATAGGCAAGCAACTCAAGAACCACAGTACCATTAGTAGGATTAACCAGCGACGCAGGTAAACCAGTAACATTCAACCTAGCCCCACCAGTGGCGTTGTAAACCTTAACAAAAGTACCTAATGACCAGTCATAAGCATAAACACAAAAGACAGTAGTGCCTAAACTCGACTGGAGAGCAACACTCACAGTAGTTGATGAGACATTATTGCCAGACACGCTAATAGTGCCACTTAAGTTAACCGAGGCCCTAACCTCCAACTTAGAGGCATATTTTTGTAAAATACTATAAACATCACCGCCAACTATTATCGAGAAAATCCTTGAAGTAACTATAGCTCCCGTAGTATCATACACAACTATCATGCCATTACGGATAATAGGTTGCCTGATAACATTAACTGAAGCATAGCCAGACGCATTAAAAACTGCACTGCCTACGAGATAGCCAGATGCATTGTAGATACTGACATTATAGCCAGAAAAAGTCGTAGGTGCCGTTATATTCACCCAAAGAGGGGAAGCATTAATAGTCATCACCACCTCGTCGAAAGCTGTCACGGCGTACCAGGCTCCTAAACCGAGTTCTGTAGGGAAGAAGTAGCTGTCCGAAACAGCAATGCTAGCTAGATAGTTTCCATTTACATCATATAGCGTTGAATTAAGAACTCCCCGATTAGTCCTCAATGCCAGAACATAAAACCACTCACCTAATTGGGGCTCTGATGCAGCTGGTATGGAGCTATATAGTATCACCCTTGAGTGATTATTTATTGACGCAGCATATACGTTATTCAAAGTACTACCTGGTGGTAGAGGAGGAGGAGGCGGAGGTCCCGGTCCTCCACCTACAAACGTGAGGGTGATGTTCTCTCCTAGGGCTCCAAGCTCATAGAACCAAGTATTATTTAACTGGAGTAGGCCCGACGTACCTAGATTATAATCAAGAACCCATCCCCCAGGCAGGATGAAGGAGTTATAAAGGTAGCTTACCCTGCTAATATTAAGCTTAAGAAGCGCATATATGTTGCTTGCAGATAGATTCACTACTGATAAGCTTTTCGTAATATTTACGATTGCAATGTATTCTCCATTAGAAGAATCTGTTTGTTCGACGTAGTGTCCTATAGGGTTCCAGACCCATGTTCCATTTACTGCCGTTAGATTTCCGTCGATAAATGGATTATTTAGGAAGTCATCGTAAAATATTGCTGTTCTCTTTTCTCCGGCTATTACGTAGCTTGGGATTGGTGTTGCTGTTATGTTTTGGTTGTCTGCGTAGTTTAGGTTTGTTGCTATCCCTGTTGCTGTTCCTGTTAGTGCTGTGTATGCGTATACGTTTCCTGCTCTTGTTTGTGGTGTTGGTATTGTTGCTGTTCCTGCCCATGTTACTGTTCCTGCCCCGGCTATTCTTGGCAGATACGTGTTTGCTAGGCTTGCCTGTACTCCTGGTAGGGTTGTTGCGTTCGTTGCTGGTATTGGGTATGTTGCTTTGAAGGCGTTGCCTAGCTCCGATATTAGCGTTATTTCGTAGGTTGATACCGGGCTTAGGGGATATGGGGTCATTATGGTTAGTGTTGTCCTCGTTTGTGGTGCTACGTATTTTTCAGGGGTTATTTTGCCTACTATTTTTACGGTGTTGTTTCTTATGATGTAGTTTACGAGTACTATTGGTTGTGTGCCGTCGTTTGTTACGGTGATTGTTACTGAGGTTCCGGTTATTGTTATGGAGTTTATTGTTAGTTTCTCCTGTTGCTTCTTGAGGAGGAGCTGGTTTGCTCTTATTACGTTGGATGTTGTTGTCGCCATCCTCTGCAGTATGAATGTAAAGGTCAAGAGAAATGCTAGGAGAGTTGCTAGTATGAATATTGCCGCTATTATCGTTGAAACGGCTTTCCTTCCTTTGCTTTTCTTACGTGGACGCATCTTGATCACCTCAGGTAGTAGTTATGTACGTGAATAACTTGACCTCGTTTGGTCCAGTCAATATTACTTCGTAGGTGTTTCCTGAGGCTAAGGTGTACCTTATTACTAATTCGTTCACGCCGCTTGGTAATTGGGTTCCGAATCCTTGGATTAGGTCTGTCTTAGGTATCAATTGCTTGTTGATGTACGCCGTATCTATTACTACTGGAGCGCTGTCGTTGCTTACGTATACGAAGATATGTATTGTTGCGTCTGTTGAGTTGTAGTAGGCATCAACTATGCTTGCCTGGAGCTGGGCTACGTTGTTGAGTCTTTCGAGATCCTCGCTTAACCTCCTGTATTGAGCGTCCATTGCTGATTTGGCTGCTAGGTAGAAGGTCGTGCCTACGGTTACTGCTATGAGTATGAGTAGGGTTAGGGAAATAATTTCGGAGACGCCCTTCCTTGCCCAACGCTTGTTTAGCTTGGTCTTGGTTAGTGGCATCATTTTACCTAAGTCATATGTATCTATAGAGCGACTTAAATTTAGTCTGCTAATGATTTACAGTACTACCTCGCCTTCCCTCTCTATGCTTGACCTTATTTCTTTGTACGGTAGGATGATGGTGTTCTTGGCTATTAGGACTTCATCATCTATGACTATCTCGTCACCAAGCACTGAGCCAGGCATTATGCGGACCCACTTACCGACGTATGTTCTCTCACCTATTACGGATCCCGTTATGTGGGCTGGTCCCTCTATTACTACCCTCTCTAGGAGTACGGAGTCCTTTATCCTGGTTAGCGGGCCTATCTCGCAACCCTCTCCCACGACTGCTAGGGGGCCTACGACGCTTCCTTGCGATAGCTTCACTCCTTCGCCAATGAATGATGGTTGAATTACTTCCGCGTCATCTATGTCGGCTGAGGGGGCGATGTAGCCGTTTGGGTGCATGTGCTGTAGGGCTTGGAAGTTTGCCTTCATGTAGTCTTTGGGTACGCCTATGTCTGACCATATTCCGTTGTGGACGTACCCGTATATTACGCGGTCCTCAACCATCTTCGGTATGACGTGCTTTGATAGCTTGAAGGGTGGCTTGACGTTGAAGTACTTGAGAGCCTCCGGCTCAAAGACGTAGATGCCGGCATTGATTAGGTTGCTTCTTGCCTCGCCTCTGGAGGGCTTCTCGATGAAGTCAATTATTCTGTCAGTCTCGTCCAGGAGCGCGACACCATACCTTGATGGGTCCTCAACCCGGGTTAGGACTAGAGTGGCTAGTCCTCCTGCACTGCGGTGGAACCTTATTAGGTCGTTGAAGTCCACGTCACTGAATATGTCGCCGTACACGACTAGGAAGGTTTCGTCAAGCCCGAATGCCTCTTTAACCATGGGTATGGGTCCCCCGTCACCGAGGGGCTTAACCTCCTCAGCGTACTCTATCTCAATACCGTACTCTGAGCCGTCACCGTACTTTCTCTTAATCATTTCCGAGAGGTACCTAACGGAAAGTATAACCCGCTTAACCCCGGCCTCACGCAGACCACTTAGGATCCAGTCCAGCAATGGCTTATTTAGCACCGGTAGGAGGGGCTTAGGTCTCGTGAGGGTTAAGGGCCTTAACCTCGTTGCGAAGCCTCCGGCCAGAACTATCGCTGTGTCGATGCCCTCACCCACGCTTAACCCCGTAATTTAACTGCGTCAACCATTAAAGAAACTGCTTGGAGAACAGCTTAGGTGAGCATGGAGTTGGGCCTGACGAGGAAACCCGAGGTTATCGTCGCCGCAGGAACTAAGAACCCTAGTAAGGTGGCCGGTATAAGGGCAGCGTTCACCGAGTTACTGGGGGTTAGCGTTAAGGTAATTCCCGTAGCAGTTGATCCAGGCGTGCCCCCGCAACCGTTAGGAATGAATGAGATCCTCTTAGGGGCTAAGAACAGGTGCTTACGGGCCTTCTCATCAGTTAAGGATGCTGACTTCGGTGTGGGGGTTGAGGCAGGCATATATAGGGTGGAGGATAGGTACTACGACGTTCAGGTAGCGGTTATACGGGACTCCAACGGTTTAACCTCCGTTGGTTTCTCCCCTTCCTTCCAGGTACCGCCACCCTTCGCTGACGCGCTAGTTAAGGGAGAGGCTAGAGAGCTGGAGGTGGTGGTGGACAGGTACTTCGGGACTAAGGATATAGGGGAGAAGGGTGGGCTCATAAAGATACTTACTAAGGGTGTAGTGACGCGTGAGCACTTAACACGAGATGCTGTCTTAATGGCCCTCATACCTTGGGTGAATGAGGAGCTTTACAAGTGCTGATTGCCCTGTCTATCACGCCCTTAAGGAAAAACTTAACTTATTAACCCTACCGCTACTTGATGGGTGGTGTTAGGCGTGCCTATAGAGGTGCGTGACAGGGAGGAGTTCATAGAGATTAGTGCGAGGGCGTCGGAAATACGTGTCGTTAGAAAGGAGAAGGAGGGCATAGCGAAGGTTAAGGCAAGGACAAGGAGGTACCTGTACACCATTAAGATACCGCTGAACGAGCTCTCCGACTTCCTGAAGAAGTTGAAGTGCAATAAGATAGTGGAGATAGGGAAGAAGGGAGAGAAGGAGGAAGTCACCTCCTCATCCTGAAGCGGGAGCAAGTGATGACTGAAGAACAGGGTAACGCGTCGCTGGAGGCATACATTGAGGAGGCATCATACCCGTCCAGACGTGATGTCCTCAAGGACTCTTTTTTCAATGCGAGTGCTGGGGAACTAACGCTCGTTGCCGGCCCGTCAGGGTCAGGGAAAACCACGCTACTATTAGCAATTACCGGTGTTCTGAAGCACCTGCTCCAAGGCAATGTTAGAGGTAGGGTTAACCTAGCTGGTATAGATCCCCTCACGGAGGAGGGCTTTAGTAAGGTTCCGAGGATCGTTGGGGCAGTTATGCAGGATCCCGACAAGCAGTTAGCTATGCCTACTCCGTATGATGAGGTTTCCTTCACCTTAGAGAATCTAGGCATAAATAATGAAGGTAAGGTATGGGACGTGTTGAGAGAGTACGGTTTAGAGGAACACGCGTTCAAGCCCGTCGAGCACCTATCGGGGGGTCAGCAACGCAGGCTAGCAATAGCTGCCGCACTAGCGCATGATCCCGACGTAGTTGTGCTTGATGAGCCAACAGCATCCCTCGATCCTTGGGGCGTTAAGTCGTTGAAGGGAACTATTACGCGGTTACTGAGGAGAGGGAAGACCGTGGTCGTAGTAGAGCATAAAGTAAGGTACTTCCTTGACATGACTTCAAGAACCTACGTGATCAAGAATGGGGTAATTTCAGCTGAGTACCGTAGGGACGAGTTACTTTCAAGCGATGCGCTAAGGGAGTTACTCATGACGGGGATAGATGCGCTACCCCCGGAGGCCCACGTACGTGATGCTAGGAGCGAGGAGGGAGAAGGTGAGGTTACGGTCTCACTCAGTAACCTAACCTGTGGGTACGGCGACGTCGTCGTACTTGAGGACGTTGATATGGAGCTTCGAGCTGGTGAGGTAGGCGTTCTTGTAGGCCCTAACGGGTCCGGTAAGACTACGTTGCTGAAGTGCATTGCCGGTCTACTGGAGCCTGTGGACGGTTACGTTAGGGTAATGGGTGAGGACCCTAGGCGTGCTGGTGTCAGGCCCCGCGGTAGGCTGGTTTTCTACGTGCCTCAGATACCGGACTATACGTTCGTCTCGAACTCCGTGGGAGGCGAGTTGAGGGAGGTTTCTAAGAAGGTAGGTGTAGCCTTTAGAGATTTAGTTAGTATTGCTCCATGGGTTAAGGATGCGTTGCAGCGACCTCCATACAGGTTGAGTCATGGTCAGCGTAGGTGGCTAGCTCTAAGCATAGGGATTGCGTATACGCCTAAGGCCCTCCTCTTGGACGAGCCGACGACTGGTTTGGACCTCAGGTTCATGGGTGAGTTAAGGCGTTTGCTTGCCAAGGCTATTAGGGCTGGAGCGGCTGTGCTCATAGCCACGCATGACCCGCGTCTCGTGGCGGAAGTTGCTGATAGGGCGTTTATTGTCGATGGTGGGAGAGTGCGTGAGGTGAGTGTTGTTGACGCGCTCAAGTACTTGGAGGAGCCGTTACGTGGGTCGTGAGGGGTCCGTAGACCCGGCAGTGCTCTTCATTTACGGGCTTGTATTGACTTTAGTGTTGTTTATTGACCGTGATGCCTTGAGCTTGGCTTTAATAGGGGTGCCGAACGCCATCGTAGGCTTCGCGTTAGGGTGGAGGAAGTATAAGGTACTCATAGCCCTTTTCCTCATAGGTTTCACCGGGCTAGCCATTAACGCGTTACTACTCACTAACGTTGGGCCTACCGTACTGGTGGTGGGGCCACTCATTGTTAGGGCTGGAGCCGTGAACACATTCATAACCATAGGTCTTAGAATAACGGGCATAGCCGGTGTGGCATTTCTCTTCGTTTCCCTTGTCGACCCGGCACTAGCTGTTAGGAGTTTAGAGAGGAAGCTAAGGTTACCGAAGGGTGTTTGCTTTGCGCTAGCATACGCCCTACGGCTAATTGACTTGATGAGTAAGGACTTAAGGGAAATTCAAGGCGTGCGCGTTCTGCGAGGTTATAGGTCAGTACCGATAACGCCTACAGATATTAAGTCGGTGTTAACGCCCTTGCTAAGTGTGGGGTATGAGAGGGCCTTATGGGTAGGCATAGCCGCTGAGTTACGTGGCTTTAGGTTGCGTAAAGTTAGCAAGGAACCACTGAGGATTGGGTGGATGGAAGCTATAGTGCTTACGTTGCTTGCCTTACAGATCCTCATAGCACTTGCCGGAATGCTCGGATACCTGCGGCTAGTAGTGCCGTACACGCTTCACTAATTACTCATGCTTAAGCCATGATTTTATTCAGATGAAGTATTGAAGCTCTTGCGGAACACTAAACCTTTAAGCATTATTGATTAGGTCTTCGAGGGTGCTTCGTGAAGAGGTATACCGTGGTTGACTGGGCTATACTAGGCCTGGTCGCCGTAGTTACTGGTGTGATATTCACGTTTACATGGAATGTTTATTACATTGGTAAGGCTCTAGGAGGGCCTGTCGTCGCTAGAGCCCTATCGTACGGACTATGGTTCATAGGGGCCCCACTAGCTGCTTCCCTGATAAGGAAGCCTGCCTCAGCGTTTCTAGGAGAGACGCTGGGCGCGCTTGTTGAGACTTTCCTGCCGAACGCAGGCGGCTTCACAAACTTAATATACGGTATTTGCCAAGGAATCGCCTCGGAAGTCGCGTACGCCATATTCGGGTACCGTAGGTGGGGCGTCCTGCAGGGTATGCTGGCGGGGGCGTTCGCCGGTCCAGTGGCGGTTGCGTTAGACGCGATACTGTTTCAGTCGCTCGCAACGCCGCCAGTGATGCTTGCTTGGACTATAGCGTCCGTGATTAGCGGCGCTATCTACGGTGCCATAGTGTCAGCTATAGGTAGGACCGTGCGGGGAGGTAGTGAGAAGTGATGCGTGCCGCCAGACCGCCTTCCAGGCTAAGCGCCTACTTACGGAGGAAAGCCAGCCCTATATGGGAGAAGATCTTCGTGCACCCTTTCGTGAGGGAACTCTACTCGGGAACCCTCCCTCTCGAGAAGTTTAAGTACTACGTCATTCAGGACTACAATTACCTAGTCGTGATGATGAAGTGTTTGGCCCTAGCCGCGTCCAAGGCAGACTTCGAACTCGGTAGGCTGGCGCTGGAACTTGCTTATGAGGATGCCACTATAGAGATGAGGAACTACGAGGAACTAATTAAGGAGATAGGGTTAAGCATGGACGAAGTTATTCGTGCTGAGCCCTCACCAACCGCTTACGCGTACTCTAACTTCCTGCTCACAACATGTTCCTTGGGCACGCCGCTGGATTGTTTAGTGGCTATCCTACCGTGCTTCTGGAGTTACTTGGAGATAGGGAGGCGTAATGAACACCTACTGAGGAGTAATAGTAATCCCCTGTACCGTAGGTGGTGTTCCGCATACGTAAGTAAGGAGTATGAGGAACTCGTTAATGAGTTAATACGGGCAGTTGATTTACAGGACTTCACGAACTTAAGGGGGCTTGAGGAACTCTTCATTACGGGCTCCCGGTACGAATACATGTTTTGGGATGCCGCGTACAGGATGGAGAGATGGCCTGTTTAGCAGCCGAGTTCCGGGACTCAAGAAGGCTGTTTCAGGTTTAACGGTACTTTTAAATGCTTTTGAAGGTTAGCAGCTTTGGTGAAAGTGTTTCAATGACCCGCTTTGCGGTGAGGCATGCTATCCCTCAGATGGGAGCCCCGTGGCGTTGGGCTCGACCGAGCCCCATGCGATGCGGGCGAAGCTAGTGAACCCGCATCAAGGGCTAACCCCCTCACGGAACCAAACACTAAAATCAACTAAAAGTACCGTGAGAGGGGAAACGCGTCAGGGCGGATTACACTCATCACGCCTCAGAGATCGAGGGCTTCATCAACCACTACTCTTTATGCTCAAGGCGCTAATTACTTCTCCGTCCCCTCACCTTGATTGTAAGGGGTTAGGATCCCTTTATCCACAAGGAGCTTGAGGGCCTTCCTAAGCACGCCTCTGACCCTCCATCTTCTTGTGGGGTCACCCGTTAGTTTCTTGGCTACTTCACGGATCGACTTACCCTTGCCGAGTTCCTCCAGAATCCGCCTCTCATCCTTGGGGAACTCCGACCTTAGGTATCTTAACGCTAACCTAGCGATGTCCTCAGGTTTTAATCCGAGGTATGGGTCCTCACTACTGAGGTGATCCAAGCGCTGGAGTACCTCGAACTCAATTATAGTTACTTCCTCATCCCCGCTTAACCTCTTCCCGTACACTTTCTTTAACTCCTTGAGTAGCTCTCTACGGCTTTCGAAGCCATCCTTCCTAGCATCCTCGTCCGTTAGCTCGGAGACCTTCTTATGTGTGACGTGCGTTATCCTTACCTTGCATATGGGTCTACCGCCACTATGCACTATGACCTCCCTGTACCTAGGTATTACCTTACCCAACCTCACCGTGGCGCGTTTCTTACCACTCAGCAACATGTCGGCGTACTCCTTCCGTAGCATTATGTGTCTCCTGAGGTATGTCGGCAAGTACTCACCTCGTCGAAACCATCGAGTCAGGAGTTTATATAAAGTGATGTGCGTTATGTTCTTAGGGCGCTTCCTTGAGTAGTGTACGGAGCATCCCGGAACCCGTCAGGGTCGCGCGGTTCAACGCGATAAGGAAGGCATTAACCTGGGTTAAGGACGCTGACATCGTGGGTATTGGGACAGGATCAACGATGGCGCAGTTCGTGGACGTAGCCCACGAAGCCGGTGTGCTTGAAGGTAAGTTAATCGTTACGTCCTCCCTCGACACGACGTTAAGACTCAAGAACCTAGGTTATAGGGTTGCCGACCTAGTTAGTATTGAGAGGATTGACGTGTACGTTGATTCTGCTGATGAAGTTGATAAGCAGGGACGAATGATAAAGGGAGGCGGGGGCGCCTTACTCCAAGAGAAAATACTCGCAACATACTCCGATGTGGCGGTGTTCGTTGTGGATAGCGCTAAGCTAGTAAGCAGGTTGGGAGAGAGGAGCCCCGTACCGGTTGAGGTTGTTCCAAGAGCCGTATCCTTGGTTTTGAGGGCATTGAGGGATCTGGGATTCAAGGCTAAGATTAGGGAGGGTTCGGGGAAGAAAGGCCCCGTTATCACCGATAACTCCGGGGCAATCATAGATGTGGAGGTTCCGGAATGGATTGATCCCACGGAGATGGATGCTATACTTCATAGTGTCGTGGGTGTTGTTGAGACCGGGTTATTCCTTAAGGAGGCTACGTTAGTATATGTTGGATACCCCGACGGAAAGGTAACAGAGGTTAAGGGACCTAGAGGATAAAAACGAGAGATCTTCCTAGTGAAGGTTATTGCTTCCCTAAGTTCAGAATGTACTCGTAGGCGGAGAGAGCCGCTACTGCTCCTTCAGCAGCTGCCGTTACTACCTGATCGAACTTCTTTTTGTGTGGGCCGGCCGTGCAGTCGCCTGCGGCGAATACTCCAGGTATGTTCGTTTCCTGCCCCGGCCCCACTATGACGAAGCCCTTCTCATCCGTTTTGAGGCCTATGGTTTCGAAGAATTCCTTCGGCGGGACTGAACCAACCTCTATTACCACGCCCTCCACCGGTATCTTGCCGATTTCACCCGTCTTCACGTTCTTTACTTCAACCCATTTGACGGTCCTCTCCCCACCTATCCTCACCACTACGGTATTCAGCACGGGTTCTATGCGGTCGTTCCTCCTTATTAAGTCAACGTACGCCTTGAATGCTCTGAACTCGTCCCTCCTGTGTATTAAGTAAACCTTAGGTGAGTACTCAGCTAGGAGGAGTGCTGCCTGTAGGGCTGCGTTTCCGCCGCCTACGACCGCCGTTACTTTGTCTTTGAAGAGCGGGGCATCACATGGAGCGCAGTAAGTCACGCCTCTTCCTCGAAACTCTTCTTCACCGGGAACGCCTAGTTTCTTCCTTTTACTCCCTACGGCTATTATCACGGCCTTAGCGGTGAACTCCGCTCTCGAATACGTGAATACTTTGAATGCATCACCTTCCTTCAACACCTTCTCCACCTTATCAAGGATTATTGGGACGTCATACTTGCGTACGTGTTCTTCGAACTTCCTTGCGAGGTCCGGTCCCATGATCTCCGGCATGCCTATGTAGTCGTCGATGAGCCCCGCTTCAGTGAGAGAGCCGCCTATCTTTTCCGTTATGACTGCTGTGTTAAGGCCGAATCTCTTTGAATATAGAGCTGCCGACAATCCGGCCGGCCCGCCGCCCACGATTATGACGTCGTACGTCCCTCCTGCTGGCCTAGTCATTAAGCCTAGTCTAAACTTCATTGTCTTATACACCCATGGGGATCATTCATCAGTAATAATATGTGTTATGCTTTACGTTAATTTCTTTAGTTCATAGATAACTCTATCTAATCGATGAATGCATGAGGTGGGAAAACTTTGAGAAAGACGCACCAAGCAATAGTTAGCGTGGATGTTAGGGCGCTGGGGATATTCCTAGCTTACACATCATGTGGTGGCGTGCTTGCCGAGGAAGGAAGGCCTGACGTAGCTGCTGACATTAATGAGTTAGTGGTGAAGCTCAGATCTTCCTATGATATTCAGGCACTTAAGAGTCACCCGCTAGTGAGATCCTATAGAGACATAATGTGGAGGTTAGGGATAGATCCAACTAAGGTTAGGCCCTCTAGCGAAGCGCTGATTCGTAGGGTTCTTCGAGGTCATTCATTCCCCTCTATTAACAGTGTGGTTGATTCTTGTAATATGGCTTCTGCTGAGAGCTTAGTCCCCATAAGCATATTTGATCATGACTTAGTTAGGGAGCCCTTAACTTTAAGGCGTGCGAGGGAGGGGGAGGTATTCATAGACTTCGGGGGTAGGGAAAGAAAACTTAGCGGGAAAGAGGTGGTGCTTTCCGATGCTAATGGAAACATACTTCATCTGTACCCCTACAGGGATAGCGCAGCAGCCGCGATAAGGACTGGGAGAACGAATTGTGTTGATATAATTGCCTATGGCGCGCCAGGCGTGCCGAAAACCACGGTTCTCGAGGCTGTTCGTAAAGTATGCGCGTACTTACTGAAGTACTACCCTAACGCTTCCTGCTCACAACCGTTGCTGACCTACTGATTTATTGGGTTAAGGTCACCCTTGGGTGAAGGTACAGAATTAATTTTACCTTGCACCCTACCTTCTCGAGGAGGTTAAGTCATGGGGATAATCAAGGTTAACGCCCCTTTCGTCGGGGAGGATGAGATTCAGGCGGTTTCCGAGGTAATTAAGAGCGGTATGCTCGCACATGGTTCCGTTGTGGAGGAGTTTGAGCGTGAGTTCGCTAAGTACTTGGGCGTTCCGTACCTCTTGACGGTGTCGAATGGAACCATAGCGCTGTACGTTGCGTTAAAGGCCCTCGGTGTGGGTGGAAACGATGAAGTGATTGTGCCGGACTTCACGTTCTTCGCTACGGCATCAACCGTGGTGTTGGCCGGCGCGACCCCCGTATTCGCGGATATAGATCTTGAGACCTACACCTTGAATCCCGCTTCCGTGGAGGAACTCATCACTGATAGAACTAAGGCTATCGTCGTCGTGCACCTATATGGTCACCCAGCAAAGATGGATGAGATCCTACGAATAGCGAGGGAGCATGGACTATACGTGATAGAGGACTGTGCACAATCACATGGTGCGGAGTACCGTGGTGTAAAGACAGGAAGCATAGGTGATGTCGGCGCCTTCAGCTTTTACGCCACCAAGAACTTAACGATGGGCGAAGGAGGCGCCATCTCAACTAAGTCGAAGGACGTAGCCGACTTCGTTAGGCTCTACAGGAACCACGGACAGAGAAAGCGCTATTATCACGAAGTGATAGGCTGGAACTTCAGGATAACCAACATTCAAGCCGCGATAGGTCTCCAGCAATTGAGGAAGCTTGATCAGATGAATTCCAGACGCCGGGAGATAGCGAAGCTTTACAGGGACGAGCTAAGTAGTATTGAGTCCCTGCGCTTACCTGTGGAGAAGCCTTGGGCAAAACATGTTTACCATCAATTCACGGTGTGGGTTGAAGGAGACGGTGCCAGGGATAGGTTAGCTGAGTACTTAAGGCAACATGGCGTTCAGGTAGGCATACATTACCCCAGACCCTTGCATGCGCAACCAGCACTACGCAAGTACTTCAGAACCCCATGTCCAAACGCGGAAAACGCCTCGACACATGTACTATCTCTACCCATGCATCCGGGTTTAAGTGATGAGAATGTGTTAACCGTGACGAAGTTAGTTAAGGAGTTCTTTAAGAGTACGTGAGCTAGTGTTGCATGACAATTAACACTGTTTACATGAATGGATACTCCTAAGGAAACGTGAAAAACATTTTAAGCCACGTTTTAACTTCATATGTTAGGTGATCTAGACGGGGGAAAAATTCAAGGAACCCATAGAGGATTACCTTGCCACGATATATAAGTTAGAGACACTTTATGGAGAGGCACGGACATCGCAGATAGCGAGGGAATTAGGGGTACGGGACGGTACGGTATCTAAAGTACTGCGTCACCTTCAGAAACATGGCTACGTGACAGTCCACCGGTACAGGGGAGTGAAGCTTACACCTAAGGGCAGAGAGATAGCTATGAGAGTTATAAGGAATCACAGAATACTTGAGATATTTCTCTATGATTTCCTAGGCTTTGACGCGTACAAGGCACACGAACTTGCTCACAAGATGGAGCACCTACCTCAGGAGGTAATAGACGCGATATACGAGAAGATGGGGCGCCCTGAGACATGTATATATGGGTACTCCATAGACCCACGCTACCCTCCACCCGTCCTCACGTTGGATAGGGCAGAGCCAGGTAAGTGCTACATGATTGTCTGCGTTGTGGAGGAACTCGCCAAGATTATTGAGAAACTGAAGGAGGCAGGATGCTTCATATGCTGCAGGGTTAAAGTAGAAAGTAAGGGTAGTCGCGGGCTAGTTCTTCGGGTCGAGGGGGGCAGGAAACTAATTTTAAGTTTAGAGGACGCTAGAACCATTGGTGCTGAAGAGGTAAGCTGCGATGATTTCGAGAAGGGTACCGCTAGCAAGTGCACCTCCAGGGTGCAGGTGTAGGGTAGTTAACATAGCTGGTGGGTTAGGCATTACTCAAAGATTGTACGAAATGGGACTGACACCGGGCAGTGTCGTTGAGGTTGAATCCGGTGGGGGCGGGCCGGTAGTTGTCAAGGTAAGGGGCGTATCAATAGTTATAGGCAGGGGTATGGCGTCTAAAATCATCGTTGAGATTCTGGATTAGGAGGAATTGCTCCTTTAGCGTTCACTACTTATTGCGCGTAGACCCTTTTCCGTAAGCCTATACATTGTTCTCCCCTTAACCACTCTACGCTCCAAGTATCCCTCCCTCATCATCCTATTGACTCTCCGCCACACGACAGACTTATTGAGCCCTACTTTCCTGGCAATGTCGGATAAGGAGAGTTCTCCCCCAGCCAGTGCTGATAGTATTGCTAGGTCCCTATCGTCTAGTCCTGACGTGACTTCAGGCTCCGTGATTGCTGGGCGTCTACGGAGCGACTTAATTAGTGAGAATGCTACTATAGCGGCGGCAACTACAGCGAGCCCTGTGAAAGGTAGGTACTGGCTTAATTGCTGTTGAGGGGATGTGCTACTTGATGATCTTGATGATATGGATGAGTTAGTCTCGGAGGACTGCGTGGTTATCCGTGTTGTTGATGATGATTCGCTACTAGTAATTATGCTTGATTGTGCCGTGCTGGATGTTGTTGCTGTAGTCTGTGTTGGTGGTATCACCGCGTACTCTATCGAATATGTTCCTGGTTTGCTGAAGAGTAATACTATGCTCCCGTTCATGAAGTTTATGTCGGGATCTCCAGTGACATATGTTAAGGCAGTGCCCTGTGGAAGAAACACTGAGGCTGGGCCTTGCGGATGGATCGTTACGTTAATAATTACCTCCTCACTGACGTTACCAACCTGGGCTAAGTACTCAGCTATGAGCATGCCGACCTGCCCATACGTGTATATCGTCGCTACGCCATTACTGACGTTAAAGTATAATGGGGTCCCATTCTCAGTGTACACCGTTAGCGTACCCTCCACGAAGCCCGGTTCGAGGCTCAACCTCACGTAATCCTGACCTGTAGCATTAACAATGACTGTTACGTCTGCTGTCCCTCTATAGTCAAGCCTGTAGATGTAACGGGCGTCAGACAATGTCGCTACGGTAAGTCCTTGGATAATAGCCGTGAATGTAAATACTGCTATTGCCAGTAACGCACATAATAGGCGCGTGAACCTCAGCATCTTCACCTAACACCCTCTCAAGTGTTTCCTTTTCATATTGTGGAAGTTCCCGTTATTAGGCTTTGACTCAGTAATAGATTGGGGTTAGTAAATGATGTTCAGGGAAGTTGACTTCGGTGAATTTAGGCTTACAGAGTATGAATACTTTAGGATGAAAGAACCTGCGTACGCGTTACTCGCCATGCCTGACACTGGGTTGGTAGGTGTTATTGGGGCTAGCCACATGATAAAGGTCCTTAACCTGAAGGAGGTAGGGGGTATAGACTCGTATGTTTACCTACCTCCAATAGCGGTTATCAGTAAGAAAGAAATTAGGCTACCAATAAGGATCTTCGCGTCAGATAACCTATTGGTAGTGTATAGTGAGTTTATGCCCCCACCCCAAGCCTTCCCCACACTATCTAAGGTACTGTTAGATTACTTCGAGAGGAAAGGTGTTTCGCACGTCCTAATGGCGTCGGGGCTGGCTGTGCAGAATAGGTTTGAGTTAGATCAGCTTAAGACGTACTACATCACAACGAAGCCTGATGTTGAGGAGGTGCTTAAGGGTGTCGGGGCTCAGCCCTTCGAAAATGGGTTCCTCGTAGGGCCATATGCGCTCATGCTTAAGGAGGCCCTGAGGGCTGAGATGCCTGTGACTTTAGTGATGACCGAATCCTTCCTAGAGTTCCCCGATCCTGAGGCCTCTGCGAAGAATCTTGAAGCGCTCTCCAAGGTCATCGGGATTACGGTGGATGTTAAGGAGCTTATTGAGAGGGCTGAAGCCATAAGGATGCGGGCTAGGGACGCAATGAAGGCGGTGATGCCCAGCCTAACACGCATGAGGAAGGAGTACGAATACTCCATGCCACTCAACATCTGAGACCTTAGTAGCTTAGTCGGTGGTGGGTATCAGTGAGCACAGATGAATTCGAGAGGTTTTGGCGGAGGATAAAGGAAATTGAGAGAAGAATGCTGGAAAGCTTCCGCGAGGAAGAGGAGCGGATCCTTAGGGAGTTTGAGGAGATTAGGAAAGCATTAATACCGAGCTGGTCTTATGAAGGGTACTTACGTCCTCTCTACACCATGCGGGATTTGGGGAGCGAATACGTGCTCTACATAGATTTACCTAATGCTGATCAGGGATCTATAGACATAAAATTCAAGGGCAACGCCATCCTCATAAGGGCGAAGCTCAGGACGAAACATAGGTTCAGTGAGTGGTCTGGTCAGGGAGGGGAGACTGTATTCACTGAGTATAGGGATGTAATTACCCTCCCCTTTAACGTAGATCCCAGCTGCGTGTACTTACGTCAGAGGAAGGGAATGATCGAATTAAGGATAAGGAAGCCTAAACGAGTCTAGGATTGGCTGGCTTAATCATTTAATTACTTAGGATCATTCTAACCCTAGGTGCGTGTATTGAGCGTCGAGAGAGAGCAGAGAAGGAAGCTTAGGGAGGAGTTAATAGAGAGAGGAATTAACCCGTATCCACACATACCGAAGTTTAAGCCGATACCCATTAAAGAAATACTCTCCAACCCTAACGTCGGAACTAAGGTTTCCGTTGCTGGACGCGTTGTTGCGGTGAGGAAGCACGGTAAGCTGGCATTCATAGATATCGTAGATGACGGCGCACGCATTCAGTGCGCACTTAACGCGAGGGTCTTAGGTAAGGACAAGTTCAAGGAATTCTTCAGAATCATAGATCTTGGAGACTTCGTGAACATAACTGGTGAACTCTTCGTAACGAAGAAAGGTGAACTCACCATCAACATCGAGGACTACCAGCTCCTTTCTAAAGCTCTGAGGTCACCACCGGTGAAGTGGGGGCATAGGTTACTTGACCCTGAGGTTAGGTACAGGAAGCGCTACCTGGACATAATGATGACTCCTCAAGTGCGGCGGGTGCTTGAGATACGATTCAACACGATTAAGGAGATCCGTAAGTTCATGTGGAGCCGTGGGTATGTGGAGGTCGAGACACCTGTCCTACAGCCTGTCTACGGCGGGGCGGCTGCGAGACCCTTTAAAACACATGTTTGGGCTCTGGAGGAGGATTGGTATCTGAGAATAAGCTTAGAGCTTTACTTAAAGAGGCTGATAGTTGCTGGCTTCAATAAGGTCTTCGAGATAGGGAAGAACTTCAGGAATGAGGATATAGACGTACTGCATAACCCTGAGTTCACGATGATGGAGTCTTACGAGGCGTACGCGGATTACAACAACATAATGCGCCTCACGGAGGACCTCATAAGTGAGGTTGCGTTTAAGGTCCTTGGCACGACCCGCATACCTTACCCCGCCGATAACCCGGAGGTGGAGTTGAACCTGTCCCCACCCTACAGGAGATTACGGTTAGTTGATGGACTCAGGGAATATGCTGGCATTAACGTTGAGGCGCTAAGCGATGACGACATAAAGGAGTTGCTCAGGAAGCATCAGATCAGCCTAGCTGGGGGTTACGACCGTGGTAGGGCTATCGTCAAGCTATTCGATAAGCTAGTTGGGCGGGAGCACCTAATGCAGCCTACGTTCGTCATAGACTTCCCAGCGTCCTCATCGCCTCTCACTAAACCGCATCGAGAGGACCCAAGGTACGCTGAGAGGTTCGAGCTATACATCGCGGGCATAGAGTTAGCTAACGCATACACCGAGCTTAATGACCCCGTGCTTCAGGAGCAGTACTTCCGCATAGAGGAGGAAAGGAAAAAGTTAGGTGATGAGGAAGCACATCCGTTCGATTGGGACTTCGTTGAGGCATTAGAGTACGGAATGCCTCCCACAGGCGGGCTCGGTGTGGGGATAGATAGGCTGGTGTTGATCCTAGCAGGTCAGACGTCGATAAAGGAGGTGATACCGTTCCCAATGGTTAAGAAGAGAGAACAAAGCAGGAGTGGGGAAAGCGAGGGTCAAACTGGTAAGGCGTAGCCTGGTTCTTCTGCGCCTCCTAGTAGAAGCACGTAGGTACCTGATGGGATGATGCGCTCCAGCACCCCTCGAAGCCTGAGTCTTCCTCCTCTAAATAGCGTGTAGTTGAAGAGACCCTCGTACGTTATCACTAAGTCCAAGTTTCTTGCGAGTTCTGCACGATTCACGCTATTACTTGAAACCTCACGCACATTAATCACGGCGCTAATTGACGCGGATCCCGGGTAGAAAAGGGCTGAGCACTGCCATGGCTCCACATACGCCTCGACTTCCGCGATGCCTATTGGTTGGAATGCTCTCTCACCGTACCTTCCGCATGTGTCGCTTACAAACGTTATGCCTACTGGGCGATCCTTAACCGCTATTCTCGCGTATGGGGGATAGAGTGAAGCGACTATCTCTGGAGGTAGGTTAAGTGATCTTGACTTCCTGAGTATTCGTGCTTCGAAGACGTTCTTAGGGAGTTCATTAAACCTCCTTAGATGTGTGGTAGCTACAGTCGTCGCTTCCCTGCAACCGTAGATTATTAGGTTCACATCGGAGAACTTAGTGCTGTGCATTTTAGCGAGTATTGAACCCGTCACCCCAATCTTACTCAAGCTAATGCCGCTGGCATCAGCCACTATTGTGGCGGCTGAGAGGGCGTCCTCCTCGACCTCGTCGTTTATTGTGCATAGGAGTTCCGCTATCCTTGACTCCGGTGTTAACCATTCTCTAATTGAGGATACGGGTAGCTTGGGTGTGGGAGCCCCAATTATGGGGTCCTTCTCAATCACGCCGTGTTTCTGGGATGCTTCCCTCATCAGCTTCACGTCATAGTGTTTCAACACACGTTCGTAGTAGGTGTTGAACCTCCTCCACTGGGTTACCTTGCTCGTCGGTACGTACTTAACGTAAGCTATGACCTGACCTGGTGGGTGGGTATTCCCCACCACAACATGTATCCTGCCTCGCTTATCGATTAGTAAGTCATGATCCCTGAACCCGCGTTCGTCAGACGGTTTGCTATAAATCATCGGTCATACCGCCTTCCTCATCATCCGAGGCGAATTAAGCTTCCACTCATTATAATTTTACCCCTTCAGCGATAGAATTAACTGCGGCACCAACCTAATTACGTATAAGTAACGTATATTCAACGGTGCCTAGCGACTTGAGGGATGAGGTAGTGATTAAGTTCTCCGCCGGCGTGATCGGTGATGACCTTAGCTTCGTGAGCGATGGCCTAAGCCTCATCGTGAACGATGGCATCATAACGGGCATTGAGGGCGGGAACACGGTCCCCGACATCGACCTCTCATGCTGCATGGTAATGCCCCCAGTAGCGAACATGCATGTCCACGTACTTGACTACGTGGCGCCGGAGTCCGGGCTGGATTTAAGTATCAATGAGGTTGTTGGCGAGCCCCACGGCATTAAGTACAGGTTAATTAGGAAGGTCTCGAAGAAGGACTTACTCCAAGTCGTGAGGGAGTTCAGGGCCCTCTCCTGGAGATTGGGGGTAGGCTTCATAGCTGAGTTTAGGGAGTTGGGCACATACGGATTATCGGTTGATAGGGATGAGCGCCCTTACGGTCACTTCGTCCTAGGCATGCCGTCCACGCACGACCCACGTGCTGTGAGGAGCGAATTGCCTGAGCTTTTAGAGCAGAGTGATGGATTGGGTATTTCTTCTCCTCTTTACTTTAGCGAGGATACCTTGAGTTACCTTATTTCGGAGTTCAAGAGGAAGGGTAAGCCTGTATTCTCCCACGTATCCGAGACCAAGGAGACGTGGGAGTTGAGGGATTTTGATTTAATCCTTAGGGTTGGCCCACCAGATACAGTTATTCATGGAACTTGGTTACGTAGTGAGGAATTGCGGACTCTATCATCACGTAGTGTAAACTTAGTTCTCTGCGTTAGGTCTAATGAGTGGTTTAAGGTGGGTCTCCCTGATCTCAAGGCTGTTTATGAGTCCAGGGTTAGCATTTCTTTAGGGACGGATAACTGTGGCTGGGTTAAACCAGATCCTTGGAGGGAGGCGGAAAGGCTCCTCACTTTAGCTAGAGCTGCGGGCGTGAATGACGCTAAGTGGGTCCTTAAGGCGCTGCTTAACGCGTCACCGGTTGGTATGAGGAACCGCATTGTTGAGGGCGGCCCTGCGAACTTCATCGTGCTGAGGTACGTGGGGACTGTGCTGGAGAGGGCTAAGGATAAGTATGCGGGACTCGTGAAGAGAGGGGGAGAGGACCTAGTTATTTCCTTGGTGATGAGGGGTGCCTGCAGATACTGTGTTGAGGAGGCGACGTCCTTACGTCACGGTCTTCGTAACCATGTCGGTTGACGGGAAAATAGCTTCCGTGGTTAGGGACTCGAGGCTTAGCTGTCCCTTCGATAAGAGGAGGCAGCATGCTCTGAGAGCAAGCCATGATGCTGTCGTTGTGGGTGCTTCGACAGTGTTGATTGACGATCCCCTACTGACTGTTAGGCTGGTGAAGGGTCCTAACCCGAAGCGAGTTATTATTGATGGTAGGCTCCGCATACCGCTGAACTCACGCGTAGTGACTAACAAGGATGCTGAGACCATAGTCCTCACTTGCTCAGATAATAGTAAGTCTGAGAAGATCACTGCCCTTCTTAAAGCTGGTGTTAAGGTTCTGACCTTCCCATGCGTTAACGGAATAATCGACCTAAGCGAGGCCCTACTGAGTCTCAGGGAGGAAGGCATTTCGAGCATCTTAGTTGAGGGGGGTGGTGAGCTATTATGGCATTTCTTCAGGCTCTCCCTAGTGGATGAGTTCAGAGTAACGCTGTCACCCTACGTTATCGGTGGGAGAGACGCTGTCACACCCGTGGAGGGACGTGGCTTCGGAGCCTTCAGTGAGTGGGTTAAACTGAAACTTATCCACGTCATCAGATGTGAGTGCGGCAATGAAGTGCATTTAATATATCGTGTCCTCAGGTGCCCTAA
>JALWZB010000062.1 GCA_027002995.1 Desulfurococcales archaeon
CCTCGACACCTCATCAATAACCCGCGACAAGGACTTACGGCCACGCACCAGCATCGGCCTATCAACAAACCTATGTATCACAGCTACGGAATCCCCACGCCTTAACGCGTAAGCAGCTATTGATGCCGCGGCCTTAACGCTGTACTCCAGCGGGGTCCTACCCCACCCACCGGATAACATGAAGAGTGAGGTCTCGAGAACCAAGAAAATGTTGAGGGAAACTTCATGCTCGAACTCCTTCACGAAGAGTCTTCTCATACCATGACGTGCAGACGCCTTCCATTCTATACGGCGGTACTCGTCGCCGGGAACGTACTCCCTTATTCCGTAGAACTCAACACCATGTCCTTTTCTCCGTGTCCTAGAGAGCTCACCTGGTCTGGACGCGTAAGTAGCTCCAAGCGCTTTAACACCCTCCAAGGCAGGCAATACGCGAACTACCTCTTTACCCGTCACGTTAGCCTCAAACTTAAACAGCCCTAACGCATCCCTAAGCACTAACTTAACAGGCTCAAACACATGCTCCCCCACCCGCGGTATTAACTCTAGGCTAATCTCCACAGAGGACTTCGGAGGAACCGTGATTAAGGCCGTTGAACTACCTTTAACCCTCCTAAACACCCTAGGGTACGGAATAAACACCTCAACAAGTTCTAAGGGAATTAACGAATTATTCCTTAACACCACCTTAACAATGGCTGATTTACCGCTGATTAACGGCTTACTAATAATTCGCTTAACCTTAAGGGACCCGACAACGCCTACCTGCGTGTTTAATGAGGCCCTCGAGACGGCAGTGAGTAAAACTAGGAAAACGGCGGTTGCTGCCGGAATGGGGGCCGCACTGGCCGGGGTTATGAATGCGGCCGCAACTAAGGTTGCGGCGACGACAAGCATCGCTCTGGTTCTGTTGGTTGCTCTAATCACGTATCACACCTTGGTGCAGGGTCTAAGTGATTTTATGGGCGCGGGACCTCGACCGACTTAAGTACCTCATCAACAACTTTTGAGGCTGACACACCCTCGAACTCGTACTCAGGCTTAAGTATTATCCTATGTATGAGGGAGGGCTTAGCCACGGCCTTAACGTCGTCAGGCACAACGTAATTCCGACCCTCCATAACTGCCCAAGCCTTAGCGAGCTTCAGCATCGCTATCCCACCCCTGGGTGAGGCACCTAAACGCACTGCCGGGTGCTCACGAGTTGCTCGCACTATAGCGACAATGTAGTCGTATATAGCGTCATCAACCCTAACAGCCTTCACCTCCTCCCTAGCCATGAATATGTCCTGCGCTGAAGCTACTGGGCGTAACTCCTCAAGCGCGGCTTCAATCCTATCTATCTTTTTCAGTATCTCACGCAACCCTGCATCACTGGGGTAATCAACCTCTAACTTAATGAGGAACCTATCCAACTGGGCTTCAGGTAGGGGAAACACGCCCTCCATCTCTATGGGGTTCTGAGTCGCGATAACTATGAATGGATCCGGCAGCAGCTTTGTCTCCCCCTCTATAGTTACTTGTTTCTCTTGCATCGCTTCCAGTAGTGCTGATTGTGTTCTTGGCGACGCGCGGTTTATTTCATCGGCTAGGATAATGTTGGCGAATATGGGTCCTTCACGAACGACGAAGACACCGCGGGAGGGATCGAAAACACGCGTACCAACAATATCGGCAGGCAACAAATCAGGAGTAAACTGAATACGCCTAAAAGAAAGCTTAAACAAGCGCGCCACGACCCTAGCAGTTAAGGTCTTAGCTATCCCGGGAACCCCCTCGAGGAGGATGTGCCCCCCAACAATCATTGAGGCCACGATGAAGCGGATCTCGTTCTCCCTCTCAATAAGTATGTCTGCTGTGCTCGCAAGCACGTTACTCATTACTGCCGAAAACCTCGTTACCGTACAAATCACCGAGACGGTATTGAATGTTAAGGTATATGAGTTTTAACAACGATGAGTCAACGGAAGCGATGTTAATGAAGATGAATGCTGGCGCGACCGTATCTAGGGGTATGGCGGCACTGCTGGCAGCGTTCATGTTACTCATGATTATATATAGTGTCGTTACCGTGAATGCGCAGGACGAATCTACTAGCGGAATAATAAGGCATTCGCCCGACATAGTAACGAAGATCCTAACATCCAACTTAAGTCTTCAGCAAATAAGCGAGTTACTCAATTCAACAAATATCGACACCCTCTTAGGCGATGAGGGATTAGGGAACGGCGTGCTAAACGTAACTAACGTAGTGAATTCACTCGCGAATAATCCTAAGGCGGCAGCCCAGCTAACAAGCGATGACGTGGCGAAATTATCGGCCCTAACAACGCAGGGTAACGGGCAGATGCCCTCAGACTTAAGGATAGACTTAAGCCTGCTCGCAAGCCTCGCGAAGGATCCCGCGTTACGGGAGGTTCTGAAGGAATGGGCACTAACAGGTAACGTAGACCTACAGGAACTTAGGAATAAGGTAGACATAAGCTCACTCAGCCCGGAGGACCTAGCAATACTTAAGTCAGCGCTGGGCTT
Organism: Desulfurococcales archaeon; assembly: GCA_027002995.1. Lineage (GTDB taxonomy): Archaea > Thermoproteota > Thermoprotei_A > Sulfolobales > NBVN01 > WAOL01. The sequence continues at coordinate 2,533 of JALWZB010000062.1, forward strand.
AGCGGTTAAGTACGGCTTAGTCAACCCAACCGACGTTAAGGAACTGGGGTTAAGCAACCTCACCCCAGAGGACTTGAGAGCGATTGCCGACATAGCCCAGAGACTAGCGAACCTAAGCAAAGATCCCCGAACAACGGAGTTGCTCAAGGAGTTAGCGAAGAGGAGTTCAGAGCTGTCGCTCTCAGGTAACTTAACGCCCGGATCACTATCGGAGCTAATGTCTGGTTTAGGGAATAACGCGTCCTTACCATACGTAATTAAATCAATAACTGACGGGCTAAAGGAACTCACCCAAGTACCAAAGGCCGGGGCTACCCCCACAATCCCTGAAATACCCAAGCTTAACTTACCTAACATACAGCCGCAGGTGCCTAGCCCTCAAGTGAACACTGCTAATGCCTTCTCCTTCTTAAGGGTTGTCCTAGCAAGCATTATAGGCGTGTTACTTCTGTACTTGGTGTCTAGGTTGCTTAGGGAGAGGGCACGGTACGTGGTACTTAGCATGCGTAAGGGTAAAGTAGCACCCAAAATTAGGGGTGTGGGTGGGGTTAACGCGTCAGTAATTCGGGCTTACTGGGATGCTGTTGCGTTGTTATCCACCTTGGTGCCGCTGAGTCCTTCGGAAACTCATAGGGAGTATCTGCGTAAGGCAAGAAGCGTAGCTGGCACGGCTTTCGAGCAACTCACTAAAATATATGAGCTCGCCAGATGGTCCGGTCAAAAACTAGATGAGAGTTACGCAATCACAGCTTCGAGACTCGTGGAGGCGATGAGAAACGCTATTCGCAGAGGTGTGGGAGGGGGTGGTGGTTGAGGTTACGTGGCCCCGAATCAGGACTGGTTACGTACTTATCTAGGGCAGGACGAGTCATAGCCGTAATTCCGGTGACGTGGTTCCTGGCGCAGACGACAGCATCGTCGATTAGGGAGTTGATGAACTTAGTGAACGTGGCTGCTGGTTTCCTGCAGATCGCTCAGGCCCTCGTTACGGCGATAATTAGCGTCGTGGGGCTGGTGGGTGCTTTATTCGCCATGATGGGTAACCCTGTCGGGTTAGCCATAGCGTACGTCGCGTACGTGATAATGGTCTGTAGTGGCGCGCCTCCATCACTAACGTTAACGGTGTTTGTCGTGTTGGGCTTCATAACATACTTACCGCTTGACGTAATATCTGGGGTGTGGCGCCCAAGTAGAGTGAGGACTGAGGTAAGCGCCCGGGGCGCTCTTTCCTTCCTGGTTTTCGAGGTCGTAAAGGTCGGCTTGCCCGTGATCCTGGCGTGGTTCATCTACGGGTTCTACGTGTCGCTACTTAGGGTAGGCTCCACGCCCTCTCCCGGGCTGTCAATGCTATGGGACATATTCGCCCACACGTTAGTGGGTAGGCTCTTCGTATTCATCTTCGTAATAGGGCTCGGGACGTACCTTTCGAGCGCAGTGATGGATATACTCACAAGCTACGCTGTCCCCAACCCTATCCGGGTAAGGAGTTACGCTGAGGAATGGCTAAGGAGCCTGAAGTCATTTTTAACTGCTGGGGGTTTCCCATCAAGGTTCGTCGTTGGTTGGATGGCTTTCATGGGTTCCATACTGTTCTACCCGTTCATCATGATACCCATACGGGAGGCGATAAGCCAGTACTTGGGTGGCGTGACCACCCCATCGAATGTTCCTGCAGCAATCATTAACGTAGGTGTAGGCATCGCAGTGCTGGTGGTGTCGTATATAGTGATGCGTCTCCTGCTAACACACATTCTAATCGGGGGTAGGGGATGGGTGTCCTTAGCTGTGATAGCCGCAATAACGCTCGCAATATCGGCGTACTTAGTTGCCTTCAAAGGGGTCTCTCCGCCTTGGGCGGCAGGGGGCGCCTCACCGACGAGTATTGATGAGACCGTAATGCAGAGTTATTACTCTTTTTACTCCTCCTTACTAACAGTCTTGAGGTACGTGCTTTACTTGCTGGGGGTAACGCCATGACGGTGCGTGCGCGATATGCGAGGATCAGGGAGTTTATATATCTCGGGTTAGGCATAGCGTTACTGATCGTAGCGTACCAGTTCTTCAACATGGCGGTCACCTACATGGGCAGGGCCTTGGTGGCTACGTCAGCTATGTCCGCACTCATAGGATTCACATTCATCGTCGCTGCCTTGCAGCTCTTCAAGTTAAGCGCCTTGGCGTGGTCGGTTGAGGAGTTAAGGAAGGAGGAGGGTAAGTCTTAATGCGTAGCAGGTACTTCCTGTATGCCGTGATCTTCATAATATTCATAGCGCTACTTGAGTACCCGCCGCGCACACCAGTCGTTACCTCCGGTGCGTCCCCAGCCAATACAGGCTGGGACGGGACATCTAGCTTAATGAGCATGCTTAAGTCCCGCGGGTACCGGGTTTACGCAGTAACTGATTGGTGCAGCGTTGCTGACTCGCTAAGCAGCTTAAACTCGCCTGTGATAGCGGTCTTCATATCGCCGGAAGAACCCTACAGCTCAGGCGAGGTACGGTGCGTGAGTAAGGTTCTGAGCTGGTCTATGCAGAGGTATGGGAGCGCGTCCCTCCTTGTTGCTGATGAAGGGCCTTACACGGATCCAATACTTAAGGCACTTAACGTGAGTGTATTCATACACTACGGCGTGACGCTGAAATCTGTGAAAGGGGATCCCTACCCGTTAGCGCTCCTTAAAGTCCCTGGCGGTCCTGGCGCGGGGAGTTACAAGCTATATCTTGATTACGCTGCTAGGTTGAGCGTGAGTGATGGTGCGGTCGTCGCTGGTAGGACCTTAAAGGGTGACGCTATTGCCGCGTACGTGGTTAGGGGAGGGTTTAAGGCGTACGTGATTTCCGACGGCTCCATATTCATCAATGAGGTCCTTGGACTCAGTAGCGCGCAGTACAACTACAGTGGCTTCGCCAACGCGTTATTCGCATGGTTAGGTAGTCCAGGTAAGTACGTCGTGTTGATGGAGTCCGGGAAGTACACGCCGCCAGTGAATGGATTGCCTAACCTAATTACGCGTGCATTGGAGAGTCTCGGTGCCGGAAGCCTCTCAGCCATAGTTACCCTGCTGCACCCGATGGTGTGGTTCCCGCTGCTGCATACCCTCATACTAATGGCTGACAATGAATTACGTGCTGTACTTGCCTTAAGCGTGTTCGCTAGGTTAGCCTCGCTAGCAATAGGTACGCTAGCAACGATCTTCCTAATGCGTATGGCCGTGTCCTTCGGTAAGGTAGAGACGGATAAGGCCCTCCCTCAAGTGTCTGAGGTGCAGGTGATGGTGGACACCCCAGTGAGGAGGGAGGTCATCGGCAAGAAGCTCAAGCTCGGGAAGGAGGACCTGGTGGCGCTCTACGAGTTAGTCGACTCAGTACTCAAGAAGACCATAGGTAAGGGACTGAGAGAGCCGGGGGTCATACAGACACTCAGCAGCATTTCCGAGATTGACGTGCGTAGGGTGGAGAAGTACGTGCGTGACATGAACGCCCTCTACGTTAAGGCAACACGGGGCGGTATAAGGCCCCTAGTCCTTTCATGGAACCGCAGGGTTAGGTCACTGATAAGGGAGTCCGATGAAGTGCTGAGTAAGCTAGGTGCGGCCCTAACCAAGGGCGAGGGAGTGGAGAAGGCTTTAAGGAGAGTGTAGGCCGTAAGCAACCCCATTTAAAGGGAACCATTAAGTGCTATGAGGACGTGATCAGTCATGAAGCAATTCACCGCGAACACAGCGTGTCGAACCGATGTGCGCCCAACTAACAAACTACTCGAGTCACTGGAAGGTGTGTCCATCGTTACAACAACGTATAATGAGGTCAACTACGTCAAACCCTTCACCGAGCGGGTCAGGGCAGCACTGGCGGGGATCCCCCACGAGATAATCATCGTTGACGACAGCTCGCCCGACGGGACCTACGACCTCGCGGTGAGGTACGCCGATAAAGCAATAAAGAAGGTGAGGGAAGGGCAGACCAAAGGCTTACTAGTAGGCATAGAGAACGCGAAGTACCCAATCGTAGTTACCCTCGACATAGACCTAGAGAATCCACCCG
>JALWZB010000063.1 GCA_027002995.1 Desulfurococcales archaeon
TTGTTGGAGCATGTATTCCCCTGTCCAGTAGGGCTTTCGCCACGTCCTCCGCGTTCACGCCAGTCTCACGATAAAGATTCTCAAAACTTATTACGACCTCGTGCTTTCTCCAGCGTTCACGCCCGTAGATTAAGTCTATTCCTGGGAGCTCCTTGATTTTCTTCATGAAGTAGTTGGTGTTTAATACAGCTACCTCAGCCACTTCACGTATTTCGGGGCCTAGCATCATTAAGTATATGAATGATTTTATAGCTGGCACGATGTTGCCGTAGAACCACGTTATCCTCCCTATGCTTTTCCTAGTGTTATAGTCCAGGTAATACCTGCCTCCTTCCCTCCTTACTAGTGGTTTAGGCAGGTAGTCAGCAAGTTCCTTCTTAACGCATATGGCGCCTGCTCCCGGTCCGCCTCCGCCATGAGGTGCCGCGAATGTCTTATGCAGGTTTAAGTGGACGATGTCGAACCCCATGTCGCCTGGCCTAGCTATGCCTAGTATGCCGTTTAGGTTTGCTCCATCATAGTAAAGAAGCCCTCCTTTAGAGTGTATCAGGTCGGATATCTCCGTTATTTTCTCTTCGAATAATCCAAGGGTGCTTGGGTTTGTTAGCATTATTCCTGCCGTCTTATCGGAAACTGCGGCTTTCAACGCGTTTAGATCTGTGTTTCCTCTCTCATCCGTAGGTATGTGTACTACTTTGAATCCTGCCATGGCAGCGCTAGCTGGGTTCGTTCCATGCGCGCTCTCAGGTACTAGAATTTCATCCTTATGCGCGTACCCTTTATCCCGCAGGTATTCCCTAATTATTAGTACGCCAGCTAACTCGCCTGCAGCCCCCGCCGGGGGATGTAGGGAGCATACGTCCATACCTGTTAATTCAGCTAGCCACTCTTGTAGGGTGTAAAGCATTTCTAGTAGTCCTTGTAGGTGCTCCTCACTCATGTAGGGATGGGCGTATGTTATCCTGTCGTCGCTAGCTAGGTCCTCACAAATCTTAGGGTTGTACTTCATCGTGCATGAACCGAGTGGAACTACACCCACATCTATTCCATAGGACATTTGAGTTAATCGGGTATAATGTCGCACAACTTCGGGCTCGCTGAGGTTAGGTATGTTAGGACCTTCCTTTCGAACAATGTCCTGCGCTACTTCAGTGAGGGTTTCCTTACCTAGCTTAGCGAAGTAGTCGTCTCCAAGCTGGAATGTTTCTCTATCTTGGTTAGAGGCTAGTTCAAATATTAGTGGTTCATCCCAGCATGCCTGCCTGTACTTCATCCTGTCTCACCTCCGAGTACTAGGGCCAGCTTACTCACTAGCTCATCTATGTCATCTTTGCTGTGAAGTTCCGTTAAGCACAGTAAGCTACAGTCGTGCATCACATCATAAAACCTAGACAATGGCGGCCCTATGTGGATTCCATGCTTCTCTAATTGGCTTATCACGTCCCTTGCATCCCTGCCCTTGAAGGAGATCGTGACCTCACGGAAGTATAGCCCTTTCTCAAAGAGTGGTGCAGCCCCAATATCGCGCTTACGTAGGGTCTCTAAGAAGTACGTAGTGCGGCCCAGTAGCGCCTCACCCAACCTCTTGAGACCCTTAGCACCGAGTAACGACACGTACACGGCAGCAGCTATTGCTTCAAGGCCGGAATTCGTTGTAATGTTTGATGTTGCGCGCTCTCTCCTTATATGTTGCTCCCTAGTTTGCAGGATCAGCATGAAGCCATTTTCCGACCCATCAACAGTTTTAGTCATGCCAACAAGCCTCCCAGGGAGCTGCCTTAAGAGTTCCTTCCTATCCTGAATACCCAATATTCCGGCTGATGGACCACCGTAGTTCAGACCTACACCCA
>JALWZB010000064.1 GCA_027002995.1 Desulfurococcales archaeon
AACCCCCCAAAGAGAAAAACAAAACAACCAATAAAAACACGCAAGCAACAAATGAACATCAATTCATTTTGTGGAATAACTACGCGTGGATTGGCTTGCTAGTGACTACTTCCAATTATGTCCTCACAGCGCCGACGCTCGGGAATAATCTCAGGGAAAGGCTTATTTAAAAAGGGGATATATAAGTATTCGGTATCAAACAAGAATGAATTGAAAGTCTTACTCATGGGTGTATGCCCCCATTCCCTATTCATGTATCAAACAAGAATGAATTGAAAGCCCGATTACTGATTAATGTGTGTGCACCCATTCCCATCCCGTATCAAACAAGAATGAATTGAAAGAAATACTTAAGACGCTTACCATAAAGGGATATTATAACGTATCAAACAAGAATGAATTGAAAGAACTAAAAACCACCCCATAAACAGCGAACCACAACGGATTGTATCAAACAAGAATGAATTGAAAGTTAGGCACGATACGGATAATATCCCTGTGAGACTTAGCAGTATCAAACAAGAATGAATTGAAAGTATGACCCGTACAGTGAGTGCCCTTTTAATGAGAGACCGTATCAAACAAGAATGAATTGAAAGAGTAGGTATGCTATGGTATCCGAGAAGCTCTGGTGGTGTGTATCAAACAAGAATGAATTGAAAGGCGGGAGCTACTTTCTGACCGTTGACGTACACGTCGAACCTTGTATCAATAAAGAATGAATTGAAAGTAGTTAGGGGCTTAGTCTCTTGGCCCGGTATCAAATGTGAATGAATAGATGGATTGGGGAGTCTTATTTTGTTTTTGTTGTTTGTCTTTCTTTGGGATGGGTAGGTGGTGTGTTGCTTTGGTATTACGTTGCTTTGTTTTCTGAATAAGTTTGTTGGTTGGGTATTACCTGTTTTTGGCTTTGTTTGGTGTGTTGCTCTTGGTATAGATTTATTTAGTTGTTCGTTATAAGGGATTGGGTGGGTTTGTTGGTTGGTCGTTTTGATAATGTTTCTAGGGTTTTGGGTGTTTTGGTTGTTGAGGAGGGGCCTTCCCATGTTGATAGGGTTGCTAGGGCTCCCTCTAAGGATTTGGCCCTTACCTATATTGAGGAGGCTTTGAGGGACGCGCACTCCCTGCTTGGGTTGGGTAGGGAGGCGTTTAGGGTTAAGGGCGCTTACGACGTGTTGAGGCACACTAGCTTTAAGGGTGTTGAGGAGGAGTTGGTTGAGTTATCCTCCCTTAAGACCTATAGGGAGTTGAGGGAGGCGCTGGCCTTGATCGCCGCTAGGGCCTTATCCATCGCGAGTAAGCTCATGCTGATGAGGGGTGAGGAGCGCGGGAAGGCCGAGGCTGGTGCTCAGGAGGGTGTTTCGTCCGGTTCGGGTGGTGCGTGATGGGTGGAGATGTGTTCGTGTCCGTACGCGGGAGGGTGATCCTGAACGCGGAAGCCTTAAACATGACTGAGTCCGTAGGCAATTACGTCAGGCACCGGAGGGTCCCGGTCGTCGTTAGGAAGGGGGGCGAGTACGTAACCATACACGTACCCGCGGTGTCTGGTGAGGCGGTCGCGCACGGCTACCAGGAACTCCTAGCTAATGAGGCCAGCGGCATGGGCCTCAATGTCTGCGGGCTCTGCGCTAAGGGGATATTCCTGAAGTCCTCCAACCTGAACGTAGTTGCCCACGCACACGGTGATTCGGTGGCCGACATAGTTAGGGGGAAGGCTAAGGGTAGGGCGGAGACGCAGAGGCTCGCCCACGAGTTCGAGAAGGCAGTGATTAAGGGATGCGTTGTGGAGGACGTGGGCGGATTCCTCTACGCTGAGAGGGGAGGTAAGGTAGCGGTGAAGCAGGTTAAGAGGACGTCGAACTTCTACGTCGGGTACATGATACCCGTGGCCGAGGGTCTTGAGGCGGCCGTCACGGAGGCGCAGCTACACAGCAGGTACGCGTTGGGCACGGAATTCGTTGAGAGGGAGGAAGGGGAGCGCGGGATGGGGCAGATGATATACTACGTGGAGATAGGCTCCGCCCCCTACACCTTCAGCTTCGACCTAGACACGAGGTACGTGGGTAGGACAACCTACGTAGCGGCCCACGCCGGCGAGCCAGCCGTCAGCGAGGATGAGAGGGTGAGGAGGATTGAGGCGGCACTGAACGCCTTGAAGAAGCTCGTGCTGGAGCTAGGGTTCGGGGCGAAGAAGACTAGGTTCCTCCCAACGGTTGAGTGGGAGTCCCTCGTAATCGCGGTCTCAAACAACGTGTGGACCGTTCCAAGCCCCTTCAGCGCCAACTACGTTGAGGCGGCGAGGAAGAAGCTCTCACTAGTGAGTGAGGCCACGAAGCTCCACATCTACGAGGCAGGCGGGAAGAGGACGCTTGAGGAAGTGCTTGAGGAAGCCGTTAAGGACGCGGTAAGCAGGCTCGAGAAGCATTAAGCGAGGCCCGCGAAGGTGCTCCAGAAGTGATGATGGGGGAGGCAGTAGCGTACGTCATCGACGTGGAGTTCGTGTGGGGGTACCAAGCAACGGTAGCGGGCCTAACGAAGTCGCCCCCACCATACACTTACCCACCCCCAACGACGGTCCTAGGAGCCGTAGCGGAAGCTATAGCTAGGTCTGAGGGGTTAGGGGAGAGCTCCCTACCGCTAATAATGAACGCGTTAACCAAGGACCTAATGGCAGTGGCCCTAAAACCGCTTAACTGCGTCCCGATAAAGTACCAGGACATAGGCAGGGTAATAGCCGTCAGGGAGAGCGGGGGTGTTAGGTACCCGAACGCCGAGGACCCTCAGGGATCTTTCGACGCCCCGGCGAGGGGTAGGACCGTGCTAGCACCCCTACCTTCTGGAGGCGGTGATCAACCCAGGGACGCACCTAGGATCGAGTGGGTTTTCGTGTGGCGACGCAACCCGGCGGTTAGGATGCTTACGCGCCCGCAGGGGCTGCCGCTAAGTGATAGTCACTTATGGCGCGTCCATAGGGTGGGGAGTAAGGAGAGCCTAGCCTCCGTGGTTAGGGTGCTTAGGAGGGGTGTCAAGGCGTTGCCGAGTAGTGCTGGGGGAATGACTCGCTACTCCTTCCCACTCAAGGCTGTGTCCCAGTACGAGCTCCTCTCGGGCAAGTGGGTTGTGGAGTCGTACGCCGACCCCTTCAAGCCCTACGGTGAGGATGAGTCACCGGCCCTCAGGTACTTGAGGGGTGACGTAATCCCCTTCGCCAGCCCGATCCTGACCGCCGTGGGTGAGGAGCCCGTAGCGCGGGTCACCCCCTCAAGCGAGGGCGTTTTACTGGAGGTAGAGGATGTGGGGGTCGTTGTTGGGGTGATTAAGGGTTGAGGCTAGTCCTTAAGGTGCCTCCCGACGCGTCGCTCATGAGCTCCATGCTTTATGAGGGTGTCGCGTACCTGCTGAGCGTGGCTGGCGGTAGGGTGACGCCTGAATGCGTGGAGTTACCTGACGATGCGTTCGTGCAGGCGTTCAGGGCCATCGCTAAGGATGGGGACGAGGTGATCAACAGGCTAAGGATAATGACCGCCCTCAACGACCGCAAGTCCCTGGAGAACCTCCTCAAGCACCTAGGCGTTAAGGCTGAGGACTTCTGGCCCGAGAAGAAGGGAGGGGGTAAGGCAAGCATAGTGCCTTACGGCCACCTCATCGCTAAGGTCGGGGAGGTAGCTATCAAGAACCCTGATGCCCTCAAGCGCTCGGGGGTCGTGGAGCTCCGCGTGAGGCTTAAGGGTAAGGAGGTAATCATCGGTTCTCAAGCACCTTTCCTCAGCCTAGCCCTCTTCAAGTCCTGCGATAAGTACGGGTCCCTCGGGGTGTGGGAGTTCACGTCCTTGGGGGAGCAGGTGCCTCAGAAGCTATCCGTTAACGCCGCCCTCCTATGCTTACTGGGCCTCCACTCCTCATACGTGAGGAAGGTGGGTAACACCAACGTATTCCTGCTCCTAGACCCATCCGAAGTCACCGAGGTGCTCAACGCCTCAGCAGTGATGGGTGAGGACCCGTCGGAGGCCATGAGGTGGAGGATCAACGCTAGGGACGTCGGTAAGGAAATCATTGCTGAGTTCCCTGAAGCTTCCGTGGTTCCGTCAGCGGTGATGGCTAGGCTAGCACTAAGCATTAAGCTAACCGACTCGTTAAGGATGACGAACATCGACGTGCTGAGGTTGAGGCTGGTCAGGGTTGATGAGGAGGGCAAGATCTACAAGGTCTACGGAGACACCCCAGTGGAGGTGAGGAGGCACCCGCTACTGAGGGGAGAGTTATGCGGGGAGCTATCTAAGCACGTTGACGCCTCATCACCCCTAATGCGGTGCGTCAGGCGCTTCGTACTCAAAAGCCTGCTGGGCCGTGCCGGCGTGAGGCTATGTGAGGAGAGCGACCACGTGCTGAGGGCTGTCGACGCCCTCTACAGGTTCGTTGCGTTGGAGGACCCTGTCGCGCTGGCTGAGTACGTGAGGCACTTAATGGATGCTGCGGGCGTGCTTGAGGCTACGGGTGGTGAGGGGGATGCTGGGTGGAGGATGCGTACCTACAGGAGGTGGGTTGCTGGGCTGGATCACGCGCTAAGGCAATTAGGTGCGGGGCCCCACTAACCCTGTGTGAAGGGTGGTTAGGTTAGCCGGGATTAGGAAGCATTACTTGGACGTAATCAACGCCCTCTACGGGGGTGTGGGCAGGCCATTCATAGGTAGGGTTGCGGAGGTTCTTGAGAGGGAGTGGGGTGAGAGGAACGTATTCATTATTGAGGCCCCGACGGGGTACGGCAAGACAGTCATTTCCCTAACCATCGCTAAGTACAGTGTTGAGGAGGAGCTTAAGGCGGTCATAGCCTACCCGCTGAGGGCCCTGCTCGAGCAGCAGGTGAGCGTGTTTAAGGAGCTATTCAGTAAGAGCGGTTTGGGGGAGGGCTTAATCGGCACTAGGTACATGATGAACCCGGACTCACTCTACCTCGTTAAGCCAGTCACGTTAACGACGGTCGACACGCTCGCGCTAACAACGCTTGGGGTGGCGCCGGAGGATGTTGGTAAGGTCCTCACCTCACTAATGGGTGGTGAGCGCGTCTGGGGATCCATGGGTCACTACGTGTTCTCGTGGGCTTCGGCACTCACCTCAAACATAGTTGTTGATGAAGCCCACCTCCTAGCCGACTCTGGGAAGGCGTTAGCGTTCATAGCGTTCCTCGCCAGGGAGGCAGTGATTCACGACCAACACCTCATAATCATGACCGCGACCATGCCTCCCCAACTACCTAAGACCATCGAGGAGGTGCTGGGCTGGGGAAGGAGGCGGGTGAGGGTGGTTAGCTTCACCGAGGATCACTTAAGGAGGGCCGGGACGTATGGTGTGAGGGACGACTTCATCATTGATAGGGTCAGCAAGGAGTACGTTGTGGGGCTCACGCCAGTCAGCGACGGCGGCGGGGTTAAGGAGGTTGTTAAGTGGGTTGCTGACGCGTGCGGCGGGGGCCTTAAGCCGGCGAGGGTGTTGGCGGTCTTCAACACCGTGGGTGAGGCCGTTGAGGCCTACCGCCTAGCGCTTAAGGAGCTCCCCATAGAGCCTGAGAGGATCCTGCTCCTCCACTCAAGATTCACCGCTAAGGACAGGAGGGCCTTAATCAAGAGGCTCGAGACCATCGCTAGGGATGCTAGGGAGGGCGGTGGCGAGCCCTACGCCGTCATAGCCACTCAGGCTGTGGAGGCCGGCGTGGACATGACCTCCAACATATTCGCCACGGACGCCGCGCCCCCGACCACGGTCGTGCAGAGGGCAGGTAGGTTCCTGAGGTACGGGGAGAGGGTGGGTAGGGCACTCATCTGGTGGGATGGGGGCGAGGATCACCTTAAGGTTGGTGAGTCAGGCCTGTATAAGGTGTATGACCCACGCCTAGTTAAGGCAACGATTGACTGGGTGAGGACGCATGAGGGTAGGGTGAACCTACACCTACCCGCAGTACCGGGCAACCTACCTAACGCCGAGCCCAGGCCGGGTTACGGTGAGGTGCTGGTTAAGGCCTACGGCGACGTGCCCCGTAAGGTTCCCCGCAAGCTGATCGCAGAGATGGAGGACATCATCACCGACTACTTAAGGGGGTCTAGGAGGGCGGGCAAGCTACTTAACGAACTCGGAGGCTCATTCATACGTGACTCCGCGCTAGTCCCCGTAATCCCGGAGCCACTCGTTAAGGGTTGCGGGGAGGGTTTAGTGAGGCTGCATGAGTTAGCGATACCGATCACGCCCGCAACCCTCCTCCGCCTACACAAATCAGGTAAGGTCGTGGGGATCGTTAGGGACTCCGAGCTGGTTGATGGGCTGCCGGAGCACGTTAAGGAACTCCTCAAGGCGGCCAGCAAGTATTGGGGTAAGGGAGGTGGCCGCGGCACCGTGGCCGCGTTAAGGCTCGTCGTCAAGGCCACGACGTGTTTAGGTGTTGACGCGTTCGTGGTTAGGGCGGAGTATGA
>JALWZB010000065.1 GCA_027002995.1 Desulfurococcales archaeon
GAAGTCCACGAATATTAGGGCGAAGATCAGTATGAGCGGTACGTCCAGGGAAAGTATTGCTTCCCTACCGACCAAGGCTAGGGTGGCGAACGTCACCGCTAAACCGATCAGTGGTTGACCTACCTGAGCTAGGACCACGTTTAGGATCAGGAGCGCTATGGAGGACACGAGGAGGGCTCCCTTAACCTTAACCCTAGGCATGGGGAGTGCGGCAACCCTGCCTTCCTCCTTGTGGGTTAGGAGTACTAGCAACAGTAGTAGGGCTAGCCAGGCGGCAACGTACGGCGTCATGCCAGCAACGAATTCATGGGGTGCTAGCCCGTACCTCCTCCAGATGATTATGTTCTGCGGGTTACCTATCGGCGTTAGGGCCGAACCCACGTTAGCTGCTATAGCGGTCATGACCACCGCCTTAGCCTTATCCGTGCGGGTTAGGCGCGAGATCGTGACTACTAGGGGTACGAAGATGAACATCGCCGTATCATTCATTATTACGGCGGACGATAGAGCGACAATTAAAGTAATTAGTGTCATGAGCTTCGTTGGGGAACCTCCCGAGGCTAGGATGATCTTTGGGGCGGCCCTGCTGAAGGCTCCCGAGAGTTCAATACCGCGTGACACTGTTAGTAAGGCTATTATCACGGCCAAACTGTCCACGTCTATTAAGGAGGGGGTCCTCGCGATTAGGGAGTGATCTGCTGAAGCTAAGATAACGTACAGTACGATTAAGGCTGAGAGGAACCACTCCTTCTTGACGTAGGCGGCAATTACCAGTAGGGCTCCCTTGAGGTTATAGCGCGTACCTCCTTACCTCCTCAGTAAGTCCGTAGTCCGGCACCAGCTCCGAGCCGTCGTAGGAGACCTTAACATGCATTATTATCATGTTCCTCCACGCCACCGGAACCGCCCAAGCATCTTCAGGATCCCTGAACTCCGCTGCCTCAACTACCCAAGCCTCCCTCAGAGCGGCCTCAACTACGCTCCGTGCCTCGCTAGGATCAACGCTCACGCCCCAAGCCCTCACGGGCCTACCCTTAGGTGATGGTGCCTTAGCGTAGGGGTCATAGTGAATCCTATCGACGGCGAAGTCCATGTACATCACGGGCACGTCAGCGTGCACGTCCCCCGCAGGCCCGGTTCTGACTATTGGTGGGCCTACGGTAAGGAGGGGTAGCGCCGCCTTAACGGCTTCGATGGCTTTCACAGCCATGCTCGGGTCTAGCCTGAAGCCCTTGCCCGGCCCTCCCCTTATTGGAGGGGGTCTTAGCGGGGGTGGGGCTGGTGGTGCAGGCAACCTACTCAACCTCCTTCATATTAACTTCTCATCTAAGCGCTAAATAATTGTCCGAAATCATTAACGGACGAGCGTGAGTGATTCACAACATGATCAGGTTTCTAGTTTATGCGCGGCGCGCAACTCATATATGGACTCATAGTTAACGACCTTGCCTAGCCCCTCAACTTCCGCCACTGGTTCCTTAAGCCAGTGAGCCTTGCCTAGCACGAGTACGAATTCATTCACCCCTTCTTGTAGGCCGGTTGATCTCGCCTTATCTCTGAGCTTCCTTAGTAGTGCCTTAACCCCGCCTTTCTTCACGGTGCCCCACTTAACCTCTATGAATGTTGCGCTATTCCCCGGGTCACGTACCACTAGGTCTATCTCCTCCCCCCTACGCCACCAAGGACCTACTAGTGCTGGCTTCGTGGTCACAGCACCCACCCTGACCAGCTCAGGTAAGGATTCCTCAACAATGCCCTCAAAGACCTTCCCGGACAGCCTGTCAACGCACTTCAGAAGGGGCTCGTAAGCCTCGGT
>JALWZB010000066.1 GCA_027002995.1 Desulfurococcales archaeon
GTAGACGAACTTGTTGACCGTGTCGAATAGCGGGTAGTTAAAGGGGATTACCGCGAGCACGATGCCGTAGGGCTCCCTCCTGATTATCGCTTCGCTCTCTAGGGTGTGGGAGCTCCAGTCGCCGGGTATGTAGTCCCCGATCAACCTGCGGGTATCCATCGCCGCTATCCTCAACCTATCAATGCATGCCCTAACCTCACCCTCTGCGTGCCTCCTAGTCTTACCGGCGTTAAGCATGAGTACCTCCACGAAGTCCTCCTTAACACCCTCCATGACGTCAGCCATTCTGGAGAGTATCCTTAACCTCTTATCGCCTGGGGTATCCCTGACTGCCCACCTGCCCCTCTCGTACACCTTACTCAGCACGGGCTCCACGTCACTCCATGAGAGCTTAGGGACCCTCGCAATCACGCTTGAGTCTATGGGGCTACGCACAACTATGTTCTCATCCTTCCACACCCACTTACCGGCTAAGTACGTCCTGAAGTTCAAGGCCCCGTCAAGACCCTCCGTAATCACCTCACGCAGTAAGGTGCTCCTAATGCTTAGCTTCACAGGCTCCATACCATGCACCCCCTTATCAAGCTGTTATTGGGTGAAGGGTAGTGGGGAACACGTAAAAAACCTTACTAACGCGTTAAGGCAGGAAACACGTTGTTTGTTCAATAAGTGCTTAAACCTGTTTAAAAACCGCCCTAGGCAATCTGTTGAGGACCCAAACAATGTCCAGCCCGTCAACCCATGTAAGGTCGGGTGGGACGTGGGTGGCCGGTGCGAACGCCCTGAAGCCCTCGCGCTCAAGCGACTCGTTAATGCGCTTGACAAGGTCACGCACGGGGATGGGGTCACACATCCTGGCTAGCTTACTCACCGCGTGGGCTATTAGCCTGACCTGCCCCTCCTCAACTATCCTTGGGTTGTCCCTGAGGCTTAACTCGAACCTCAGCCCGTCACCGTACTCGGCAACGATCTTGAATGATGTTGCCTTAACCTTGACTAAGCCCTTAACCCCCGCGTAGGCCCTCGGCCTAGGCGGTGAGTACTTAGTGCGTAGGGTGGATGAGTGTTCCCTAGCCTCCCTAGCTTCGCGGGTAGCGTCGCGCGGCACGTACTTACGCATGAGTAACGCGTTATCGGCCTCGCCTAGGAGGGTGGAGGTTGCTGACGCGACAGCGACGACGGAGGTGCCCGTCACGTCAACTAAGCTCCTTACCTGCGAGGACAGGGTCCTTATCGGGTCGTCACTCAGTAGCTTAGACATGAAGACGTCCTTGTAGAGGAGGTTCGTCGCGCTCGTGTCCTCGTCGAGGAGCATGACCTCGGCACCAGCCTCCACAGCCTCATTAATTGATGCCGCCATGCTCGTCGAGCCGCTGGCGTCGAGGCTTGAGAAGTCGTCGGTCCTAGTGCCGGAGGGCAGGTTCCTTACGAAGGACGATATGTCGACGTGGTGCACCACCCGCCCATCCTCCGCCTTAACGAGTACGGTGCCGCGCCTAGAAACAACGAGTTCACGCCCGTCACCCGCGACATGGTCGTAGATCCCCTCCTGAATCGCCTCCAGTAAGGTGGTCTTGCCGTGGTAGGCACCGCCCGTTATGACGGTGACGCCGCACTTGATCGCCATCCCCTCAACCACGTCGCCGCAGGGCAGCCTCACCCTAACCCTGAACTCCGGGGGCGACTTGAATGGGGTGGCGTTAGGCATGGGTTCCTCGCTGAAGGAAGTCCTCCTAGGGAGTATGGAGCCGTCCCCAACGAAGAACGCGTACCCCTCCCTAACTAGCCACTCCCTCAGCTCTTCCTGC
>JALWZB010000067.1 GCA_027002995.1 Desulfurococcales archaeon
CGTGCTACTCGGCAACACGCTAGAACGTGCAACACCAGTCACTACCTGACCAGCGTATCTCAGTAAATCACTCACGATGACTGAGGGCTTCATTAGGGACACGTAAGTTAGCTTCACTGACCCGTCGTGAAGCTTCCGTGATAGGGATATGACAGAATCCTTGTCCAAGAACCTAACGTATATCTCGTTGAAGGCTTCCCTCGATACTACCTCGTCCTTACTGTACCGCTTAACTAGGGCCTTAACAACTTCCGAGCTAGCATCGGCAGGTATAACGCCCATACGTCGGAGAACCCTGGAAACAACCATTAGGTACATGGATGTATTGCTTACTGCGGCATTAAGCTCCTCAAGTATTCTGGGACTCTTTAGCGTTTCGTTGATTATGTTCCTTACAATGGCGTACTCACCCTCACCTGAGAGGTGCGATATGTTCCCGGTAAGTAGTATTACGCCGTAGGGAGTGACCGTGAACCCCACCCTACGGCCTAAGTACTTACTCAATACATAGGACAGTAGTATCGCTAGGGCCCTATTACCCCGTGTGCCTAAGCATGCGTGGATTACTATTAAACCCTCGTTACCTATTATCTCTACTACGATGTTTCGCTCGCTCGGTAATGGCGCTCCTGAGGATATATGCTGGGTTAGTATCCTTTTTAGTCCCTCAATAACGTCCTTTCCCGCTATCCTCGCTATGTCTCGCATAACGTACCCCATAGCAAGCAGCCGCCTATTTGCGCACGCCTCCCTAGCGACTCGATAATGCACCGGTATGCTCTCCCCACGCCAGAAGGGTACCTCAGCCTCGCTTATCGACACTGGTGGCTCAACGTACACTTTCTTTTCGTCGTCATCAACCCCGACGATTCTCCACGCTCTGCCGGCAAGTATGACGAATTTACTGTCCCCATCGTATTTTCTTTCATCCATAAGCATGACTATGAAGTCCTCATCAAAGTAACCGATTTTCTTCATGGACGTTAAGTCCACAACATCGTATCTGGGCGCATCAACTATCATTGTTGTCCTTAAGTAGTAGAGCTTCCCACGCTTAGTTGCTCTGAAAGAGCCTCCCTCGAACCTCACGTACCTTAACCTACTGAGGAAGTTCGTTAAAGATACTACATCATCCTCGTCCAGTTCCATGAACGGATAGGATCTCCTCAGTATATCGCATGCCTTCTTAGGGGTGTAACCCCCCTCTAAGGCCATTCCAACAAGGACGTGAGCCAACACATCTAGCGGGTTCCTGTACGTATCTACCGGCTCGACCTCGCCTTTGATTGATCTTCTCCCTATGATTAGGGCCTCGAGCGCCTCGTGGAGTATGTCCCGCGCTATTAAGTACCCGCGTGCGACTCCACTAACGTAGTGTCTTGACCTGCCTATTCTTTGCAGGAACTTAGTTACCTGCTTAGGTGACCCAACCTGTATTACAGCGTCAATATGCCCTATATCTATGCCCAACTCTAAACTAGATGTGCAAACCACCGCGTTAATCCTTCCCTCACGTAATCCCTCCTCAACCTCCTTCCTCTCCTTCTTGGAGAGGGAGCCATGATGCACACGTATCTTTAAGCCTAGCCCGTGGCGCTCGACGTAAGTTATGAGTTTATTGCCCAGCATTTCAGCCTCGTCCCTAGTGTTAGTAAATATTAGGACGCGTCCATGTTTGCGTATCTTATCAACTATCTTCCTGACGATATCTGCATACCTCCCTGGACCAGAGACCTCCACCTTAATCTCGGCTCGCCTTGCACCGTAAACAACCACCTCCTCAACAACCTTACCTGGTGCAAGAGCTTCGGAGGCTGCCCTAACATTGCCTATACTGGCTGATAGGGCTATGCGTTGAAAGGCACCCGCAAGTTCCCTTAGGCGTTCGAGATCCGCAAGTAAGTGGGCACCTCTCTTGCTTCCAAGTAATTCGTGGAACTCATCAATGATGACCCATCTTACGTTCCTTAAGTGCTTGCGCATTGCTTCATTTACGAGCATTATTGAGAGGGTTTCAGGCGTGGTTATCAGGATGTGGGGTGGGTTACTAGCTATTATCCTCCTAGCATAGCTTGATGTGTCGCCGTGCCTTATGGCTACCTTAATTCCAAGGGCTCTGCAGATTCTCTCGATTCGGCGAAACATGTCCCGGTTCAGTGCCCTTAACGGCGTTATGTAAAGCGCTGCTACCGGCTTCACAGGTCGGTTAGCTGAAACTATCTTTGATAGAACAGGAAGTAAGGCGGCTTCAGTTTTACCGCTTCCTGTTGGCGCCACTATTAGTGTGTGTCTACCACTAAGTATTTTAGGTATCGCTTGCTCCTGGACTTCCGTAAGTTCCTTGATGCCCGCCTTCCTCGCTACCTCGGCGACACGGCTATTCAGGTGTTTCCAACCATCACTCATGCCATGGGCACACCTTCCTGTAGCATACGTTCAGTTCGCATCCTCATCTATGGAGTCTTTATAGCTTTTATAATGCTGTAATACAAGCTCTTCCATGGATAAGCACCTTGAGGAACCATAGCATAATAATCTCAGCGCTTGCGTTGACTGTTGTTAACATACTAGTATATTATGCTAGTGTGGGGTTAGGGTACTTAGTATTCATGGGTGTGGCATCTTCGTGGCTTCTCGCGGGTTTAGGCGGGTATATTGCTGGTAGATCACGGCACCTCATACTAGTGGCTATTGAGGGCCTGGCGCTCATGATCTTGACCGTCATTACTGCTCCACCGTTGACCTCGAGTCAGTACGTGGTTCAATCAGTAGCAATCATAGCAACGGCATATCTACTGGGCGTGGTTAGTGGGGCGTCGCTTTCAACTCGTACCCCAACCACGCATCACGTATCATCCACCAAGGTATGGGATGTGAGGTCAACTCTACCAATATTCATTGGAGGATTAGGCGTGGCATCAGTCGTTAGAGGGGTTTGCGAGTACTTCGCCTGCCCACTTCTCCTCCCCCAAAGTAGTGCTGGTCTTTACGCCATGATCCTTGCCTGGGTAGTAGGCGCGTTACTGACTTCAGCCTTACTAGCAGGACATGAAATGAACTTCCCTACATCACTGCTTGTTACCGGCCTCGTAACCCTGCTCTCACCTCTGACTTTGCCCATACCCATTATACTCGAGGGACTTAAGCATCGGGATGTAGAAACAGGCATCAACGAATGTATAGCGCTAGGGGAAGTTCTCAAAGTTATTAGGAAGCAAAGTGAGGGTAGGCAAACCCCATGCCTTACCTTCAAGATGGGGGAAAACAACCACATGATAATCACTGGTTCGTCGGGAACAGGTAAGACGCAGGCAGCTAAGCGGCTAATCGATGAGGCCTTAAAGAGAAACATCAGCGTCCTCGTCCTTGACGTGCATGGAGAGTACGCATCGTTACCCGCAGCTAAGGTGATTAACCCAGCCGAGAACCCCATTAACTTACTGGCTAGGTTCGATAAGTCCCCCGCCGTGCGGGCCGAGGAGGTGGCTGACCTTATTGCCTCAGCTTTCAGGTTAGGGAACGTGCAGAAGTCCGTTCTACAACACATGATAATCTATGCATACAAGTTATTCGACAACCCCAAGGTAACAGACTTACTTGACATAGCATCCGACCCACGCGCCCCTGAGTACTTAGGTTTCAGCAAAGACGTCATTCGTTCACTAATTCCTTACCTAAGGGCACTCTCCGGCTTGGAGAGTAAGGTTGAGTGGCTCGAACCGGTTGAACTTAGTGAGGGTTTAATCGTGGCGGATCTCTCCAGGGTTGAGAGCCTTTCGCTTCAGATCATATACCTTGAGGCGCTAGTCCACATGCTCTTTAATTATAGAAAGTCAAGACCGCAACCAACCTTAGTTGTTGTTGAGGAGGCGCATAGATTCATAACGAGGAATAGGGTAAGCATATTGACTAAACTCTTCCGCGAAGGCAGGAAGTTCGGCGTAAATGTAATTGCGATTACGCAGGAACCATACTCCCTAGAGCCTGCAGCCCTAAACAACTGCGGCTACGTACTTAGCCTGCAACTCACAGAGGAGCGAGCGGTGTCGACGATAGCGAGGCTCATGGCGGGAGGAAATGAGAAATATTTCAAAAAGATACGGAACTTACTGGCTGAATTAAGTAAATTTGAGTGCCTTCTTTGGTTGAGAAACGGTGACGTCTTCCTACTGAAGTTACCCATTCCGTTGAACAGTTAACTAGAACCCACTTGTAAAATTTAAAATAAGTTAACGCACCACATCTGAAGGGGCTAGCTTGCCAGAGGAGGAGCCGTCACCTGGGATCTCAGAGGAGGAAAGTACAGAAAGTTTGGAGAGGATGAGTGAGGTCATTGAGAAAGAGGAAGGGGAGGAGCTTAGTGAATACTTGTTTGAGGATGAGGAACCCGTTACCTCAACCTCACTTGACGTTCGAGCATTAGAGGCCATGATAGTCATAAGTGACCTCCTTGTTCAGGCAATTAAAGAAAACCTTGATCCACGAGAGATAGCTGAACGAATCCGTAAGGTTCAGGAAACATTACTCAGGCCCCGTAAGAGGAAAGCGCGAAAACAACAGGCTAGGCGCGCAAGAGCTCGCTAATTCATTAATTATGATTGCTGTGAATTGCTTAGTCTCTTCACCAGCCGTTCTAGCTCATCGTGATTAACTCGTTTATCAAAAATTACCGTAGCTACCCTAGTATCACCGCTCTTCACGAGCTTTATCTTATCAACAACTACTAAGCCCCTTATGAGGTCAGCCTCTCTCTTTCTAGGTGATATATACTCCTTAAACTTCTTTCGTATCATCCCGTAGAAGACCTCAAAGTTACTTATGATTCTGATTGCGTCATCTAAGTCATCAGTATCGCGCCCCCACTCATCACGTATCAATTCAAGTAACGTCACGATTTCCTCAGGGGTTCCCTCAACGTACGTGTAACCAAAAGGGGACTTAGAAATCCTCAACACCAAGTTAGGCACCATTAATAGGGTAGCTTAGCGGTAATATTTTCTTTCAACACTAAGGAACACCTTCAACTCCTAGAGAAGAAGCAAACTTATAGCTTCTATGAAGACCCTATAAATAGGTGTTAGTGTGTTCACTGTGAAATACCCCGACGGAGCACTGTTCAAGCGCTTAACTTACGGTTCGCTGAAGCCCCTCAGTGAAGTGCCTTTAAGCGTGACTAGCGACTCATTCCTGATCAGGGCGCTGAGTCCCGACAAGAACCTTCTAGTGGAGGTGTATATCCCAAGCACCGCCTTTGAAACATATGATGTCACTAGCGACACGCTCCTAACCTTGGACCGTGACGAATTCTCCAAGACCGTTAGGAAAGGCACGAAACGGGACACCGTGACCCTCCGTTATGAGGACGGGGCTAGGCACCTAGTATTCACACTGACGAACACGAAAACTGGGGCCGAACGAACGTACCAAATCACGGTACTGGAGACCGGGAGGGAGTTAATACAGTCGCTCAACTTAGACCTACCTGTAAGAATGCAAATGGAGTCCAAGAACTTCAAGAAGGTCATAGCAGACGCGAAAATCATAGGTGACGAGCTTGAAATCTCATACAACTCCGGGGAAGTGACTGTCAAAAGTGTTTCCGAAGGGAGAATGTTCGAGGAGAAGCTATCACTCGATAGACCACTCCTCTCCCTAGAGTCTAGGGAGGATACAGCATCCAGCAAGTATGACTTGGATCTCCTGAAGTCCATAGCGTCGACGTTGGAAGCTGCTGACGTGGTCACTATCGAGTTTGGCACGGGCTTACCCATGAGGGTAACTCTAGCAACGGAGGATGGGGCTAAGGTAACGTTCTGGATAGCGCCGCGTACGTGAGACATACGTGGGAGCCTCACCTTTAGGACAGGTAACGAATGAAAATTCAAGAGTCCCTAACCTTAAAAATCATTTTAGAGAGCCTTGCTTCCGGCACTTTATGGAGTTTCCCGCCCCTTAACATGTCCGTGAGTACCTCCCTCACTGCGGGTGGTGGGATTCCCTGTGCTAGGAGCTTCCTTATTATCTGCTCTGCAGTGAGTCCCTCCGGATGATCTTCTATTAGCCTTACTACAATCTCTACTAGGTTTGTAGGGTAATTCATGGTTTGATACCTGATATCTCCTTGTTTACTTCCTTCAATACGCTCTCTATGACGTCCATTCCTTTCTGGGCTAGTTCCTCGCTTATTACTAGTGGCGGCGAGAGCCTTATCGTGGAAAATCCTGCCCCTATTACCGCGACGCCATACTTGAAGCACGTATTGATTATCTCTGCCAACTCCTTACTGGCATACTCTTTCGTCTTTCTGTTACGCACCAGTTCTATGCCTATCATTAGGCCCTTACCTCTAACATCACCCACTATCTCGTACTGT
>JALWZB010000068.1 GCA_027002995.1 Desulfurococcales archaeon
CCCTTAAGGATGCATAGGGGTTTAACGGCCGCTAACTTCGAGCCCTTCTCCAGGAACGCCTTACCGTCACGTACCCACTCCACGTAAGCTATTAGTGAATCGGTTGCGTCATCCTCAAGTGCGTACTCAAATACGTCACTAATTTCAACGTCAGCCATGTTTCCGAGGCTCATGAAGAAGGAAATGCCTGATGAGAGTTCCTTGAGGCGGGAAATCACCACCCCACCCATGGCTCCACTCTGCATTGCTAAGCCTACGCGTCCAGGGGTGGGTGGGGCCTCAATGCTCGCATGAAGTTTAACAGCCGAGATGGTGATACCGGCTGAGTTAGGTCCGAGAACCCTCATTTGCTGTGTTGAGTTCATTGTCTCTCTTAACTTTCTTTCAGCTTCCTCGTTACCGGCTTCCTTGAATCCTGACGTTATGATTACTGTGAGACCCACACCGATTTCCGAAGCTTCCGCTACTACCTCAGGAACGGTCTTGGTCGGGATAGCAACCACGGCGATATCTGGAACTTCAGGTAGATCCCTGAGTGAGGGATACGTCCTTAAGCCAAGTATGTCTTTGTACTTGGGATTCACTGGGTATACTCTTCCCTCGAACCCGTAGGAAAGTATGTTTTGGAGGATCGTGTTGCCGACTTTACCGGGCTTGGAGGAAGCCCCGACAACGGCGACTGAATCAACGTTTCTTAAGATATCTGAGAGTTTACGCTTCGTGGCATCCACCCTGAATTTTTCATCTGTCGGGAAATTAAGTCGTTATCCTTCATGTGGGAAGAAGTTTATAACTCAGATGTAAGCCTAGAATGTGGGAAGGATGGAGTTACTGGTAGCGACTTGGGAGGACATTCACGTAGGTTCGTTAAAACTTGCTTTGATGTCCCTTCAAGACGGGTACATGCCCGATGTAATTGTTGGCGTGCTACGCGGTGGCTACATAGTCGCTAGGATAGTTGCTGATGCCTTAGGAGTAAGCGACATAGGGGTTGTTGAAGTTAAATTCTATAAGGGGATAGGGGAGCAGGCAGAAAGGCCTATCATAACTCAGCCACTAACGACCGAGATCCGGGGGCGGAAGGTACTCATCGTAGATGACGTCGTTGATTCAGGGAGAACCCTTGAAGTCGTGAGTGAGCAAGTTCGCTTGAGGGGCGCGTCCGAGGTGAGGACAGCTACCCTATATTACAAGCCAAGATCGATCATAAAACCCGACTACCTTGTTGTTGAGACAGATAAGTGGATTCTCTTCCCTTGGGAGTTGGGCGAGTTCGTGAGAGAGTTAATGCCTGCTAAGGGGTTAGAGATGACTAAGGAGAACATCAAGGAGTTCTTGGGTAGCTTGGGTGTGGAGGCCAGTGATGAGGTAATAACTAGGCTCGCAGAGTCCATAAAGCTCTGTAACATGTTAAGGAAGTGATGCCACTTCACGTGACTGGTCGACAAAATTCTCCTCTCTTTCAATCCTTAACTATTTCACCAGGTTCAAGGACGGAGAGTTCCGGTACCTTAGAGCCTACGGGCACGGTGCACCCTATCTTGTACCATTCCTTCCTACGCTTCACGACCTTTATTGCCTTGATACCGACCTCCTCGGGCTTCGTGATTAGCTTCGTCAGCGTTCCGGGCCCAACGGTTGCGCCATCGCCAACGACGCTGTACCCCAGGAACGTGTTTCGACCTATGGTTGCTCCTCTCCCGATTAACGACCAAACAACCTCACTGTAGCTGCTGACCACCGCCCCTGCCTCCACATCCGTGTAGGGTCTGATGAACGTGTGTGCCCCTACGAGGGCGCCTCGACCTATGTAGGCTGGTCCCCTTATGACGGCATAGTGATCTATTATGACATCATCCTCGATTACCACTGGCCCTTCAATCACTGCTGTTGACGCTATCTTAGCGGACGACGCTACCCTCATGGTTTTCCAACCCATCATTACGTAGTATACTGCTTCGAGGAGGTTTATCGGGTAACCCACATCGACCCACCAGTCACTCCATAAGGCGGTCTTCACCGCGTTTCCTGACGCAACGTACTCATTTATTGCGGATTCTATGCTTTCGTTCCGCTCTATGAGGTTCACTAATTCCTTGTTCAGAACGGCAATACCTCCGAATGCGTAGGCACCCTCTATCCTCTCACGCGGTGCTTCTTTGAAGTGCTTAATGAATCCTTGGCTGTCAACGAAGACCGCGCCGTAGAACCTTACGTCTTCCTCAGGAACCACCATGAGTGTGGGGACCCCATACTCGGTCGCTGCTACGTAGGTCATCTCGTATGCTTCAGCACTTACTAGGGTGTCACCATATACGAGTAGCGCCCCATTACTTAACTCATCCTTAGCTTCCAGTATCGCGCCAACTATCCCTCCTGAACTCTGCTTCCTTACCTCAAATTCCAGTAGCCTTCCAAAACGCACGGTTATGTCCTCAAACTCTGATGGCTTGTCCGTTATTAGCGTGACTTTCTTTGCGCCAATGCTAACTAGATTCCTGAGCACCCTCTCAACCACTGCCTCACCGCAGACCCTAAGCAACACCTTGGGTTTACCGCCAGTTAGAGGCATTAATCCTTTTCCCGACCCACCAGCTAGTACTACAGCCCTCATAATTAGGCACCTCCTAAACAACTGTCACGGTCTTCGCTAAGTTCCTGGGTTTGTCCGGGTCGTGACCCTTACGTACGGCCGTGTAGTACGCTATTAACTGATAAGGTATGACGTACGCAACCACCGCAGCCACCTCAGGAAGGTCAGGCATCTTGAAGGCGACGTCAACAGCTCTCAGCACCTCCTTCAGCGACTCGGGAGCTACGGCTAGGGTCCATGCTAACCTAGCCTTCATTTCCTCTATGTTGCTCCTGATCATCCCTCCGTCATCCCTGCCGACGGCCGTGAAGAGTACTGGGAAGTTCTCCTCAACTAGCGCTATCGGGCCGTGTTTGGATTCCCCGGCTGGGTAGGCCTCAGCGTGGACGTAGGCTATTTCCTTAAGTTTCAGCGCTCCCTCCATGGCTATCGGGAGCGAGTACCCTCTGCCAAGGTAGAAGGCATTCGTCCGCTCAGCCATTCTCCTAGCTACAGCCCTAGCTTTAGCTTCATGCATCGCTATGATTGTTGCCGCTGTTTCAGGCACCTTCCTTAACGCTGCTACGTACTCGCTGGCTTCGCGGGCACTTATCGCACCAACACGTTCAGCGACCTTAACCGCGAGGTAGGAGAGAACCGCCACCTGCGTAGTAAACGTCTTCGTCGCCGCCACCCCTATCTCGGGCCCTGCCCTGGTGTAGATGGTCATGTGTGACTCGCGAGGTATTGCTGAGTCCACAACGTTGGATAACGCTATTGTTAGGGCACCTGCGGCCTTAGCCTCCCTCACCGCTAGTAGTGTATCTATGGTCTCACCTGATTGACTCACAGCTATTACCGCATCACCCTCTCCTAAGGACCTGAGGTGCCACCTCGCCTCGGACGATATTATCGCTACGGACCTCTTCCTAGCTAAGTTACTCATTAGCAGGGAACCTAAGTATGAGGCGTGGAAAGAGGTTCCTGCTCCCACAATCACCACGGATTCTGCCTTGCTTAAGGCCTTAACCACGTCCGTAACTTGATCCTCTATGCCGGCTAGGGTTGAGGCCAGGGCATTTGGTTGCTCGTGGATTTCCTTAAGCATGAAGTGAGGGTAGCCGCCTTTCATTGCCATCTCAGCGGTCCACTCAACGACCCTAACCCTGCCCGTTAGGTTGATTGGCGCCCATAACGCTTCACTACTTCCTGCCCCAGAGCGATACTCTATGACTACATTGTCAGCGGTTACGTAACCTACCTCCCCGTCCCTCAGTACTATGACCTTACGCGTGAATTCAAGGAAGGCCGGTATGTCGCTGGCTAGGAAGTTCGCGCCGTTGCCTAGCCCCACCACTAAGGGTGATGTGCTTCTAGCGAAGTATATCCTGTCTGGGGTGCTGACATCTATCACTGCTAAGGCGTACGCCCCCTTGAGGCGGGAGACGGTCTTCTTGAAGGCTTCGTAGGGGTTCGCACCTTGCCTCTTGAACTCCTCCATTAGGTGGGGTATTACCTCGGTGTCCGTGCCGGAGATGAAGCGGTGGCCCAGTCTGGTTAACTCGGCTCTTATCTCCTCGTAATTCTCTATTATACCGTTATGAACTACGGCTATTGTGCCACTGCAATCTACGTGGGGATGGGCGTTCACGTCACTAGGCTTCCCGTGCGTTGCCCATCGCGTGTGGCCTATCCCAACCAGCCCGTCGAAGCTGTCGAACCCTAACTTAGCCGATACGTTATCTATCATGCCCCTGGACTTGCGCACAATGAGTCTGCCGTCACGAGTCAGTATTGCGAACCCCACTGAGTCGTAGCCTCGGTACTCAAGCTTTTTCAGCGACTCCCTTATCACTCTCCCGAGTGGCTTCCGCAACACACCCTCCTTAGCGACAACCCCGACTATGCCACATGCCAAGTAGTATCCCTCCCGAGACCTAGGTAAGTAATGTTGGTGAGAAACATTAACGTTTCTGAGACGGGTTCCTTGTAGCGTAGCGTTACTTAATAGACAGGCGCCCCATGTCGAAGTGACCTAGTAGAGGCTCGCTCGTTCTGAATAGGGCGTAGCCAGAGCGAACCACGGATGTCCTTATTAGCGCCACCCTATCGGGTGCGAGCTCCATTAACCTCAGGTACTCTCTCGGGACGTCCAGCATCTCAAGGAATTCCCGTTCACTTCTGAGTATCACTTTCGTGTTCGTTAACTGGATCACTATTTTATGAACGTCCTTGGGGGAGTGCGTGGAGAATATTAAGCCAAGCCCCCTTGACCTACCTAACCTCGCTATCCTTGCTATGAAGTCAGCCAGCATCTCCACCTCCTCCCTACTCGTTCCTTCCGATGGGAAGAACCTGTGGGCCTCATCAAGTATCATGAGTGTCGGGGTGGTAGCGCCGGCAGATTTCTTCCACGCGTAGACCTCCCTAAGTATCTCGTACGCTATCAGGTTGAGGACTAGGAAGTGCGCGCCTCTAAGTGCGGCATAGTCTAAATCTATTATTACTGGCCCCCTATAGTTCTCCATGATTCGTCCAGCAGGTGGTATGCCTATTACGTTCCCCTCGATCCTCACGTCAACTTCGTCTGCACTGGCTATGAAGTTCAGCGTTCTCTCGATGTTCTCAAGAGTTCTGCGGTGCAGCTTCATCACCTTCAGAATCTCCTCGAATTTCTCTTGGAGGGATCTGTATAGGTACGTGAAGTTAGTTATACTGCCGACTTTATGCTCCAAGTACCCAATCACGTTCCTCAGGTATACCTTAGCCTGTCGTGAGAAGAGGGGAAGTATTTCTAGGTGGTCGCGAAGCTGCGTGTATGTTAGGGACATCGGGACTACTTCAACCGTGAATTCATAGCCATTCAAGTTGCAGTGGACAAGGATGGACCTTACGGTCTCGAAGTCCCGAGCAGGTGCCTCGATACTAATCATTGGGTCCTTACCATAGAATGCCTTAGCTACCTTACCTATGCGCTCCATTACGTACTTCAGCGCCAGTTGCTTGAGTTTCCTGTCCTCCCTGCGCATCGGCAGTAGGACTGTTATCCATGAGGGATAATTACTCCTGAATTCTTCAGCACTCCTGTAAATCACGGGGGTGGCATCAGAGGGTAGTGAGGGCGGGGGTAGCACTATTTGCGCATAGTCGCCGGCAGCGTCAACCACCAATACCTTAGCTTCCTTCCAGTCCCTCTCAATAACATATAGTAGGTTCTTTATTAGGGTGGTTTTGCCGGAGCCCGTAGTCCCTATCACGAGCATGTGCTTGAAGAATTCCTGCCTAGGTAACTTCATAGGCACTACCCCGCCCGCTACTGGTGCCGAACCTGTGTGGAGGTAACCGAGCGTTACCCCTTCCTTAGGTATGCCCGCAACAGATAGCAGTATCTCTGGGTTATCGGGTACGACGACTGGTGACTGTGGCTCCAACGGTGTTGAGACTGGGGCGCCATCCTCATTTAGGAGGGGCGTGACCTCGATTAGGGCGTTAGTGAGTAGTCCCTCCTCATCCTCCCCTAACCCTATGGGGGCTAAGGACTCCAGCGTCGAGGCAATGTCAGCCCGCAGAACCCCAATTATCCTGAGACCAACGGCCTTCAGCGTCCTGAGGTCCACAGCAACTAAGTAGTTCCCAACCCCCAGCATTTCCCCGTACTCATAGTACGTTGCTGGGTCTATTTCGACGACCGTAGCTGTTAAGTCTCCTGTTAGTTTCGACGGGTTCTTTCTACTAACTACGCCAACGACCC
>JALWZB010000069.1 GCA_027002995.1 Desulfurococcales archaeon
ATGCCCGCATGCTGGGGTCTGGGAGGCCTCTTGTCCTGGAACTCAAAGTGCCGCGCAGAAGGGCTGTTAATTTGAAGGTCGCAGAGGTTGAAGCCTCAACTCCACCGTGGGTGATCATAAAGTTGAGCTCCTACGTACCGTATCGTGTGGTGCAGGAGATTAAGGAGAGGACCTCCCCTAAGGTATACAGAGTCATAGCATATTCTCCCTTAGGCCTTACTAAGGATGACCTCAATACCTTAGAACGTAAGTTCAAGGACATCGAGATTCGCCAGAGAACACCTCGAAGAGTACTCCGGCGCCGCGCCGATATCGAACGCGTGAGAAGGGTTTACGCTGTTAAGGGAAGAGTCCTCGGGAAATACACGTGTGAGATACTAATCCATTGTGAAGGAGGGCTCTACGTTAAGGAACTTGTACATGGGGATGAAGGCAGAACCTCACCCTCATTCTCTGAGGTACTAGGAAAAGAATTACATGTGCTTTATCTTGACGTGCTTGCATATTGCAGTGGCAAGGTCACGGGCAGTTGTTAGCTTTGTCAACGTTTATAAGGCGGACGTACCAGTGAGTTTTAGGTGCTCGAAGTGGTTAAAGCGTCAAGAGGGCCAAGAAACAGGACCAGGAAGGTATACAGAAAGAGAATAAGGGAGCGCGGAGCTATACCGCCGCTGAGCCTAATAATGCATGAGTATAAGGAAGGCGATAAGGTGTACATAAAGCCCAACCCAGCAATCCATAACACGTTACCTCATAGGAGATATGTCGGGAAAGTAGGGACAATCATAGGCAAGCGGGGGAGAGCCTATATCGTGGAGGTTTACCTAGGGAATAAGAGAAAGGAACTAATACTACTGCCTGAGCACTTAAGACCCGCGCCTGCGTGATGGGAGAGCCATGAAGCTAAAAGAAGCACGTAATATACCCTACAGCACCGTGATGAAAGTACTGGAGGAGTTGGAGAGTAAGGAGGTTGGTCTTAGTCAGTTAGCTTTGAGAGTTAAGGATTATGTACGTAGATTCAACAAATGTGCTCGAGGGGAAGAACTCGTTAAGGCGCTCACTGAATTAGGGGTAGATGAGGCAACAGCCGTAATGATTGCAAATATCGTTCCTGAAACACCCGATGAGGTTAGGGTTATCTACGATAGAAAACCAGAACCACTAGATGAAGAAACAATTAAAAAGATATTAGACATAACTGCTTCTTATTGCGTAGAGCGTGAAGAGTGAAGTAAATATTCATAGGTGCGTTTTAAGATGAGCAGTAGGTACCGCAAGGGTGATAAGAGAGTAGCTAGGGAAGACTACGCTATAGTACTTGACTTTATGCCTGAGGGTAACCCAATAGATCCACACCCTCCTCATAGGTCACGACCCATAGCCCAAGCAATTGGCGACAAATACTTCACGCTCCTAGAATTCTACCCTAAGCCAGGAGTAAGCATCAAGCAAGGAGAAAAGGTTTGTGTGAGCTTTAGGTTAAGGGAGTTGAGAGATAAAGTTGATTTCGTGTGGGGGGAGCCGATAGCATATGATGAACTTAGTGGCGTAGCCCGCTCGTACCTACCGGAGGCATTAAGGAAGATCGTGCAGGAAAAAGAGAAAGTCTTCGTAACATTCTTTAACATAGCTGCACCCCTCACAATTAAACTTCACTCACTAGAGCTTCTTCCGGGAATTGGTAAGAAAACCATGTGGACCTTGCTAGAGGAACGTAAGAAAAGAAGTTTCGAGTCCTTTGAAGACCTTAAGGAGCGTGGTAAGATAGCTGACCCAGTAGCAGTTATTGTTGATAGGTTACTCAGTGAGCTTAAGGGCGAGGAACGCTACTATCTCTTCGTCAACCCGCCCCCCAACGTTAAGCACGCTGTCGTGATAGGGTACCTACAACGTATATATAAGATGCTCGGATACTCCTAGAGAGCATTAAGCATTTAAGGCAATACGCTTACTCATCCACTTCCTTACTTTAAAAGGGAAAGCCTCGGAGGTTGCTGAGGAATGCATCGTGAGGAAAACCTCAGAGTACGGCTTGTCCTGGTATCCCCTGAAGGAAAAATAAATTTCGGCTTCATACTGAGACTTGCAAAAAATTTTAACGTTAATGAAATATGTGTCGTGAATCCTCAGTTCGATATCAACGACAGTGAAGTCCTAGAATTCGCAGCTAGAGCAAAGGACAGCATAAATAAAGTGAGGGTCGCTGAGTCATTAACTGAATGCATCTCGGATGTACTAATTAGCGTATGCACCACAGCAAAGCTAAATCTAGAGGGAGACGTTCTGCGGCAAGGAATAAGAATAGAGGAACTCCCCCACGTAATACCGAGGCAAGGTTTAATCGCGTTAGTCTTCGGTAGAGAAAGCACTGGGTTAACGAGGGACGAACTGCGACAATGCGATATCATTTCAACTATAGACACAGGAAGCGAGTATAACGTCCTTAACCTCTCTCATGCAGTCGCCCTATACCTGTACGAGGTTAACAAGATCAGGGAGGCGCCCTACAAGCGAGAAGTGCACTACTGTGGCCAGCACGTACTTCAAGCCATAAGAAGGTACTTGGATATTATTCAAGAAGCTACGGGCGATGAGCGAGGAGTAATAGCGCTGAAGCACGTGTTATTCAGGTCGAACATGAGTATCCCTGAATGCACGGCAATATATAAGCTTCTGAAGAAAATTACCCATAAAATTAACCAAAAAGCAGGGTGACAATCTGCTACTAATCCACGCATGGCAAATCCTTATATACGTCTTTCCTCCCTACACCATAGGTGCTGACAGATGCCACTACGCCCAGCAAGGTGCTATAAGGAGCTGAAGAAACCTCCCTATACTAGGAAGGAGTACATAGACGGTATACCGCAACCGAAAATAAGCAAATTCGTCATGGGTAATCCCCACGGGGACTTTGATGTTGTGTTAGAGCTCGTATCACTTGAGTTCGCACAGATCAGGCACAACGCGCTAGAAGCGGGGCGTGTAATGGCTAACAAGTACCTATCAAAGAATGTTGGCGACGATAAGTACCTGCTAATAATTAGGCAGTACCCACATCATGTGCTTCGTGAGAATAAGATGATGGCTTTCGCCGGAGCTGACAGGCTTCAGGACGGTATGAGGCAAGCCTTCGGGAAACCCATAGGGACTGCGGCACGCGTTAAGTTCGGTAGTGTGATAGCTGAGGTCAGGATACCGCATTCCGCGATACCTCAAGCTAAGGAAGCCTTACGGCGTCTGAAGGATAAATTAGGAATTAATGCTAGGATCGTTATAAAGGAGTTGAAGACTACGTCTTCTTAGAATGATCACAGATAGAAAACAACGTCTTACGATATGCGGGAATCATATTTTCACATTAAGGGAGAATACATTATCTAGGATACGGAGCGCTAAGAAGATACTT
Source organism: Desulfurococcales archaeon (assembly GCA_027002995.1). Lineage (GTDB taxonomy): Archaea > Thermoproteota > Thermoprotei_A > Sulfolobales > NBVN01 > WAOL01. The sequence goes on from JALWZB010000069.1 coordinate 3,413, forward strand.
ATTCAAGTGCCTGAGGGGTTTAAACCCTGCGCGACGCAGGTGGCGGAGGCCATCTTAGCTAAGACTAATGACTCTGAGGTGGATATTGATGCATCACCAAATTTCGGGTCATGCCTACTTGACCTCGAAATCGTTAGGGAATACGATTTAGTCATACACTTCGGTCATGACAGATACCCTCTCTGGGAACCCCCAGAGAACGTAGCGTTTGAGGACGTAGTGTATAAACCCGAATTAAACAAGGAAGTACTGGAGGAACTCACTAGGGACTTAAAGGAAAGAAAACTGAGAAGGGTTCTTCTTTACGTGACTCAGCAACATAAGAACCTCTATGGAACTATTAGAAAGTTCTTACTAATGCATGGAATTACTGTAGTTAATAATGAGGGAAAATCGCTTGCCTTTGGATGTATCTACCCCGACATAGCAGTACTGTCAAGTAGCGCTGACGCAGTTATCATGGTTTCCGGAGGTTCCTTTCACTCGCTGGGAGCCGGGATATCACTGGGGGGTTTAAAGCCTGTCTTTAAGGTTGATCCCTATAGATGTACTTACGTTGACATGACTGAAACTGTTAGGAAGGTTCTAAAGGTAAGGTTTGGCAAGATCTTCCTAGCCAGTAAAGCTAGTAATTGGCTAATCATTGCCGGTATTGCTGGCCAGTATAGGCCCGACATAGTTAGCGCAGTGAAGCAAGCTATCGTGGCTAAGGGTGGGAAGTATTTCATTGCTAGATGCATGTACTTAACTAACGCAACGCTGGCTAACCTAGATAACCCTCACATAGACTCAATTGTAGTTACATCCTGTCCCCGTCTACCTATAGATGACTTGTCAGACTACCATAAGCCTGTCCTGACTCCCGGAGAGGCGCTTTATGTCTTAGGGAAGCATCACTCCTACAGGTTTCCTTGGTGATCACCCCTGAGGAAGAAGGATCTCGAGCGTAAAATTGAGGCTGTGCCTAAGTTCAGTAGCCCGTCAGAAACATTAGAACAGTACATCACACCTTCCGACATTGCTGCTGACATGCTGTGGCTAGCGTACATGGCTAGTGACTTAAGCAGTAAGCTAATACTCGACTTAGGGTGTGGCACTGGCAGACTATCTTACGGCGCTGCATTACTGGAAGCGAACCATGTTGTTTGCGTCGATATAGACTACGATGCCTTAGGCGAGGCCAGGGATTTCTTAGAGCCTCGTGTAAGCGTTCCCGTAAGCTTCATTGCGGGGGATGTAAGGGAGTCAATCCCCCTCCGTGAAGTGCGTACGTGTACTGTGGTCATGAATCCCCCCTTCGGTGTCCACTTGAGGGGAGCTGATGTGGACTTCATTAGGGCTGCTCTATCGATTTGTAGAACTGTGTATTCCCTTCATAAGGTGAGCAAGGGTCTCTTCAGCATTCTGTCTAGGGTTGCACGTGAGTTCGGATCAACGTTTGAGGTTGTCAAGTTATTCGAGTTTCCTATAAGGTGGTTCCTTCCCAAGCATAGAAGGAAGGTTCACTACGTTAAGACCGTGCTAGTCAGGTTCAAACGGAAGTACGAGGAAACATCACAAATTAAAGGCTAGGACCATCTAGTCAAGTAGGAGGGTGATCCTTGGGAAGATTAGATGAGATACAGGGACGGAGGGTGACCCCTGGAGAGGAAATATGTGTAATTGAGGAGTTCCTGCCAGGGGTGGGCACCTTTGACCAGAATGGCGTGGTAAGAGCCGCCATGACGGGCGTAACACAGGTAGATATGCTTAGCCGGGTAGTGTTCGTAAAGCCCTCCGTAAACCCCCCTAGGATGCCTGAAAAAGGTGATGTAGTGTATGGAATCGTGCAAGTAGTTAAGGATGAGTTCGCTATAGTTAAAATAGCTGGCGATTACCACGGTCGCCGGTATCCGACATGCTTTACGGGACTCCTACATATCTCACAGTCCACCGACAAGTACGTTAAAAATCTCTATGAAGTGGTGCGTGTCGGCGACATCCTTAAGGCTAAAGTGTTAAACAACTACCCGCCCTACAACTTAACTACTAAGGAACATAGATTGGGTGTCGTGCTAGCATTCTGTGGAAAATGCGGGAATCGTATGGTTAGGTCAGGTAGCGACACACTGAGATGTGATTCATGCGGTAACGTGGAAAGAAGAAAGGTAAGCTTAGATTATGGGCAACTTAGGGTTCTTCACCTATGACCACGTTCAAATTCGCGCTTTCCTGCGGAGATCGTGGCAAGTGCCTAGAACTCCTTGACTCAATACTTAATGCTAAGGGTGTGCGCGCATCTTTGATAAGGGCAGAGGTTAAGGGCGATAAAATAGTGATAACGGTATTTGGCAACAGGGTAGAGGCTCTACAGACACGTTATGCCGTCTTGAGAGCATACAGGGAGTGGAGAAGGTTAAATGCATGGATGGAGCGCGGAGAGTACGTTAAACTTAATGACTTGATAAAGATTATAGGTAAGCCATTTCCTACAGACGCGTTAGTTGAGGTATTAAGAATCCTAGGTAGCGACGCGCATGTGAAGGGTGGAGTACTTTACACTAATGCCCCCAATGATGCCGTTATAAATATCGCAAAAGAACTAGCGGCATCGTTAGAGCAACTCGTTAAGGTCAAGCCTAAGGCATCATACTCAGCTAAGTGCTTGATCACGTCTCTCGCAGTGTTGCAGAATAAAAGTGTACAGGAAATTATGGAGGAACTCAGGAGTGAAGGCTTTGTTGAGGAGGAAGGACATAGGCTTCTCGTAACTTCGGAGTGGAGAAGCTTATTAAGAAAACTAGCAGGAGAAGGAAGGGGCTTAGCTTGGAGGTAGTAATTAGAAAGCGTACCGATAAAGAACTCGTGATTAAGTTAGTGGGTGAAGATCACACCATAGGTAACTTAATAGCTAAGATGGCGTTAAGCCACCCTAATGTTCGCCTAGCTGCGTACACCGTTGAACACCCTCTCGAGGGAAGCCCTGTAATAAGGATAGTAACTGATGGAACCGTAGATCCTGGCCAAGTATTGAAGGAAGTTGTAGTGAGATCTAAGGCAATCACAGAAGAGTTACTTAAGGAACTTAAGGAGACTTTAGGAATTGAAGACTGAATCACGTATTTTAATTATGAAAGAGTTCAAGGACTGCCTAGGACGCAACCTAACACTTTACGCAATAGTACGGGGAGAGAAAGGCATCGAGCATCTAGGGTTAACCGATGGCAGTAGTAACACAACGATGAGATACTTGCACTTATCGAGATTAATTGATGAAGTAAGGTTAATCATTAACCTCAATGAGCCCTGTGAACATAAACTCCAAGGACTTCCATACGCAGTGAAGTTGAGAGTGAAGGAAAGCCTGAAGCTTCTTAATGCCCTGTCAAAGGAAGTAAATAGGTTAATATGCACAGATACAACCTAGACTAGGTGTGCGAGGGAAGAGCCATGCTGGAGTTCTGTCCGAAGTGCGGGAGCATGATGGTCCCTAAGAAGCAGGGAGACAAAACAATACTGGTATGCACCTCCTGCGGATATGTTAAGGAGGTTGATGAAACCGGGAAAGGAGTGGTAATTAGGAAGAAGATACGACACAAGGAAACAGAGAGGATGTTCATATTAGACACCACGAAGGAGAAAGAGGGCGTTCCTAAGACTAAGGGCGTTAGGTGCCCAAGATGTGGGAACGATGAGGCCTATTACGTAATACTTCAAACTAGGGCTGCGGACGAGCCACCCACGAGGATATACACGTGTACAAAGTGCGGTTATACGTGGCGTGAGTACGAATAGCATCGTTGACTCCTTAAGTGGTTATTTTTAATATCCTAGAACACACGGATTAAACGGTGTTGTGCGTGAAGGTAACTTTTGCTGACGCTAGGATCTGGCGATACATAATAACATCAGCAAGCAAGTTCATTGAGTCAGCCATCATCAAGATCAGTCCAGACGAAGGTCTCTCACTCAAAGCGTTAGATCCGTCACGAACCGCGCTAATAACATTCACTATACCCAAGGAATCCTTCGATGAGTTCAACGTTGATAATGAGAGTACACTAGTAGTAGACTTAGAGGATGTTGGGAAGATAATGAAGACCGCAGAGCGCGATGACAGAATTAGTATAGAGTGGACAGAATCCTCCATATCCTTCGTATTCGAAAGGCAAGGTGTCCCACGAAGGTTCATGATACCTTTGAGAGCCGAGGGCGAAGCGGAGAGCATACCTGAGCTGTCCTTGGAATTAAATAACGAGTACGTAACTTCAGGTACCGTAATGTATGATGCTATAAACAGCATCGAAGACGTAGGTGAAACTCTGTGGATTAGCGGAGACGAGAATGCCCTTAAATTAAGGTCCATAAGCGACCTGGGTGAGGCTGAGGTTGAGTTGTCTCTGGAGAGAGGCACACTAGAGAGCGCGAAGGCAGAGTCACCTGGCTTTAGCGTTAGTTTTGGTATGGAGTACTTCAGTTACTTGAAACAACCGATAAAATTGTCGGATAAGGTCATCCTGCGTGCTGACTCAGACATGCCTGCCCACCTAGAGCTAAGCTACATGCAGGGCGCCAAACTAAGCTACTACGTCGCCCCTAGGTCAGAGTGAATATCCTATGAAGGTTACTAAGACTGAAAACATAGTGCGAGAGTTGCTGAGAGAATACTATTCGGAAGCACAGCTTCGTTTACCAGAAAATTACATGCTTAGGGAATTCGCTTTCCAACCGTTTGAAGGTAAATCCTATATACGGCACCTATCCTTCCAGAGTGTAGCCTCCCTCAGAGAATACCTAACCAAGAAAACACCTCGGCAAGTATACTACTCTGCTGCAATATACCGGGATCCAGCAGCTGAACGCATGGAGGATAAGGGCTGGTTAGGTTCAGAACTAATGTTTGACATCGATGTGGATCACATTAGAGGATGCGATAACGTAGTCATAGAGATCGAGGAGAATAAGACCCTCAGCATTGTTACTGAAAAGTGCATTAATCTTGGCAAGGAGCACCTTTTAAGATTAGTTGATATTCTCGTCCAAGATTTCGGCTTCAGCCGAAGCGAAATCCTGATATACTTCACAGGAAATCGAGGATTTCATGCCGTAGTAGAGACGGAGAAAGAGGACTGGTTGAAGCTTAATTCTAAGGAGCGTCGTGAACTCATAGATTACATTAAAGGCATTGGTCTAGACCTGAGTAAGCTCTTCATTCAATCCAAACGAATCAAGCCCGCACCGCCACTTCCCAGCGATGGTGGGTGGCGTGGAAGAATAGCTAGGTCTGGCATTGAGTTAGGGAGCGTACTACAGGATCCAGAAAACGTTATTGAGCACGTGTATGTGGAGCTAGACGAGCAAGTTACTCAAGACCTGTCAAGGTTAGTTAGGATACCGGGATCAATCAATGGCAAGTCTGGTCTCGTATCAAAGATACTTAGTACGGAGAGCGACATTCTCAACTTTAGCATAGGGGAACACCTCTCCCCATTCAAAGGGTATGCCATAATAAAGTCGCTAGTTAAGACTCCTTCCTTCAATCTTTGGGGAACCGAACTCGCGCTTTCTAGAGAGCAGTTACTTAAGGTGAGTTTACCTATTGCTGTGTTCTTAGCGCTAAATAACGCTGCCGAGATAGTCAAGATTACGTAAGGTCCTGAAAGGACGCTGGGAACACATTCATTTATACTGCGTCTTTCACCTTTCTTATTAGGTCGGTGAGAGTGATTCGGGAACTCCTACTAAGAGAACTTACCACGAAGGAGCACGCCCGCATACAGAGAGAGGACTTAGAGAGAATGTCCGTCGAGATTAACGACACTATCGACTGGTGCGCGTCAAGCATGGAGACCGAGCTTTGCACAAAATACGTTAGCATAATAGAGGGACTCTCGACCGCGTTAGGACGCTTTAGGCTTAAGAAATCCCTAAGTTACAAGCTCCCACCAGAGTCTGTGGACTACGAAGTCCTAAGTTGTGCTTTAAGGATAGTTCCCAGATATCACGAGCTACTACTTAAAGGACTGACCCTCACCCACAACGGAATTGCTGTAAGGGTAAAGCGTGAACTATCAGTCAACGGCAGAGTAGTGGCTCCAGGCACCGTTACTTTCTTTGATGAACTGGAGGCTATTTTGCTGGAATACCTCGGGTACGCTGAGATTATCGACCCTCTTCCCCTGACTTACTGAGACGTCTTTCTACGAAACTCTCTATCACATCCTCAACATATGTCAATAACCACGAAACAGCCCTTGCATCCGCTCCCGTCACAGCATCTACTAACGCATACTTGACAACCTTCTTCTCCCCGTTACATTCTATTAGCCCTATGTAGAACGGGTAATATACCACGTGAATAGCTGAGATCTTCCTCGCAAAGGACTCTATGAATGATATCAATCCATCTATGCTTGTCCTTGGGAATATTACTAGCTCCTTGTTGGACGCGGGAGGCTCGCCCTCATGTAGGTGGGCCCCCCTGGCTTCCAAAGACCTTAAGATGGAGAAGGAGTTTTCTGCTATTGTCTTACGTATCTCTACAACATCAGAGTACACATCCACTAAAGCCTTATTTAGTAGGAAATTAGCCACAGACTTTATCTTACCTTCGCCTAACTTTAACTCCATCGCTAGTTCGCTAATAGTCTTGTACCCATCCCTTGTTAAGATTCTGATCATGTCTAGAGCTGCATCGCTTAGCTCAGCAAAACCCCCTCTATCCTTCAAAGGCTTCAGTGTGTCTCCTTCCTCGATAACTAAGGATCCTCGTATACCCTCGAAGGTGAGGGACAGTTCCTCAACCTCCCCTGAACCTTCTTCTTCAGGTCCTCTGATTATGGCCTCTAGTTCAAACTCTATGAAGGGTAAGTAAATCAGGAAGTAGTGCTTCAACACGCCAATGCGTTTTAGTAATCCTTTCTCGTGTTTTTTAAGTGTCTTGACAGCATCCTCCTCACTTATAATTGGATGAACATGAAGCACATCATATTTTCCTAGCTCCTCCCTATATTTTACCTCTACGTCCCTACCAACACGGACGATGTCTATACCTAATTTCTTAGCTAGTTCGTAGGCCTCCACACCTACGTCCCTCAGAGCTATAATGACGACCTTATCGAATCTCCCTTCCTGCCTCCACACGCTAAACCTCTCAACATCCTCGGGTCTTAGGGGTGTATCCGCGATAATGAATGCTATTTTTAGCTCTACACCAGTTACAGGTGAAAGCACTGCTAACACATCAACCTTATGTGTTATGCCAGCAACTTCTATTAGATAATCAGGCCATATCATGAATCCCTGCTTCTTAAGTTCCCTTACAAGCCACCGCATAGTCCTCTTCTTTTCTAATACAACATCGCTCCCTTGTGTAGCTGATAGTTGAGTATCCGTCCCCTCCTCACCACTTGAGTGTTAACGCGAGGTTTTTAAAATTGACAACACAGTTGAAGTAATGTTCTCTATTAACGGATTCAATGACTACTCCTTCTGTAAACCATGGATATTAATGCAGGAACGGTTAACGACGATATAGGTATCAAGAGTATCAAGGCTAAGTAAGACTCAGAGGAGAGAATTCCAGCCTCTCGTGCGGCTAATGCTGTTGTCATCATTACCTCCGCTCTTGGAATCATCCCTAAGCCAATTACTAAGGCTTCCTTTTTGCTAAATCCGCTTATTGCTGCTGGTACAGAGCACCCGATGAGCTTCGTTAAGAAACCTAGCAATATTATTGCGACGACTATGAGTAGGGATCTATCGAAACCGATGCTGGTTAGAGATGTTACGTTAAGCATTGACCCAGCACTTATGAAGAATAGTGGTGAGAACAGCGTTACGAGCGGATATATCATGGACTCGGTTTTGCTTGCCATGTACCTATATGATGAGAGCCCTAGTCCGAGAGCATACGCAAGAAGAATAGCACTAAGCCTCAACTGCACTGCCGCGAATGACAGGAGTAGTAGCATGGCGAATGTCAATGTTAATGCTGGGGCTTCCTCGCCAAGCCTTGAGAACCACTTATACATTGGGTGAGCTACCTTCTGAATAGTGAAGGCTACTGCGAACCAGAAAGCAAACGCCAACACAATTATCTCTAATACGGAAATTAACACATCCATTTCTGACTTAAGCTCCGTCAACCCCACCAATGTGCTCAGTAGGGCTAACCCAAGTACGTCATCAACGACTGCTGCACCTAATACTGCTTGCCCCTCCCTACTCCTAACTTTCCCAAACTCCTCGAGCGTCCTCACCGTGAGTGTAACGGAGGTAGCTGAGAGAGCAGCACCAACAGCAAACGCCTCAAATACGCCAATACCTAGTAAGGGAAGAATCAATAGCGGGAAGGCTAATGAGGTAATAACACCTCCCACAGCTATTAGTCCAGCGCTACGTAACCCTCTTAAAAATCCCCTTAATGATCCTTCCAAGCCTATGTAAAACAAGTAGGTTATTATCCCCAATATTCCTAGCGACACTGTGACCATGGACAACTCATAATGCATTAATGGAAGGACTAACCCTATCATTACCCATGCAAACACCTTAGGCTGTTTTAGTTTCTCGACAATAAACTCAAGCAACCTAGCAGCAATTAATAGGATCGCTACTTCCACGAACCAATCGTAGAAGTACTCCAAAGCTCCATCACTACTAAGGGACATTAACCAGAGGGAATTAAAGACTTACCCACCCATCTCAGGTGTTGTCACCACTACTCGATCCTCGTCTCTAAGACGGGTATTTAAGCTTGATACTTGAGTGCCATTGACGTATATGGCAAATATTAGCCTTCCGCTCAGTATTCCCTCACCTAACCGCCTACTTATACTTTCTCTTATAAAGAGTATTAAGTCGTATAAGGTAGCTCCGTCCGGTAAGTCAATTACGTATACCCTTCTCTTCCCTACGAGGTCACCTGCCCTAGCAAGCAACACTAGAGTAACTTTCATGCTAGTCGTCCCACTATATAACTTTGTTATTGTTATTTTTGTTTTTACACGTAGATTCTCTGCCCGCTAACATAGTAGCACTAGTGAGGAGCTACGCACTTTTTCGACGTATAAACATATGTATGGTGCTCGATGTGATTAGGCATAAGGAACTCGTGACCTACGTTGTTGCCTCACTATTGCTTACGGTAATAAGTATGTTGCTAAGATTAATCATTGGGCTCTTCAGCGGCATTACCGCAGTATTAATTGAAGGATTCCATGCTATGTTGGACGTCATCATTACAGTCATGGTACTTGTCTCAGTACTAATCGTTCGATCACAGATGGCACGAAGATTACCTTACGGACTCTATAAGTTAGAGGATTTAGCGACGTTAATTATCGCTACCTTACTGATTATCATTGCTATTGAGGTCGGGGTTAAGGGTTTAGGCAACATACCTAGAACAGTATCTCTCATTCCGGCATTAATTCAGCTTTTATCACTATCACCGCTGGGCCTTTCAGCGTATTTAAAGGTGAAAGCATCAGAGATTATTAATTCGCCCTCCCTTAGGGCTGACGGCCTGCATACTGTTGGAGATGTTCTGGAAGGCGGGGGTGTTGCTTTAGGTCTGCTTATCTTCAGCTATACCGGCTCATATATGGCGTATCAGGCTAGTACGCTGGTAGCTATTGCAGGAATAATGGTGGCGGCATACGAAGCTGGTCACGATAGCGTACTTTCAATTCTCGACCTCCCTAAGGACAAAAACATGCTCAGGAAAATGTCCTCCCTAGTAGAGAGCGTTGCCAGCGAATTGAAACTTGTAAGCCTTAAGGCTAGGTGGGCCGGCCCAGTAATATTCGTTGAAGCAGTCCTTAGAGCCCCTCCACTACGGACTGTCGAGGACATCTCAATAGTTTGCCGAAGGATCACTAACTCACTTAAGCGTGAAGTACCTTCCATAGCTGACGTTACTATAATGGTTGAGCCAAGCACACGCAATAACTTCACCGTATGCATACCTTTGGATGAGCCCCTGCCAAGTGCCACAATATCACAACACTTCGGTAAAGCCAAGTACTTCCTAATAGCTAGGATCCGTGAAGGAAAGGTACATAATATGGAGATCTTGGAGAACAGGTATAAGGAGAAGAAACTTAGGAACGTGCCCACAGTTTTGCTTGTAGGGGCTAGGGTGGCCGAGTCGTTATACCGCAAGGGGGTAACTGACGTTATAGTATATAACATTGGCGAGGTCGCCTACTCGCTCTTACTACGACATAAGATAATAATATGGAAAGCAGACGAGCTAATGCAAGCTCGTGACCTATTGAAGGAGTTCCTTAGTTTTAAGTTGAAAAGGCTCCAGGAACCAACCCATGAGGAACCTTGGATGAAGGCCCATAGTACTTGAGTCAGCACCGAAGTAATGCGTTGAGATAAGTGAAGTGTTAGTTGTCTATGGCGGGCCCGCGGGGACTTGAACCCCGGACAACCGGCTCCGCAGGCCGGCGCCCTATCCTGGCTAGGCGACGGGCCCTCGAGATAATTCGTTGCTTAGGGGATTTAAAGATGCTATTCTTTTGGAGTCAATGATTGAGTAATAAGTTATTCGATGTGAGCTTCGCGGGAAAGTATTGTGATGTTTGAATTCCTGATTATTCGAGGGGTATGACAGTGCCTTACTTTCTTCTACTTTTGATCTAGCGCCTTGAGGGCTGCCTGAGCCATGTCTAGTATTACTTCTCTCGGGTTCTTTGCCTTCATTACTGCGGACGCTACTAGTACACCGAGTGTGCCTAGCTTTATTGCGGCCTCCACGTCTTCTCCCTTGGTTATTCCGGCACCTGTCAATATTACTACGTCTTTGCTAACTTTACGAACGCGTTCTACAGTGCCTGTAATTATCTCGGGTTTTGCTTTGGAGACAGGTATGCCTGTTCCTATGAGTTCTGGTGGCTCGACAGCAACCATTTCAGGCTCCAGGGCAGCGACTGCGGCTGATACTTCTGGCGTGTTGGCACACACTAATGTCCTGACGCCAAGTTCCTTAGCTTTCTTGACTACATAGTCAATTTGATCTATCCTTATCCTGTTCTCGCTGTGGTTGAGCATTACTCCAGCCGCTCCTGTGTCTTTGATTATTTCTAGTGGTATGTGGCCAGTTGCTGCACCTAGCTTGACTGCGTCAGCGTGTTGTGCGAATACTGGGATTTCCACTGCTTGAGCTAGGGTGCGGAGTTCTGTGAACGGTGGGATTACTATTATCTCGACCTGGAAGCCAAGTTCCTTGGCTACACTCTCTGCCTGTTTCGCAATGTCTAAGGCGGCCTTACCAAAGGATGTGGGGTACGCCTTGTAGTTTATCGCCACGATTGGTTTCAAAGGGTTACACCTCCGCTACGGTTAATGTACGTGTTTACCTACCGTGGTTAATGTGTTAGTCAAAAAGGTTGCTTCTCTACTACTCCTGGCTCCACTTCCCCTTTACTCGTGAGCTGATAGGAGTGACGTCTCTATCTTGGGTTTCTTGGCTTTCGGCTCGCCAGCCACTTTCTTGAACCTATCCTTCAGCTTCTCTAGCACGCCAGGTAGCGTTGTGTACTCCATTTCTTCGGGTCCTAGCCTGTGTGGCATAAATGGTCCGTGCCTCCTCATGTAGTCGGCGATTAGTTGTGCCATCCTTCTGGTCTCGTCGAATGCTACGTCGTCGAATAGGTCTGCCGGGCCTATTAGCCTACCGTTCTTTATCTGGAAGCCTAGCCCTACTAGCCTTGGCGGGCCGTCGAACCTAGTGCACTTCGCATACCTCTGTGGGACGGGCATTAGTGGTCCGTGGTGCGATCCCCTCATCCAGCCAGCCACTAGGTGTGGGAAGCTGAAGGGCTCAAGCACTTCTCCGAGGGCTGGGAATCCTGACTGTGCCCTAACTATGGCTACCGGGTCGTCCTTGCCTATGTACTGGCCAGCTATTAGGTTTAGACGCTCTACGCTAACCACAGCTGCTATTTCACCGTCTGACTTCCTGTAGATCCTCCTGATTATGAACCTGCTTGGGGTACCTATGAGGGCTAGGATATCATACATTTCCTCAGGAGCGGCCAGCTCCACAGACTTACCCTCGAACACGTCGAATATCTCAAACTTGAAGCCCTTGTGGAGCTTGGGGTCAATTACTAATCCCGCAGTGCTGAATGGGTCCGCGAATATGCGGAAGAGCGGCAGGTTAAATGCGCCTGGCTCTGTCTTGTCAGCCATGAACACCACTACAGGCTCTGCAGGCCTCTCAACGAACTCCATCTCAGCCACGCCCGGACCTAATCCCCTCACGTTCCCTGAGAACGCGTCCGTTAGGAGATCCTGACCTGCCGCGTATAGCCCGAGTTCCTTAGCAACCTTGGCTGCTTCCTTGAATGCGTTCCATGCTAGCTCGTGAACCTGGGGTGCATCGACGCCATGACGATGAGTCATGATGAGCTCTAGGTCGTCACCTACGTTAGTCACGTAGAAGTCTATGATTATGCCCTTGCTCTTTGCTTCAGCCAGGACCTTAGTTGCCGCTGCGATTGTCTCTGGGTGCACAACATGGTGACCTGCTAGTGAGCCTATGTCAGCCTTTATTACGGATATCGTGGTTTTGGGCTTTTCGGACATTGTTGATTCACCATGCTTACACTTGAGGAGCCATTTAAAAACTTAATGAAGTTGTTGTAATAACTTGAAAATTATTAACTTCGATACATCCTAATGACGCATATTTCGTAATAATGTTATTAATTAATTTGGGTGAATCATTTTAGCTACTGGGAATATAGTAGTACTCACCCATTGATTTTTGTTTCCTATCAAGGTAGGAGCCTGGCTTATTTACTCTAGGCCTTCCTGTTTTTAAATCTCTCCTAAATGTGATGCCTACTGCCTTGAGGAAAGCATTCATACCTTTTCGTAAATCAGTAGGCTTGCATGCCCTACCGTATGATCCAGGTTCTCCATTAAACACCATTACACGATCGGTTACATAGTCTATTACTGCGACATCGTGATCAACTAGGAAAGTGACGGTTTTCCTAGTCTCGCTAACCCTCTTTATGGCTTTTGCCACTGTTAATCTCTCTTCGACGTCTATGTAGGCAGAGGGCTCGTCTAGCAAATATATGTCTGCTTCCTTAGCTAGGGTAATTGCTATGGCGAATTTCTGTAACTCACCTCCACTTAAGCTGGCTATGCTTCTGTCCTGTAGCCTATGTAGCCTTAATCTACGTATAACATCAACTTGGAACCATTCACTACTTGCTATCCCTTCCTTGGTTAACTCGTTTAATGCCTCACCCACGGTGCTCCACGGGAAGTGCTCTGCCCGGATATACTGTGGTTTGTAACTTATGCGTAAGCCTTCCGTTACGACTACACCTTTATCAGGTTTGAGGTCGCCCGCTAATAATCTGATGAACGTTGTCTTGCCTATGGCGTTGGGTCCTAAAACGCCGATGACCTCACCCTTGTATGCCTCTCCTTCCTCAACCTCCAGTACGAACTTCCCTAGCCTTTTTCTCATTGGTAACCATGTGATGTATATCGTCTTCCCTTCCTGATCTTTTTCAGGAGCACGCGTATGGGTGTGGAATATTATAGGTTCCTTACGTATACGCATGTTCTCTGCCGGGAGGAAGCCTAAGAGGAAATGATTAATGCCGGAACCCACGGCGTAGACCTTAGAGTAGATACCGTAGGCTCCAGGCTCACCGTAAACTACGGCTACGTAATCCGAAATATAATCAAGAACAGCTAAGTCGTGCTCAACCACTATCACGTAACTATTTTTCGGAATGTAATTCCTGATCACCGATGATATACTTAACCTTTCTTTCACATCTAAGTAGCTTGATGGTTCGTCGAAGAAGTAAGCTGAAGCATCTCTCAATAATGCCGCAGCTATAGCAAACTTCTGTAGCTCACCTCCGCTTAAGTTTGAGACCTTACTATCCAACATTCCTTCGAGGCTCATTTCTCTTTTTAACTCATTTAGCAGTCCGCGTTCATCTATTCTTGCGAGTATCTCCCTAACTGTGCCTTTAACGTACTTCCTTATGAGGTCCACGTGCTGAATCTTATGCACAGCACGTATCTCACCGTTAACTAGTTTCCTGAAGTACTGGTAGAGCTCTGTTCCTCTGAAGTGCTTCAGTACCTTGTCCCAGTTCGGCTCCTCTTCATACTTACCTAGGTTAGGTATTAATTCACCTGATAATATCTTAATGGACGTGGTCTTGCCTATTCCATTCTTCCCTATGATTCCGACAACAACGCCCTGCTGAGGTTGTGGTAATCCGTAAAGCTTGAAGGCATTCGGCCCATACCTATGTACAACTCTCTTCTCTAAGTCATCTGGCAGATTCACTATCGTTATCGCCTCATAAGGACATTTCTTCACGCAAATTCCGCAACCAACGCACACTTTCTCATATATTAAGGCTTTTCCACCAACTACTTCAGAAAGTTCTATTGCCTTCCCGCCACTGCGGTTTATCGGGCAGAACCTAATGCATTCCTTGCCGCACCTATGGGGTTTGCAGAGGTCGTGATCCACCACAGCTATTCTTACCATTCTGCCTCACCCAAAGCACTGTTAACCATACATTATTGATTTACTTTATTTTCTCCTGAAACCACGTTTAAATCGCGGATGATGAGTGGTGACGGCAACGACTGGTGAGTGACGGACAAAGTTCTGACGCATTGATTTATGATCGTTCTCAACACCTTAAGGTCTCGAACTAAACATTATGCATTTTAGGTTCGAGGTGAGGAGGGAAAAACAAGAGGGATTACCACTCCTCCTCTTCCCACTCTTCCTCCTCTTCCCACCACTCCTCTTCTTCCTCTTCCCACTCCCATTCCTCCTCGAGCATGGCTATTCACTCAAGTCCTCATTACGTATAATGGATTTAAACATTTCCAGCATGGAATGCTTAACTCGCTAATGAAACTTCACCGTAATTTCCCATTCGTCCAATGCAGTATTACGCGAGTCACTCACCTTGATGATACAGCACCAAAGTACGCTATCTTCGTTAATATGGATTTAATTAAGTAATCGTTGAGACTTTCCATGTATTGAATTGCCTCAATCCCACCATGAATTCTATATACCTTATTTGCAAGCACACTAAGATCACCTTCAATACCTTTTACTTCGTCACATATCACGCCTTTTTGACGCAAGTCTCTAATTAAAGATGAGGCTTCCTCACCCAAGCCCGGCAATCTTATCTCAATAGCAACAACCTCATCCTTCCAGTACTTGTCGATAAGCTTCATGACATCCCTTATTTGGCGGGTTGCGAAAAGATTAAGTAGGAATTGAATTGGGACGTGCTTGCTGATGTTTGTTCCGTTTTCGAAGGACTTATATGTTAGGAAGGCGGCGAGCTTCATGACCTTCTCGTCGGGAATTAGGGCTTTAGGTAATAAGACTATGAAGTCCTTGGGGGTGCTCCGTAGATCACGGATAACCTTCTTTGCCACACCAGTGTATGGTGCCCTTATGACGCAGAACGATATTGAAATTCCCGAGATATTCCCTTCCAATTCCGCCACATCGTTGAGTTCTAGTACCCTACTCAGGATTCTCAACCTCCGTGAACAACAGGAACTATCGCTATTATATCCCCGCATTTTAATACCGCGTCTCCACCCCCTAGTAGTGCGTGATCTACATTGTTTATGAATAACAGGAATGAGGGCTTAAGTCTCCCCCTTTCATCCAATATCGTTGTTAGGCCGTCGTATTCCCTTACTAGTAGCCTTAAGAATTCTGCCACAGTTATTGGGGACTTAGGTATGCTTACCTTAATTATGTCCTTGTCTGTAGCCGCCCTTAAGCTACCTATTAACTTGACAGTGAGTTCGCACTTCCCAGTGTTCTCTTCTCCATGTTTACTGCAGGAAGACGTCATTCCTCCCACGTTTCCTTGCTTTCTCCTAAGTGAGAAGGAACTTTACCCCTTGTAGGTAGAGATCCCAAGTTGCATGAGTGTGTAGTCCTGTAGTCTCGTTCTTTTACTGCTGTACCTGGGATTCCTCCCTAGCCCTAAGCTTAGCTAAGTGTGTTAAGTATCCTGCGATTTGATTCCTTAGCTTCTTAGATTTTAGGTACACGTACTTTTTTACTAATTCCTTGTTCTCTTCAAAATTCGTGCTGACCTCATCTGGGTATAATTCTAGTAGGCGGCGAGCAGTCCTCTTCACCAGCGACGTCCTGACCTTCCCCATCGCTAAGACCTAGATAAGTAAGGTACCCCTGTTTTTAAGCTATTTGCCTGTTTTCCGTCTTTAAAGTTTATATAGAAGTGGATCAAGAGTGAATCAAGGGGTTAACTATGTCGGCTAAAGGGATAGTTCCGACGGCAGGGCTACCTGTCCTGATACTTAAGGAAGGGACCCAGCGCACCTCAGGTGCTGAAGCCCTAAGATCAAACATGATGGCAGCAATAACTGTTGCTGAGATGCTACGCACAACCTACGGACCACGCGGTATGGATAAGATGTTAGTGGACACCTTAGGCGACATCACCATAACTAATGATGGTGCCACTATACTCGACAAGATGGATGTACAGCACCCAGCAGCGAAGATGCTCGTACAAATAGCTAAAGGCCAGGATGAGGAGGTTGGTGATGGCACCAAAACCTCCGTGATATTTGCTGGTGAACTACTTAAGGCTGCTGAGGACCTCCTAGCTAAGGACGTGCACCCGACCATCATAATAAATGGATTTAAGAAGGCGTTAGACGAAGCAATAAAGTATGCGGAGAAGATTGCCAAATCCGTTAGCCTAGATGACAAGGAAATCCTAAAGAAGATTGCCTCAACCGCCCTAACAAGCAAGGCAGTACATGGTGTTAGGGAGAGGTTTGCTGAGATCGCAGTTAAGGCCGTAAAGCAGGTTGCTGAGGAGAGGAAGGGTAGAATTTACGTGGACTTAGACAATATCCAGATAATAAAGAAGCATGGCGGATCCTTAGCCGATACTAAGTTGATTTATGGTATTGTGTTGGATAAGGAGGTTGTGCATCCGGGTATGCCTAGGAGGGTTGAGAACGCGAAAATAGCGCTAATCGACGCACCA
Source organism: Desulfurococcales archaeon (assembly GCA_027002995.1). Taxonomy (GTDB): domain Archaea; phylum Thermoproteota; class Thermoprotei_A; order Sulfolobales; family NBVN01; genus WAOL01. Next base: position 20,470 of record JALWZB010000069.1, read on the forward strand.
CTAGAAATAGAGAAGACCGAGATTGACGCCGAGATTAGGATCAGCGATCCCGAAATGATGAGGAAATTCATTGAGCAGAAGGAGAACCTACTCAAGGAGATGGTTGAGAAGATTGCTGCTACGGGTG
>JALWZB010000070.1 GCA_027002995.1 Desulfurococcales archaeon
CGACGAAGGTGTTGCAGGGCGTAGCAACCTATAACGCGTCAGTAACGACCACGCCAGCGGTAGGTAAGGCGGTGAACGCGACCATTATGGAGCAAGCCTTCAGGAGGGCAATAGCGGATTTCGTTTCGATGATGCCCTACATATTCATAGCCCTAGCCATAATCGCGATCTACGTAGGCATAGCCGTAGTACTCACAAAGCTCGTAAGGAAATTACTTACTGCGCTGAAGGTAGACGATCTACTTAAACCCCTATTCAAGGAAGCATACTTCAGCTTAACAAACCTCATAATAGCGCTAATCAACGTAGGCATAGCCCTACTCGCCCTATACTCAATAGTCCTCACGCTCTTCCCCGGCCAAGTACACACGCTCAACACGGTCCTCAACTACACGGCAAGAGTGGTCAGCGTAGTGTTCCTCATAGTCTTCGTATTCCTAGCATTCAACGCCATAATACTTAGGATAAGGATGGAAGCCAAACTAAGGGGCTTCATATTCCTCCTCTCCTTCTTCATAACCATAGTCCTAATACTCGACATAACAAGCATATCCGACCAAGTCAAAACAGCCTTAGCATGGGGCGTAAGCGTCGGCATAGGCCTATCCATAGGGGTATTCGCCGCCTGGTACTTCTTCCACGACTACCTACAAAGGAGAGAGTAGGGTAGGAACATTATCGAAGACGCCAAGCTTTACCCGGGAATCATAGATTAACTACCAATGAATCTCTCCTCTACACCAAACCTTATGCTATACATGTGAATCTCATGCATTGATATCGCCTTTAACGAATGTTTCTTAAGCACGTGCCTCGCAGCATCAGATCTGCCTTCCTCGTCAAACAGGTACGCTGTCAAAATATTTGAATCGTAGAACGTCATTCATCTACTACCAGCTCTCCTCTCTTCGTCAAGCTCCTCAGCTAACCCCCTCAACGTTTGGCCAGGGTTGAGCGAACCCGCTAATTCATCGATGCTCAAAAACTTCTCAACAATTACTCTCCCGCCTTCATCAATGTAAACCTTAACGAAATCTCCGGGGGAAATGCCTAGTCTTTCACAGACCTCCTTAGGCAGAGTTATCTGCCTTTTCCTCGTGACCTTCACTACGCTCATTGACTCACTACCATAAGAATACTTTGGTACTACCACATAAATGTACTACCTCATTACTGTAGAACCTTACACTACCTTACACTACCTTACCCTCAGGAGCCCGCGTGGTGTCTGAAGAGAAATGTTCATAGTTGATTACTGTTACTTTTTGGCGGGGTGTGCGTGGGTTGTGTAGGTTGATTTCATTTGCTACTACGGCCGACGGCTTGCCTGAGCTAGCGGCCCTAGTTAAGGCGTTGGCGCGGTCTGCTGCTCGCGACCCCCTGCTTGAGGCGTTGGGTGTTAGGCAGCCGAGTCATGGTGATGGTTGGGGGTTTGCAGTGGCTGTGCTTAAGGGTGGTGCGTGGCGTTTTCACTTCATGAAGTTCGGGAACCCTATCTTCAGGGATTCTGAGGGTTTGCGTGGGTTAATGAGGATACTGTCTGATTCTGAGGGTGAGGTGTTTTTAGGCGTTATTCATGCGAGGAGAGCGTCGAAGGGTGAGGCGGTGACTTGGGTTGATGTGCACCCGCATCACGCCATAGTTCGTGACGGCACGGAGATCTACGTCGCGCATAACGGTAGGGTCAATAAGGAGGGTTTGGGAGGACCGTTGAGGAGGTCGGACACGGTTTCGTTAGCGCTTTACTTGGCTAGGAACCCACCACTCACTGAGGGGTTGAGGAAGGTGGTAGGGTCTGGCTGCGTTGAGAGCGCGTTAAGCCTAGGCATACTGATCGCGGGGCTCGGCGGCGCTGTTAGGGTGGCTTCACTGAACTACGTGTCCCCTAAGGTGAGGGATGAGGCTAGGAGGAAGTACTACGCTATGCGCTTGCTTGAGGGAGGGAAGTACTTCGTCGCTACGGCTTCCTCAACGACCGCCTCATTCTTTAAGGAGAGTGTCGGGATTAAGGCGCGGGAATTAAGTAACGGTGAGTTAGTGTTTATGGAGGCGGGTCCTGAGGGAGTGAGTTACTCGAGGGAAAAACTTATTGAGGGTTGATTTTTTAGTCGGGGTATATCTTCCTTAACGCGTCCTCAGTAGCCTTTAGCGTCGCTGGCGCGGTGGGTGGTGGGGTTAGGAACGGGTGCGTCCCTATCTGCAGGTTCATGTACTGGGCGGCAGTGAAGCCTGCTTCAATGGCGAAGCCTATGAGGTTAATCATCTCGCCGATGGTGAAGCCACCCGCTAACTGCCCGCCTAGGAAGAACCCTCCGTGCCTAGTGAATATGAGCTTAGCCCGGACCTCATGGGCGCCTGGTAGGGCCCCGGGGTGCTTGTCCAGCACCTTACTAGTACCCACGACGTAGTCGAAGCCCTCCCGCTTAGCCACCCTCTCTATTAAGCCGGCCGCGCCTAGGGCTAAGTCACCCACCTTCGTGGCGAATATGCCTACGGTGCCACGCATCTGCCTAAACGACGTTATCTTGTATAGGTTCGCCCCAGCTATCCTCGCCTCGGCAGTAGCTACTGAGGCAAGCATGACTGACTTAGGCTTCCTCGTGAAGAAGTCCCTCTTCTCAGCGCAGTCACCGACAGCGAAGACGTCTGGGTGTGAGGTCCTGAGGTACTCGTCCACCTCAACGCCGTACCTACTCACCCTAAGGCCGGCCTTCTCAGCTAACTCGGTGTTGGGCTTAGCGCCGGTGGCGAGTATGACTACATCGCTCTTAATCCTCTCACCGTTCTCGAGCACGACGGCCTCCACCTCTTCCTTACCCTCGATCCTCACGACCTTAGTCCCGGTTCTTAGCTCAACGCCTAACTCCCTCAACTTAGCCTCCGCGAGTTCGCAGAACTCGTCGTCAAAGGACAGTGCCAGTATGTGGGGCAGTAGCTCAATTAACGTTACCTTGTAGCCAGCGCTCGCCAGGTCGTCGGCGAACTCAACACCTATGAACCCGCCTCCTATGATCGTTACCCGCTCACTCCCCTGGATCGCCTCAAGCATTGCCTTAAGGTGCTCCGGATCCTTACGGACGGGGAACACGTTCCTTAACTCAACACCCTTGATAGGCGGTATGGAGGGTTTCGAGCCCGTGGCCAGGACTAACTTATCGAAGAGTATCTCCTCACCGCCACGTAGTCTCGCCTTCTTGGACTTCAGGTTCAGGTCAATTACCTCATCAACCACGATGTTAACGCCTTTCTTCTTGAGGCCCTCATCGCTTATCCTGTCTTTCTCAACGCTCTTTAAGGTCCCGAAGATGTAGGGTATCCCGCAGGGGACGACGACGTACCCCTCCCTCCTGACGATCGTTACCTCCTTACCCGGGTACCTCTGCTTAGCTGTTAAGGCAGTTACTATCCCGGAGGGGCCTCCCCCAATCACGAGTACGTCCGTTTTCAAATGTAAAACCCTGTAAATATTGATTACTGGGTAATATCTGTTAGTTAAACACAAGTACGCACGTGTCCCGAAGCGCTGGAGGCGAAGTAATAAGGTAGCGCGCTTACCTCGTTAAGATAACTAGGTAGTAGAGCGTCTTGTAAATTATGAAGAGGATCGCTAACACCGCAACTAGTGCTGCGGTCTTCAGCGCTGCCTTAACACTGTTCTCAGCCGCCATCATAACGTAGTTGTAGCTAACGACGCTAGAGTGGTAGAGAATCCTAGCGTATAGGCGGACGTGTGAGGGAGGTATGACGGCTAACTCCTTAAGCGTCGTTAGCCCCACGACTAACGCGCCCACGGAGAAAGCGGCGGCTGTGGCGAACACTAACGCCGCATTGAATACTAGGGCGTACCCAGCTAAGCTAGCCACCGTGAGTGAGAGGGCGTAAGCGCTGGTTAGGAGCGTCGCCGCCCTAATCACGCCGAGGTGCTTAACGACTCTCGAGTACGCGAAGCTTGTGAAGAGGTTAGCGCCCACTAGGGAGAACCCGTAGAGCACTGCGATACCTACCTGCGCTAACGAGGAGGGAGTTAGGTAAACGAGTATCGGGACCGACGCCAGCAGTAGGAAGGCGTACCTGTAGGTCCTGAAGCTCCTCTCAGCCCAGAACCAGCTGGCGAATATGTTAGCTAGGGTCTGCGTGAACCCGATCATGGCTGCGAGGTAGTCGGGGGCGCCGAGGTCCCTCATGACGTGCGGTACCCACGCAATGCTGAGTAAGCTGGTTGATGAGAGCACCATCACGAAGAGTATGTACGTGTTGCTGGCCTCAGCCTCAACTTCCTCCTCACCCCTCACGACGGCTTCCTCAGCCCTCACAACGATGCTCCTGATCGGGGCCGCGCCCACGAGGAGCAGTGACACCAAGCTAACGGCGAAGGCCGCGATGTATAGGGTCACGTACTTCCACACACCCTCCCCGAACGCCAGCACGGTCACGGTTAAGCCCTGACCAAGCACGGCGGCCGCGCTTGACAGCATGACCCTGTAAGCCATTAACCTCCTGTACCTGCGTTCCTCGAAGCCCTTGAGGAACGCTGCCGACATGTAGATCCCTGTGGGTATTGTGGAGGCGAACGCCAACCCATACACTAAGGCGGTAGGTACCGCGGGGCCAGCTACCCACGGGATGGAGAACCACAGAGCCCTCTCCACAGCCATGGCGGCAAGCATCCTGCCCTTAAGCGCCGCACCCCTCCTACCCACGTGCCTGTAGAGCGCGACAGCGGCAACTAACCCTAAGGTTCCAGCGAAGGCGTTCAGTAGGAGCAGGTTCCTTAAGTCGTAACCCATGTACACCAGGAAGACCGGGGTAACGCCCCTCGACACCGCCACGTAGAACCCGCCGAAGAACCCCTCCAGCGCAAGCAACGTGAAGGCTAGGTCGGCAGGCTTCCTCCTAACGGCAACCCTCCTCGCGATTCCGACCCTCGGCAGCATCTTTGGCAGAGACCACATACCACTTCACCCCCATCCCTAGCATCACTGTACTCTCCGTGCATACTCGTCTCACAGCATGGAACTATCAACCCTTATAAAGATTGCCTCCATCCTTACGTGTTGTTTTAAATCGAAACAAGCTTCTATTGTGTAGGACAAGGTATTACTGGGGAACTACTTATACTCAGTTTAAAGAACTTCTCGAGGACAAGTACTACATATTTAACGGTAAGATGCGATATAAATCTCGGGGAAGGTGTTTTGAAAGTTAGGAAGACCGCGGTGGGCGGGCACTACTACGTCAGGTCCACGAGCGAGGAACTCGTGAAGAAGGCGACGCTAGGAGGTGTTGTCCCGGAACTAATGAAGTACTTACTCGCTAAAGGCATTGTTGACGCGGTAATCACTGTTAAGTCAGGCCCCACGCCCCTAGGCGGGAAACCAGTATTCATAACTAAGCCCGAGGAGGTTGACGAGGTAGTCGGTTCCGTCAGCTACGCCCCCATAAACCTAGCTAAGCTACTCAGGGATTACGTGAGGCCCGGCGAGAAGGTTGCGGTAACCGTGAAGCCATGCGAGGAGAGGGCGGTGAAGTACCTCGTGGACACAGGGAAGCTGAGGAGGGAGAACGTGTTTCTGATAGGGCTTAACTGCGGCGGGCTATTCAACCCGTTCCTCCTCACCGAGGCCCTCAGGAAGAGGGAGGTTAACGTCGGCGAGGTGAAGGACATTAAGTTCGAGAAGGACCACCTTGAGGTCGTGCTTAAGGACGGCTCAATCATTAAGGTCAGGTACATGAAGGACGCTGTCAGCAAGGGGTACAGGCCAGCATGCTTAAGGTGCTTGAACCACGTCCCCACGTACTCTGATGTGGCGTGCGGTTACTGGGGCCTCCTACCCGGCTACGAAGGCTACACCTACACGATACCGCTGACCGCTTGGGGCGCTGAAGTGCTGAGCAAGATGATTGATGAGGGCCTGCTGGAGGCGGTGGAGGTCCCGCAGGAGGGTAGGGCGTTAAGGAGGGAGGTCGTGTCCTTCATTAACTTCGTGGCTGAGATCTCGCGTGAGGCGCAGTTCGAGGAGCTCGATAAGTCCAACATTGAGGAGATACTCTCCAGGTGCATCATGTGTCTGGAGTGCTGGCACGCCTGCCCGATAAGGAGTGAGAAGGAGGTCCTTGTCTGGAGGGAGGAGACCTCACCGGTTATATGGCAGATAAGCGCGGTCACGTACATGTACGACAAGTGCATTGAGTGCGGGTCCTGCGAGGACGTGTGCCCCGTCAACATACCCTTCGCCCTCCTAGT
>JALWZB010000071.1 GCA_027002995.1 Desulfurococcales archaeon
CCTTAATTATTCGGAAGCCATGGTAGTCCTTACTCCTAACGGGCCCCCCTAACGCAGTCGTCACTATGAACCATGTTTTGACGTGATTCGGTCTCTCTATTAATGCGTAGCTGTCTAGGTGGATGTGTCCCGCAAGCACTAAAACGGTGTGCGACCCGTATATCGCCTTGAGTATAGTTTCGAAGGCTTTCTTGTTCTGAAGCCAGCTGGTGAATAGGTAGGGGTACTTGCTTCCGGGCTTCTTAGAGAGCAACACCTTCTCCAGATCCTGCCAGCTACTCACGTTGAAGTTATGCGGCGTGCTGCCGTACACGTAGGCAAAGAGGGGGTGGTGGAACATCAATATCTCGGCGGTGGCGTTACTCCCCGTTAGGACCTTATACGCCCACTCAGCCTCCGCCGTCGTCGGGTACCCGTCGTACCCCGTGTCCATGCCTACGAGGAGGAACCTCCCTAGCCTCAGGCTCCAGTTCGTTGGACCCACGTACAGCTCGTAGTTCTTGATCCCGACCACGTGGTCATGGTTACCTGGAATCGAGAAGACAGGCTTGTTAAGGAGGCTGAACACCTCGATCGCCTTAACGTACTGGCTAGCACTACCCGTGTTCGCTAGGTCACCAGTATTCACTATCGCCGTGATGTTCGGCATACTCAACGCTAGGAGCACGGAGGACAGAACGTAATCGGCCGCAGGCCTCCCCTCAGGATTCATGACGTTGAAGTGATTATCGGTTACATGCATTAGCACTAATGCGCTACCCAGCGAGTTAAATCTTTCAGCAGGCACCCAGACGGCATTATGGATACCGCACGTACCCTCATTAGTGCTCAGCACTAAGTCATAAATTCCGGGCCCCACACTCTTAGGTAACTCAGCCTTGACGATACCTTCACTACTCCTGATGAGCTTCAGCTTAACCTTGAATGAGCTGTTCTCGAGGACAGCGTCCTTCACCCCCACATTACTCCATAAGTGAATATCCATACTACTCCCTGGATAGGCAACGTCCGGCAAGCCCCAGTTAGGGTACTTAACTATCCCCACGCAGTAAGGCACCTTACCGTACTCGTTAACGCTCCCTGCTTGCTGAGCCGCACCTACATAGTAAGTGGCGTTACTTAGCACACCTAACGCTACAACTAGAGTAGCCAGTAAGGCAAGGGCATAGTAGCTCCGTATTCGCATTCAATTACCACCAACTTAAAGTGCTAGGGAGTCAAAAATAAATTTGTTTACAAATATAAGAGAACTACAATACTCTCCAAATGAACTGCCTAAGTTATCAACACCCAGCACGCACGCATCACGCCTTCGGACAGCAATAAGAATACGAGGAGACGTAAAGGAAGAGATGGGCTCGAGCAGAGTTCCTTCCTAATCCTAAAAATCATTATAATTCGTTAATCATTATCGAGTTCAACTACTATCTAGTGAGATATCTAATCGCATATCGTCCCAAGCACCCTGCTCTGGGGAGCCTCGTTAATGAGGCAAGCAGGTTGTTGCGGAAGTAATTGGCCTCTGGTGGGGGTTTAGTTTATGGTTAAAAAGCAATTATTTTTATCATGATTCGTTAAGGGTTATTTCAACAGCGTTGTTACCTCCTAACGGGGCTAGCAGTATCTGTGCATTAGAACCTATTGCGTTGAATATCGGTGTTGGTAACATTAGTGAATAGTACCATAGCGGGATATCACTACCCATGGCTTCTAGCGCCTTACTGCTTATGCTGATACTCCTAAGGAGCCCTGTCTTGGGGTCATAACGCATCACGTATGACGTGAAGAAGGGTTTGGGATCCATGACAATATACCTAGTGCCGCCGATGTCAAGTGTTGTGACACCGAGCTCCCTACCCGATGGAAGCATTACTGACGTAGCCTTAGCCCCAGCAATCCTTGATGAGGCAGGTCTTGCCACGAATCCCTCAATAGCGTAAACCGTCATGACGCCGGAGGCCCTAGCCTCCCTAAGTACGCTCTCCATCACGCTACTTCCAGCAAAATATGACTTAGGTATCACATGAAGTATAAGTCCATTAGCCGGCATTTTGAAAGGCCATGTACCCGCGAAGACTCCATTATAGTACGTGTATCCTTTATCATCAACGCTGACTTTAGAGGTGAGTACGAGGGTGTCATAGAGCATGACCTTACTGAACGACTCGATAGGTGCCTCCCTAACCCCTAGTAGCTTGCCTGCCCTAAACTTCCTCATGATAACTGAGGCGTCATTCCTCCCGACCTTAACGTACGTGAGCGCCACCTTCTTCAACACTAAATTGATGGTGTACTCGGAACTACCTAAGCTTTTGATAACGAGCTCTGCACCTCCAGCCACTACTAGCACGTACTTATATCCTTCATAGAAACCAAAGAATAAGCTGGGGCCTGTGCTACCGAATAGTTCCTTCCAGTCCTGTTCAAGAACCCTTACAGGCATCATGTCGTCGGGCTTGAGACCTCCTGCCAGACCCGCACCACTTAACCTGTAAGGTACTATTTCATACCTTAGCACCTGCGATACCTTAACGTCAGGCACCACGTATGCTGACAAAGTGTCGCAGGCATTAGTTATTACCTGAGTCTGACCGTAACCCGTTGAATAGTGTCTCATGTATGCATTAGTTAGGGTTCCCAGACCTACCAGCAGCACTGAAATAATAACTAGTGTCAACCTAAACGTAGCGGCCCTGGATATAGCAACTCTCAATAGAGAGTCACCAATACATAATATTTCTCTCATTATATGTAATCCTTTCTTACAAATTAGAATTAATCTTTGAGTTTAGATACATGTGAGGTTTACTACAGTTATTATAATTTAAAGCTTTGTAATTAATTTCTTTCTTTTTTCTTGAAATTAATATCATCTCAACACTTAACGTTATGATGTAGATGTTGTATTGTGCTGTGTTTAGCTTTAAGCATTGGGGAAAGAATCGTTTCTTGGGGTGCCGTGCTTTTTGGTGAGGTGCGGGGTTTGCGGTAAGTCCTCGCCTCATGTTAGTAGGGTTGTTGGGGTGTGTGCCGAGTGTTTGAGGTGCCGGCCCTCGGAGTCGCTTAGGGTGGTTAAGTCCCTCGGCGTTAGGGAGGGGTTTAGGGTTGATGTTGGCTTACCCGCTAACGTCCCTAGGTCTGAGGGTGGGTTCAGGTGCGGGCTATGCGTTAATGAGTGTTTAGTGCCGCGTGAGGAGGGTGCTAGTGGGTTTTGCGGTGCTTGGGTGTTCAGGGGTGGAGGGTTAGTCCCTGTCTCTGGTTACGGTAGGGCGGTTGTTGAGTGGTATTTCGACCCTCACCCAACTAATTGTGTGGCCGCACACTTCTGTCCCGCGGTTACGGGGGCCGGGTTCCCTGAATTCGCTGTTAGGCCGGGGCTTGAGGAGGGGTACGTGAACCTAGCTGTTTTCTTCGCTGGTTGCGGGCTGGACTGCGTGTTCTGCCAGAACTGGCAGCATAAGGTGATGGCTGGTGAGGCGGTGAGGAGAGGGGGTAGGGTGCCGTGGGTTAGGGACTGGAGTGAGTTAGTTGAGGCTGCGATGGATCCTCGCGTGACGTGTATCTGCTACTTCGGTGGTGACCCAGGACCTCACGCGCCTTTCGCGTTGAGGGCTTCCAACGAGGTTGTGCGTAGGGCTCGCGAGGGAGGCCTCGTCAAGAGGGTGTGTTGGGAGACTAATGGCGTTGAGCACCCTGGGTTGATGAGGGCTATGGCTAGGCTCTCCTTAATTAGTGGTGGGATAGTTAAGGTGGACTGGAAGGCTTGGACACCGTCCGTGTATGAGGCATTGACGGGCGTTAACGGTGAGAAGGCTGTTAAGCGGTTAATGGTCAACACCGCCCTAGTGGCTAGGATGGGGAGGGAACGTCCTGAGATCCCGTTACTGACCGTGAGTGTGCTCCTAGTGCCTGAGTACGTTGACGCGGAGGAGGTTAGGAGGATCTCCGAGTACCTGGCGTCCCTTGACACCGACGTCCCCCTAGTGCTCCTAGCTTTCCACCCAGACCACCTGATGAATGACGTCGGAACCACGCCACGCAGGCAGGCGGAGGAATGCGTTAGGGAGGCCCGGAACGCCGGGCTGAAGCACGTGTACGTCGGGAACGTATGGCTCCTCCAGTAGGCTTCAAGGAAATCACTTATTCTCTATAACCATACTTACCTTGGGTCCGCCATAATGGACACTATCAGCATCCCCAGTAAGACCGCCCAACGCGTCCGGGAGGAGGCCCGCAAGTTGGGTGTTAGTGTTGAGGAGTACGTCCTCGAACTCATTACTCAAGGGCTTGACCCTAAAGACAGGGCCGTAAAGTATGTTGAGGCGGCCGAAGAGCTCGTGGAGAGAGCGGGGGATGAGCTTAAGAAGGGTGACGTAAGGCAGGCTGCTGAGAAAGTGTGGGGTGCGGCGGCACTAGCTATCAAGGCTTACGCATGGTGGAGGGATGGGAGAAGGCTTGCCAGTCATCGAGAGCTGTGGGAATACAAAGATATGATGGCTGACGAGGTAGGGGATTGGGTTAATCACGTATGGAACGAGGCGGGCGGCATGCACGCATGCTTCTACGAGGGTTGGTGTACCGAAAGAAGTGTGCGTACCGCGTTAAAGCAGGTTGAGAGGCTAGTTAAGGAAATTAGCGCTAGGGTAGGTGGGGTTAGTTAACATTCTCACCGTGGAATGACCTTAACCGCTACCCTTATCGCTATGATTACATGCTACAGTGTCAGAACTCGGCACTGGTACTTTAGTCCTTAACCTAAGGGACTGTCCCTGATGCTTACGTTCACCGGTTACTCTGGTGAGGGAAGCTATTTCCTCGTAGCTTATTCTGAAGTGCTCCGCAACCATGGTTATTAGTGGTGGGGTTAGGCCTGCCGCCTCAAGTATTTCGGGCTTGATTACGTCCTCACCCTTAACAACGGCCTTGATTGTCCCGTTACCCATGATGTATGCTTTGTCGGCTACCCTGAAGACGAATTCTAGGTCGTGGGACGCCATCACCACGGTTTTCCCTGCCTGTCGAGCCTTCGTGAGCGTAGATATTATTAGGGCCTCATCCCGCGCGCATAGGTTAGCGGTTGGTTCATCGAGCAAGAGTATTTCTGGGTCGTAGGAGAGTATGCTGGCTAACGCCACCTTCTTCTTCTCACCCACACTCAACTTAAACGGCCTCCGATCAAGCAACTCCTTGATCCCGAGTTCCTCCGCCACCTCGAGTACCCGGCGCCTCACCTCATCCTCAGGCATACCCGTGGTTCTTAAGGCGTACGCGACCTCGTCGTAAACCGTGGCGTTGAATAGCTGGTGTTCAGGGTCTTGGAAGAGGAGGCCTATGTGCCGCCTTAACGCCTTAATGTTTCTGAAGAGGTCCTCCCCATTAACGAGTACGTGGCCCTCATCAGGCTGCATGAGCCCAGCCATTATAGTTAGGAGGGTTGACTTGCCACACCCGGTAGGACCTAAGATCGCCACTACCTCGCCGGGGGAGGCGCTTAGCGTCACCCCCTTAAGCACAGGGTTGCCACGCACATAGGAGAACCACACGTCCTCTACAGTCACTTTATAGCGCAATGACGATCACCTCCATCAACACTACCAGCACCGTCAGTAAGTAGAGCAGTACGTCCAAGTAACTCACGTTGCTGTGATGCCCCGCGTTGCGTAGGGTTATGTTGCCGCTGCCTGCGAGGGTCCTTGACTCGATCGCCATGAACACTTTCTGCGCCCTAGCGTTAGCCCTTAAAATCAGTTCTGACGCGACCGTGCTTAAGGATCTCCACGTGCTTAGCGTTCCTGAATCACTCAACGTCCTGGCTTCCCTAGCGCTCGTCAAGGTTAAGGCGTCCCCAAGGAAGGACGGGATGAACCTGACGGTCTCCTCGATCATTAGGACTATGGTCTCAGGTAGTATTAAGTACTTTAAGCCCCTGAGCACTCGGGACCACCCTGCAGCCCTGACCAACATTATGAACGTGATTGACGATGCAATCACCCTCGCTATGAAGAAGGCTGCATCACTGAAGTCCCTGCTGAGGAGGAGGGGTGTTGAGACGAAGGCTGAGAAGGCCGCTACCGTAACCACAGGCTTTACCGCGCCCTTAAGCTCCTCCGCAGTACTCCCCCACGCGCTTAGGGTCA
>JALWZB010000072.1 GCA_027002995.1 Desulfurococcales archaeon
GGCTAAAGGTGTATCGCAAGCTTCAGAGTCAGGGCTACCACATGCAGTCAGTGATCACAGAGCATAGAGGTGCTTCTGACGAGGAAGTTATCAAAACAGCCATTAGTCGAGGTAAGGTAATAATAACCATGGACAAAGATTTTATTTTGGGTATCTCGCCCAAGCGTACAGACCACCCGGAATAGTTATTCTAAGGCTAAGGGATCCAAGAATACCGTTCACCTGCACCGTGCCTTCATGTATCAAACTGTGTCAAAGTATGTCAGGCACGGTTGGGTTCATTACGGCTTTTTTCGCCCCGACCACCCCGCGGGAGCTGTGCTCCCCTCGGGTAATCGGGGCACATCAAGGAGTTCATCAGCCTCACTATTCATCGGCTTCAAACCCAATGATGATGAATGTAGGGAAACCTTAATAAGTCTTACTTCTCATACTTATCATAGGTGTATGAGATGGCTAGAAAGACTATTGAAGTACCTGATGAGCTTTGGAGAGAGTTTGAAGTTTATGCTGTTAAGAGGTTTGGTCATTATGGCGCTATTAAGAAGGCTATTAGGGAGGCGATTGAACTATGGCTAAGAGAACAAAAGAAGCAAGAGCAACAATAATTGGGAAGCTAGTTCTAGATGAAGTATCGTTAGCAAAGCTACTACTAACCATGAGGAAGTTTAGAGATTGTATTGAGTTAGCTCACACATTATTATTCAGGGAAGAACTTAGTGAGACTGAAGTTAAGCGTAGGCTAACAGGAATATTATCAAATGCTTGGTATGCTTCATCAGCGATTAAGGTCGCTAAACTATACAAAGAGCGACCTAGGATAAAGTTTAGAAAACCGCTTCTTTACTCAGTTGGTGCTAAGTATGAGAAAGGTAATCGTAACATCAGATTAGCATCAACTAGTGAAGTACTTATTAAAATACCGCATGCAGACGGTAAACATGAATGGATTAGAGGAAACGTAAAATTTGGAAAGAAGTACCTTCCATTACTTCAAGAACTGATTAATGGAAACTATAGTTATGGTGCGGGTATCACAATAAAGCTTAGAAGCAGGAATGAAGATTGGAAAAGAGTATTCAGGAAAAGAATTTATCTATATCTAAACATACCAGTTGAGTTATACGTAAAGTACTTTACAAAGAAAGTCAGGGTACACCCTGGTAGCAAACTTTTCGCCGGCTTTGACTTCAACGTTAATAGAATCAATATGGTAATCGTAGACCAATATGGGAGGATGAGAGACGTTAAGAATATACACTTTCCAGAAGTTATTAATTATGATAGAAACAAGAGTAGAGCTATCAGGCAAGAGGCTTTATCCAAGCTAGTCACTTACGCAGTCTCACATGGTGTCAAATACTTTGTAGTTGAAGACTTGAATAAGCCAGAGAGGATTAGAGGTAAGATTAGAAAGTGGGCTATTAGGGAGTATTTGCTTCAAATGGAGATACTGGTTAGGAAAGTTAATGGTGCGCTTGTCAAAGTTAATCCGGCATATACGTCGGTTGATGCTATCGGCATAGCATTAGCGAGAGGACTAGACATCCACACAGCCTCAGCATACCTAATAGCCCTCAGAGGCATAAAAAGTCACAATTCGATACAGAAAGCTATAATCTAATGTTTCTGCCCAATAGGATCAAGGCTATTCTAAGAGCATTACAGCTCGGGGAACGACTATACGGCTACATAACAGTAGTGACCGACACAAGAATACGGAGACGGTCAATCACACCATAATAAGGGGGCAGAACCTACCACAATATTTAACGAGGCGGGGTCCCAGCCTTCCCCTGTACCCAATATCGTATGGCGGACCCACCCTAAGACTTCTGTAGGGAAACTAATTGGCTTATCAATACAAATACAAATTTTTCAAGCTTGCGTAACCTTTGAACCTTTGATAACTGATAGTGACTTTTAATTACTTGGTGTTTCTGTGGCTGAGGTTCCAGAGAGGTTGCTACCGCCTAGTGAGGTTGCCAGAGAGGTTCATGGACGGTGGCGCATCCCGTATAGCGAGGTGGAGCGGCTCCTATGTGGTGAAACATTAAGGCCGAGGGTGGTTGCGATATACGCCCGTGTTAGTAGCTCCACGCAGAAAGACGACCTTGAGCGGCAGATATGCGCGTTAAGAAAATGGGTTAGGAAGACCTACGAGGGCGTCAAGATTGTAGAGGTTACAGACATCGGTAACGGTGTAAACACTAAGCGTGAAGGTCTATGGAAGCTCATAGATATGGCTCGCAAGAGACAAGTGAATGCGGTAGTTATAGCGTACAAGGATAGGCTTACACGCTTCGGCTTCGAGTACCTTGAGGAGCTCTTTAAGGCCTATGACGTAAAAGTTATTGTAGCATTCCAAGAGGAGCCAAAGGATTACATGCAGGAACTAGTGGAAGACCTTGTAGCGATAGTAACGAGCTTTGCGGCCCGAATCTACGGCAGGAGGAGTAAGAAGTACAAGAAGGTGGTGAAAGCCGTTGAGGACGCTGTCAAAGACCCTTAAGCGGACAGTAATAGTTGAAAGCGTCTACCTCGGCAAACCGAAGCTAGCCATACTAAGAGAGCTGGAGGCGGCGTATAGGGAGATGGTCAGGGAGGCAGTAAATTATGCTGTTAGAAGCAATGTTAAGAGCCTGGCAAAGCTTCACAAGGCGCTCTACAGGAGGTTCCGCGAGAAGTACCCGGAAATGCCCACGAGGCTCGTTAAGGGCGCCATAGCGGATGCGGCTAGGCGAGCCAAGAGCTTTGTAAAGATGAAGAAGCAGGGTAAAGCGTATACAGACAAGCCTGAGGTTAGAAAGGTGACGATAACCTACCCAGACACCCAGGACTGGAGACTCCAAGGTGACACGATTCTATTGAGAACTCATCGCAGTTGGTTAGAGGTGCCACTCAGAATACATAAGTACTTCATCAAGTACCGCTATGGCGGGTGGCGACTCGGAAGAGAGCTACGCTTTAAGATTGTTGGCCGCAAACCGGTCTTCTACCTAACATTCGAGAGGGAGTTTGAGGTGGAGCATGAGCCTGTCCATGTTGTGGCTGTGGACGTTAACGAGAGCAATGTCACGGTAGCCGTCTATAAGAGTGCAAAACTGGCCTACCTAGAGCGCATCGAAACAGGCCTAGGCAGAATCGTCATTGTCTACGCTGAGAAGCGCAGAAGGATAATGAAGGGCCGTCATTGGAGCAATAGAATTGTGAGGAAGAGACTTAAGCGGCTAGCTAGGAGGGAGCGCAACAGGAAGCTAGACGTTCTGCGGAAGACGGTTAGGAGGATAGTTGAGCTGGCGCACGAGTATAAGGCGGTAGTGGTCGTCGGCGATGTTGCTAGACATAAGCGGGAGGTGGTCGAACGCCAGAGGTGGAGCAAGCTCCGTCACCGCTTACACCAATGGAGTGCCTCTATGCTAGTCAAGCTCCTCCAGGACTCTCCCGTATACGTGGAGCTCGTGAACGAGTGGGGCACATCATCTGTAGACCCGTTCTCGGGTAAGCGGGTACGGCGGTGGCTCTCCTCAATGACCCGCGTTGCGGCGAGAGGGGGCCACCGCCACATAAAAGTGAAGGTTTGCAAGCTACGCCTCAGGCTCGGCCTAGTAGACGGCTACATGGTTGAGAGGGACTTCATCGGAGCCATAAACATCGGTACCAAGTGGCTGAGAGCCCACAGTTTCCACCCAGATGTGCGGGGCGTGGCGTTCCCCGCGAACGGGGCCCATGAAGCCCCCGCGACGCTAATGACCGGGGGACGAGGCACCAACCCCGCCCTAAAAGCACCAATAATCATTAGAACTCATCAAAAATACTAAAAGTCATAAGGGCGGGAAACGCTATGGGAAATAACTAGGTAGTTAGGGGGTTGAGCCGTGGGTGGGCATGAGCCTAGGCCCAAGATCCGAGGGAAGGAGGTTTCAGGCGCTTCGTCAGTATTGAACGCGTTCTTTAACCCTAGAGGCGTCGCCGTTATTGGGGCGTCTGATGACCCTAAGAAGTTGGGGTACGAGGTCTTCAAGAATTTGAGGGAGTATAGGGGCGGTAGGGTTTACCCCGTTAATCCTAGGAGGGAGTACGTGCAGGGGGTCAAAGCGTTCAAGTCCGTGCTGGAG
Source organism: Desulfurococcales archaeon (assembly GCA_027002995.1). Lineage (GTDB taxonomy): Archaea > Thermoproteota > Thermoprotei_A > Sulfolobales > NBVN01 > WAOL01. The sequence goes on from JALWZB010000072.1 coordinate 4,119, forward strand.
GTCCCTGACCCTGTGGATATGGCGGTCATAGTCGTTCCCAAGAAGTTCGTTAAGCAAACACTAATCGAGTGCGGTGAGAGGGGGGTTAAGGCGGTCGTCATCATAACCGCGGGCTTCAGCGAGACCGGGCCCGAGGGTGCTAGGGATGAGGAGGAGTTAGTGGAGATAGCTAGGAAGTACGGGATTAGGATCGTAGGCCCCAACTGCGTCGGCGTGATGAACACGCGTGCCGACCTAAACGCCACCTTCATAATGCTGGCTAAGAAGGGTAGCGTGGCCTTCATAAGTCAGAGCGGGGCTCTGGGTGGAGCCATAATATATAAGACTGTGAAGGAGAAGGTAGGGTTCTCCAAGTTCGTGAGCGTCGGCAATATGGCGGACGTGGACTTCACGGACTTAATGGAGTACTTAGCGAACGACCCTGAGACCACGGCCATAGCCCTCTACGTGGAAGGGCTAAAGAATGGGAAGCGATTCATGGAAGTGGCTAGGAGAGTAACGAAGGTCAAGCCAGTGATCGCCCTCAAGGGAGGGAGGAGTGAGGCCGGATCCAAGGCCGTGGCCTCCCACACCGGTAGCTTAGCAGGTAACTTCAGGGTTTACGAAGCAGCGTTTAGGCAGGCAGGTATTCTAGTGGCTGACACGATCGACGAGATGATAAGCATGGCGCGAGCATTCACTCAACCACTACCTAAGGGCAGGCGGGTGGCGGTACTCACTAACGCTGGCGGTGCTGGAGTCCTACTCACAGACCAGCTTGAGGCTAGGGGGTTGAGGCTAGCTGACCTAAGCGAGGGGACGAGGGAACACTTAAGGAGCTTCCTACCCCCAATAGCCTCCGTGAGGAACCCTGTCGATACGACGGCCGGTGCTAGGGGCGAGGACTACTACGAGTGCGTTAAGGCGTTAATGAGGGATGAGGGCGTAGACCTACTGATAGTGGCGTGCGTCGTCCCGACATTCGCTGGCATGACGCCAACGGAGCACGCTGAAGGCGCGTTAAAGGCGCTGAGGGAGGTTAGGAGTGAGGGCATCGAGAAACCCGTCCTAGCGATGTTCATGGCTGGCCATGTCTCGGAGAAGGCTAGGGAGGTTCTGGAGGGGAACGGGATCCCGACGTATGAGAGGCCTGAGGACGCGGCGGCCGCCGCTGAAGCCCTAGTTAAGTACGCGGCCATAAGACTCAACGCGGCTTAAGACCTTAGGAACTCACGGAACTGATTTTCGGGTAAACACTTAGCACCTTATTGATGGAAAAAGCTTCGGTTAGAAGAGTTTCTTACCGTGTAGCTCAAGTAGCCTGCGCCAGTTAGCCTCGATGACCTGCTGTATCTCCTCAATGTCTCTGTCGCTCAGGTGGGCGAACCTGCCCTGCAGCCTCACGTACTCCTTGAGCGGTAGTAGCTTGCTTGGCTTGACGGTGAGCCTGAACACGCCGTGATCCACCTCGAGCAGGGGCCACGCACCAGTCAGCACAGCCTTCCTCGCGACCTCAACGGTCTTGCTTTCAGGGAACCTCCACCCTGTCGGGCAGGGTGAGTGTATGTGGACGTAGGCTAGGCCCTCACCTCTCTCAACGACCTCCATGGCCTTCCTTAACTTGGCCTCCATGTCCTTGAGGAACGCTGGTGAGGCGGTGGCTATGTAGGGTACCCTATGTGCAATCATTATCGATATCAGGTCCTTCGGGAACTCCCGCTTACCCCTCCACACCGTACCCACGGGCGTAGTGGTTGTCCATGCCTTAGCTGGGGTCGTGCCACTCCTCTGTATACCGGTGTTCATGTATGCCTCATTATCGTACGTTACCCACAGTATCGGCTCACCACACTCAGCGGCTGAGGACAGGGACTGCAGACCTATGTCCGCGGCGCACCCATCGCCGGCGAAGGCAACGACCTTAACGTCCTTCTTACCCCTCACCCTGTAGGCCCTGACAAGGCCCCTAGAGTAAGCGCCTGTT
>JALWZB010000073.1 GCA_027002995.1 Desulfurococcales archaeon
TGCCTTCAACTCACGCATCATTGATGTTACCTCAGATTGTAAATATGCTCGTTTAGTATAAAAAATTTGTACTGATTAAAAGAAAACATAGTAGTTACTTTACATATCAACCTAATGGATGCACCATAGCCTAAACGCTAGATCACCTTGGGTGATTCACCGAAAATATTAGCCAATACGTTACTTAGTAACGCAAGCGTAGCGGAGAGAACCGTAACCCACAACACATTACTAAATATCGTTGGAAATGAAAGCGTCAAACCGACACACATAAGTAGAGGAAAAATTATCGCGGCAACGATAATTGATGTTCGAAGGAAAACCCTCGACATGAGCTTAGCGATCATTAGTGAGAGTAAACGAATTGCTAGATAAGGTAATGCTATTGCGGTAAGGGCTTTGCCAAGCACTATCACTAGCCCTAGGTAAACGCCGTAAGTAATGGTAGGGGTTAGGAATTGAGCTAACGCGTACACCCGCAGAATCCTAATACCTCCGGGAACCATTACCGCGTAAGCCCTACTACTAAGTAATGAGCACAGCAAGTCAATGGGTACTGATGCCAGCAGGGCGCCAGCAAGTAACGCTACGCCAGCATTAACCGTCAAGTGCAGAGCGCTTAACGTGAAGTACGTCGCGAATGGGAAAGCCATCCCTGACGCTACCCCCGCCACCTTAACTGGCAATGAGTGTTGACTCCTACTACTCACTAGGAGAACCATGTTAACCCACCCACCAAGCAATGCCGCAATGATGTTCCCAGTAAGTAACGCCATGAAAACATAGTAGGGACCTAGAGGGCTCACTGACCCGAGATACGCGGTACCGGCAACGGCGGTGAGAATCCCCCACTTAGCGATGGTCGTGCCAGCACCCTCAAGCCATGCTGGCATACCCACCCTCACAGCGTCCTTAATTTCGCCAGCGTCCCATGCCCTAGGTCCCACACCTTTCCAAGCAGCGTACCCGACCCCCACAGCGAGGGTAAGAAGGGAGCCAGCCAGGAACGACTCAAAGCATGGTTGCGGGCTTACAGCACCTCTCCACATAATGTAGAGCAATACGTACCTAACGAAGTTGCTCAGGAGCACCACCCGGAAGTACGCGGCGTCATCAAGAAGTAGGGCTGGTAGCTGTGCTGGAAGGGAAGCGACGGAGGAGAATGCAAGCATGGATGCCCACAGGAAAACATCAACGCGGGTCACGACCCAAGAGACCAGTAATGCAGCACCTACCATACCAGCTAGCAAAGCATTCAACGCTACAGAAGACCAATAGAGCTTACCGAACCTAATCGCACCCTTCTTCCCTAGCCCCATGTACGTCCTCAGGAGGAACCTTATCCCGTGGTTCGTTGGCGGTTCAGCAGCAGGTCTAAGCAGAGACGCTACCGAGACACTGAGTACCACAGCGGTAATGAATCCAGGGGCGGCGTTAACTAATGTTAGGGTAGCTACCAGCCAGTACGTAGTGATCATTAAGACATCAAGCACTGAGAGTATCTGCACCTTAACGTACTTACCGGCAAGCACGCTTTCCTCCGTCGAAGCCTGCAATTCTTCGAACCAATAATTCATTAGGTCATACCATTAAAATCAGTCGTTTACCACCCGACAGAGAGTGTAATTTTTTTGTGTTGCCAGCACATTCTACTAGGTGAACCGCTTATTGCCAGGTACGCCTCCCTTAAAAGACAGACGCATCTGGGAGCACCCAATACTCACCTTCAAGCGCGGGAGACGCGTTAAGTTCTACTTCAACGGTAACATCGTTGAAGGTTACGAAGGAGAAAGCATTGCCGCAGCACTCTACGCTGCCAGATACGATGTCTTCAGCCGCTCCCCATACAAGGGAAGGGCTAGGGGCGCGTTCTGCATGATAGGCAAGTGCAGCTCATGCTTCGCTATCGTGGACGGCGTGCCGAACACCAGGACGTGTGTTGAGCCTATCCGCGAGGGTGTTAAGGTAGAGTTTCAGGAGGGGCTCGCCGAAATACCGTCCGCTACGGGAGGACTTGAGGGTAAGGATGAGGAGGTTATTGAGGGTGTCGACGTTCTCGTCATTGGTGGCGGGCCAGCAGGCTTAGCGGCCGCCATAGCCGCGGCGAAGCACGGCCTAAGTGTGCTGATAGTTAACGAGCACTTCAAGCTAGGCGGGCAGCTAATCAAGCAGACCCACAAGTTCTTCGGATCCAAGGACCTATTCGGCGGGCTGAGAGGGTTCCAGGTGGCTGAGGAGTTAGAGAATAAAGTAAGGTCAATGCGTAACGTCAGGGTACTCCTCCAAGCCACTGCCTACGGGTTCTTCAGAGATGGATGGGTAGGGGTGGCAGGTAAGGACAGGCTATACAGGGTCAAGCCACGCTTCGTCATAGCCGCTCCCGGAGCGGCGGAAAGACACCTGGCGTTCCCTGGAAACGACTTACCCGGCGTGATGGGTGCTGGCGGGGCGCAAACCCTGATGAACGAGTACGGCATACTGCCCGGGGATGAGGTGCTGGTTGTTGGGTCAGGCAATGTTGGCGTGATAGTCTCGTACCAACTCCTCCAAGCGGGAGCGAAGGTTAAGGGCATCGTAGAGATACTGCCATACATTGGCGCGTGGTTCGTGCACGCCGCCAAGATCAGGAGATACGGCGTCAAGGTCTACACGAGGCACACGATTAAGGAGGTTTGGGGGAAGGACAGGGTCGAGGGTGCAACCATCGTTAGAGTCGATGAGCACTTCAAGCCCGTGCCGGGAAGCGAGACTGACATACCTTGCGACCTCGTCCTAATAGCCGTTGGTCTCACCCCCGACACAAGGTTACTGGCGCAGGCAGGCGCGGTAGTCACATGGGTGCCGGAGCTAGGGGGCTTAGTCCCCATAAGGACTAAGTACCTTGAGACATCCGTCCCCGGACTCTTCATAGCTGGCGACGCCTCCGGCATAGAGGAGGCAACCACAGCAATGATTGAGGGAGAGATAGCGGGGCTCTCCGCCGTAGTCAGGGCTGGCGCCGACGATGCGGGCAACGCCGCCGAGCGTAGGGAAGCCCTGCTGAAGTTCCTGTGGGACGAGTATAGAGCGTCACCGGTCGTTGCTAGGGCTAAGGCAGGTAAGCTCAAGGTAACTGTGAGTGAGGACGAGATGGAGAGGATTAGGGTAAGTAACCCGCCACCCGTAAGGTTCGGTTCGTGAGGTGATGATCGTGGGTTCAGGCGTACCCCCCTATAAGGAAACAGGCATAATTACTGTGGAGGAACTTAAGCGCTTAGGCCTTATGCCCCCTGAGGAGCGCCTGGCTCGGGGCCCTGTCGCGATACCTGAGTGCCCTGAGGAAATACCGTGCAATATCTGCGTAGTCTCATGCCCGCAACACGCAATAAGCATCGAGGGCATTAAGGGCTTACCAAGGATAGATTGGGACAAGTGCGTCGGTTGCGGAGTATGCGTGGCTAAGTGCCCGGGGCTAGCGATATTCGTGGTCGACTTGTCCAAACCGGGTGAGTACGCGTACGTAACGGTTCCCCACGAGTTCCTCCCAGCACCTAAGGTTGGTGACGTCGTCGACCTGCTCAGCAGGGAAGGTAAGGTTGTTGGTAAGGGTGAGGTAGTCAAGGCGTGGGAGACAAACAAAACCTGGGTAGTCACGGTACGTGTCCCAAAGGAACTCGCGATGGAGGTGAGGGGGATATGGGTGAGGAAGTGAGGAAACACCCCATAATAATATGCAGGTGCAGAGACGTCACACTAGACGACGTGCTGAAGGCAATCGATGAGGGTTGCGAGGATTTAGAATGCATTAAGAGGCGCTTAGGCCTCGGCATGGGGCCCTGTCAGGGAAGGACGTGCATACCCCTAGTAATAGGGATTATGGCGAGGAGGCTAGGTAAGAAGCCCGATGAACTACTCATACCCAAGCCCAGAGCCCCCGTAACACCGATACCGGTGTCCCTCCTCCTCAAGTCAGTGGACGTTAAGGGTGAGGGCGAAGGAGGTGATGAGAATGCGTGAGGAAGTGGAGGTACTCATTATTGGGGCTGGAATATCCGGCCTAGCCATAGCGTACTCACTTCAGAAGAGAGGTGTTAAGGACATACTGATTCTCGACGAGTCATACATAGGTGCGGGATCCACCGGCAGGTGCGCCACCGGCATAAGGGCTTCCTTCACTTCCAAGGAACACGTCGTCCTAATGAAACACAGCATCGATCTATGGAAGAAGTACGCCGCGGGTGAGTTAGGGCGGGCAGGACTATATTACGACCAATCAGGTTACGTATGGGTAGCGACACGCGACGAAAGCGCAGAGTTCTTCGAGAAGCTTGCGAAGCTACATAACTCGCTAGGCGTGAACACGAAGATCATAGGGATCGATGAACTGAAGGAGCTAGTACCTCCCATGAAGGTGGATGGCGTTGCGGGAGCAATGTTCGACCCAACAGCCGGCAAGTCCTACCCATTTGACACAATCTTCGCGTTCCTAAAACTAGTGAAGGGACGCGGTGCCGAAGTAGTTACGAGGGTCAAGGTAACGAAGATACTCACCTCCTCAGGAAAGGTTACTGGGGTAGAGGTAGAGGGAGGCAAGATCATTAAAGCCTCCACGGTCGTCGTCGCAGCCGGCTCCGGAAGCCGGGAATTACTAGGGAGTGTAGGGGTGAAGCTACCGATAGAGAACATACCTAGACACGCCCTCATCACGGAGCCATACAAGGAAGCGTTCAAACCCCTAGTAATAGACTGGGACACGCCCGGCGTCCCCTACATAGTTCAGTCGAAGGAGGGAGGATTCTTCATGGGGCGTGACGTCGAGGAGAAACCAGAACTCCCGCTCACGTCACAACGCATAGACTTCATGCCTAAAGCAGTAAAGCCCCTGACGAAGTTCTTTCCATGGCTAAGGAACATTAGGGTCCTAAGGTACTGGGTAGGGTACTACGTGACAACGCCCGATCATCACCCCGTTTACGGCCCGGTCAAGGAAGTTGAGGGCCTCTACATAGCGGCAGGGTACAGTGGCCACGGATACATGATGGGCCCAATAACTGGGGAGCTACTTGCGGAGTGGATACTGAACAGGAAACCACACATACCTGAGGCGGAAAGACTAACACTAGATAGGTTCGAGAGAGGCGCACTCATAAAGGAGCTAGCGGTAATTGGGTGACGTAGGTAAGGGAAATCAATATATCGACCGATATAGACTTGAAGTGGGTGGGATACTGAGCGCTGGTGCAGGAGCTGTTGTGGCGGCAGGCGCCGCAACATACTCAGCTCAAGCGAGGGCATTAATATACGCATACTTAGTAATGACTCCCCAGCAATTTATTAATGCCGTGAATCAGGTGGAACGAAAGCCAGTAATTGTCGTTGAGGCCGAGAGAGACGAGGGCATAATAAATAAGAGGAAGGCATACTTCTACGCCCTAAGCTTTAATGGGCTGATAGCGGTAACAAAAACACGTCAACCACTCCCCCTACCATCTAATGTCAAGGTAATCAAGGCGGAGAGAATAATATTGCCGCAACCATGTCTTGCCTACTTAAACCGAGTCGAGAATCAAGGATAACAGCGGTTCCTGAAGCGTGGAACCTTACTAACAGGGTTATGCTTTTTCCCTTCCAAACTCTAGAGGTGTCAAGTAGCTCATCCACGAATGGAAGTGTTTTCAGTTCTCAGTGCTGGGGGTTATGTGTATTAAGGTCGCGCCACCCTAATTCACGGTGTTTTTAATGGGGCTTTTCGGTAGGAGACGTGGGAGAGGAAAGGCTAGGGATGTTTCACTGAGTTCTGTGGAGGTGCGTGTGGACAGTGAGTTAAGGAAAATCCTCGAGTACTTCATGGAGTCCGAGGGCGTTTCCTCAACATCGGAAGCCGTCACTAGGCTAGTTAAGATGGGGTATAAGTACTGGAATATGAGGTCGCAGTACGGTGATGACTTAAGTGACCGTGAGTTGTGGGATATTAGGTTCAGGCTACTTAAGCTTGAGAGTGGTTACCTACACTATAAACTCATGCTTAGGGACGCTTTAGAGCAGCTCCGTACCCTGACGATGAACCTTAGCTCAGCTC
>JALWZB010000074.1:0-6092 GCA_027002995.1 Desulfurococcales archaeon
ATCCCTGACGTACGCCCTAACCTACGCCCTAATGCATTCCGGTTTATGAGTCCTTAAGCTTCTCTAGGGGCTTCCCGCACGCAACTGTATCTCAGGTAGATCAAATTTAATACTTGTTTAGAAGTTGTACAGTAAATGAGGTAAACAGGAATGGACAGGAAACACGTAGCAATAATGGCTGCGATCACCGCAACACTCATCATAGTGCTGGCGGGCTTCGCCCTAGGTTTCCAGACAGCGTCGAGCACCGCCAAATCACTGCGGGTCAAGGGGGTGGAGCTACGCGCCATCAACGTAGGGCAGAGCGCAAGGAACGCCTCACTCACCGCTGACTTACTTCTAGATAATCCCCTACCCGTTCGAGTAACGCTCGACGGTGTCAAGTACAGTATCTACGTAGATAACGTGCCCGTCGGTGATGGCATACTAAGGGAAGCCACGTTGAACCCCACGTCACGCAACCGAATCACGCTGACCGTAATCACTAACGACGAGGTAGTAGTGAGCGCCCTAGTTAGGGCAGCGAGCAAGGGTTACATGGTGTTAAGGGTTAAGGCAAGCTACGAACTACCAGTTAGTTGGTTCGGGCTAATCAACATCCCAGATAGGGTGGGGTTCTCCGTAAACTACTCAAGGTCAGTACACGTAGCCACAGCCACGCAACCTGCCAGCACCGGATAAGGGATTTAAGGGGTTCCCCAGCCTCAAATCTTAATGCCTAGTGTTTCGTGGGCTGAGGATTAAGTTTAACGAGTTACTCGCCGACCTCATGGTCGGAGAGCGGTTCGGCACTCATGTTCCTTAGTGAGAGGATCTTAATGATGTCCGCAACGTCCTCGGCGTAGTCCGTAGCTGTTTCGAGTGCCTCTATGAAGTCCCTTAGCATGACCACTAACGCTGGGTTAGTCATGGTGTACCCTATCGAGACAAGTGTTTTCTTAGCGATATGGTTGATTTCATCTGCTTCCTCCTCTATCTTCTCGACCTCCTCCACTCTTCTACTCATTTCCTTCTTATCCCCCTCAAGCAGTGCCTTAGCGGCCTCACTTAATTCCTCTGCCGCCCTCTTGTCGAGGTAGCTGAGCTTCTCGATCTTCTCCCTGAGCTCGATCGGCACTTCGAGGTAAGGTATTATGTCGAGGTAGCGTGACGCCTCCTTAATCCACTCCGACATCCTATCAAGCATTCTGAGGAGCTTCGAGAGATCCTCCTTTAGGTCGTCATCCCTTATCTCGGCGGCTATCTTAGCCATTAACTCCCTCCTGAACGCGTCTGCCTGCGTGTCCAGCTTAATGCACTTGTCCAGGTGCCTATACGCGTTGTTTAGGTCCATATCGTTTAAGCTATTTATCGCTCTCTTGAAGGACTTAGCCATGGACTCGATCATGTCGAAGTACTTGAGCAGACCCTCACTGACTGAACGTGGTAGCCCCAACAGTTTAGCCCGTTAGTAAGGTGGGTGTGAGGAAAAATAACTTTCTTGGGGGTAACGCGCTGACTCAATGCCGTAAAGAATAAATTCTGCGGTAGTGTGGAGTGAGGGAAAAATCGGTTCCTCTCAAGCCTTACCAGCTAACTCCTTGATGGTCTTGATTACCTTCTCCCTGAACTCTATGTACGCGGCCTTGAAGCCCTTCATGGTCTTGACGCATGGTCCGTAGTTGGGCCATTCCTCAGGGTCTATGCCCCTGTTGCCGTAGTTCCTCGTTATCCCGACCTTCCTCAGTAGCTCGTTTAGCTTGGGTGAGGCCTCGAACGCCTTAACGAAGTCCTCGTACTTCATTAGGCGCTCTAGGTTCTCCTTAGGTAGCTCCTGCATTATGGATTCGGCGTAGTCGCTTAGGTTGAAGCCCTCCTTCATCGACTCCTTAAGGACGTTGAGCTGGTGGTTCGGGAACTCCGTATTCGTCATGTTCCTTGATGCGAATGTGTAGAGCGTGTCTATCGGCTTACGCTTCGATGCGGGCAGTAAGTCTATGCGGTCAAGGATCATCTCAGCGTCCTCAACGCTTATTCCGAACTCCTTAACTAGGTGGTCGACCCACTTAACCCTGTTCCACGGTGAGAACAGTATCTCGTATACCCTCTGTGCCACGTACGTGCCTGAGAGGGCTAGGTCGGAGGCTAGGGTCTCTAGCATCTTCTTGACCTCGTCCCTGCTACCGTACTTGCCGGTAGCGGTTAACGCGTCTATTAGCGGGTCCCTCAGGATGTTCCTGCCCATGACCTTCTTGCTCGTTAAGTACTCGACCCTCTCCTTCAGCGGCTTCTCTTTAAGGCCCTTAACCTCCTCATCACTTAGGCCGAAGCCCTTAGCGAGGTTGTCCAGTATCTCCTCACGCTTCGCCTCATCCAGGCCCTCAAGCCCCTTCAGTATTAGGTCAGCTACGAGGGACTCACGTAAGTGGTCCTCGAGCCTACCACCCATGTTTGTGTCGTAGGTCTGCGTCGGCTTGATGCCCATCTTAACCGCCTTCGCCATGCCGCGCATTGCGGCGTAGGCGGCGAGCACTTCCTGCGACACCGTGTAGCTCACGGTGATGTTCTGCCCTATCCCTAACTCGTTCAGCCTCCTAGCGATTTCTAGGGCTGCGGGGTAAGCACACGCAACCTTAACGACTAGGTTGGGCCTGCCCCTCTCAATGCTTGGTGAGTAGCCCCAGAGGAGCCACGCGTCGTAAACCTTCAGATCCTCCTCAAGCCTCGTAGCGAATTCCCTTGCCGCCTCAACGCTCTCCTCAACCTTATCGGCGATTAGCGGGTTGAGCTGGTAGCTCACTAGACCGTCGTGGTAGTCACTCCAGAAGAAGGGCGGCCTAAACACTAGGAAGTTATCCATTAGGCCGAACCTCGTGGCCTCCATAGCTATCTCGTCCTGGTACTTCTCCGGGTCCTCGAACCACTCCGGGTGCTCCTTCATTAGGACCTCCTTAGCGTACTCCTTGAACGCCTCCCACAGCTCGGGGTCGTCATCGTACGCCTTAGCCGCTAGGGCGGGGTTAGTTGATACCTGCACGTAGCCTAAGTGCCTCAACCACCTGAGCCCTAAGGCGTAGTCATTCCCGAACTTGCAGAGCCCTTCAAGGGACGCGCGGTAGTAGATGTTATTCGTTATTAAGTCACCCAATGTCTTCACGTAGGACTCCGCAAGGTTCTTGGGGTCAAGCTTCTTCTCGGTCTCCTCAGCCATCCACGCCAGCATGCTGTTGCCCTTATTCACGATCTTCATGCTCCTCAACTGCTCGTCAATCACAACCTTAAGTACGGGGGCCTCACCACCGAAGAGGGCCCTTTCCTGAGCTTCCCACTCCTTAAGCGCGTTAACTAGGGAGTCAATCGCGTTAACCACCTCAACCCGGTCGAACCCAATCCTAACTGACTCAATCCCAACCAGGTTCCACACAAGCTCGAGGAGCGCGTCGTAGAGCCTGAACCTCTCAATAATCACGCGCTTAAGTGCTTCGTCACCTCCCTCAGCGACGAGCTTCCTGTGGGAAGCGAATACCGCGTTAACCCTCCTGATGACCGACCCCACTACCTCCATGAGGCACCCGCACATCTCACGATGAAGGAGGTGGTCGGCCGCGAGCTTCGTATGGCCCGCCAGCGCCGTCTTAACTACGTGGTCAGCATGGTCAACGCGTGGCGGGACAGGGAGCGTGAGCTTCTCCGGCCTAGCTACCTTAATGATCTCCTTAACGTAATCCGGCGTTACGGTCTTGGAGGACACGGCTCATCACCTAGCACGACCCTTAATTTACCGTCATCTAACCGACGAGAAATGAGGTTAAAAACGTTGAGGTCTTTAACGGTAGCCGATCCGCGTGAGTATTAGTTACGGGTGACCCACCCGCATTAATGGCTGCCCCCAGCACGTGCTTAAATGAGCTCGAGCGGAACTCTAGGAAGCTAGGTTTTGAAAAGTTTCTTGAGTATGGATTTTAGGGTCTTTGTTAGGTTCCCTAATCTTCTCCTAGCCCTCAACTACATTTATATCTACTCCAGTGGTGTTTATATATGCTTGTTGATGGCCCCCTGGTTTCCGAGACCCGTCCTCGATCGGGCGGGAAAGGCTGGGGAAACGAGATGAACCGACCTACGGGAAATCTAGAGAAATCGGTAGGCAGGGAACGGTAAGTTACTCGTAGTCAGGCACCGCCTCCCTCCTCCCGTGCGGATTCCCTCAGCACCTTCTCCACCAACTTAAGCATCTCCCTTAATGACTCATCGACCCCCTCCCTCCTAGCTAGGTGTGTGAGGAGTTCCTCGTCAATCACGTCCCTTGTCGCTACGAGGAGCCATAGTGCCTTATCCCTGCCCTCACTCGACTCCCAGTACTTCCACTCAGCCAGGTAAGCGACGACCAAGTACTCCGGGGGGTCAAGGTACAGGGTCCTCCCCCTGACCAACACCTTAACTGGGGGGACCTCCCTGTCGTAGTGGTTCGCGACGATGTCGATGGACTTAATGGATAGGGGGTCCTCCAGCAGGTACCCCCGCCCTATGACCTCCCCCACACTGACTAGGAACTTCTCGAGGGCTTGGGAGACGCGGTAGTTACTGCATATTAAGTCAACATCCATGGTTCTGTAGACCCTCCCGGTATACACCTCCACCGCGAACCCTCCCGTAACGACGACGTAGCCTAGGCCGTTGCCCTCAATAACGTTGTTCAGCCACGCGGTGAAGAGTGCGTAGCGCTCGGTATCATCGCTGATCCCCTCCAGCTCCTTAAGGATGCTCGGGAAGCCCTCAGCCAGGGACTTAATCACCGCTTCCTCAGCCTTAACACCCTCTCCGTCCCGCAAGCCTTAACCACCTCTAGGTAGGTGTTGAACCCGTCCCTAGCTAGGGCCGCTAGGCGTAGCGAGTCCTCAACCCGTCTTGAGGTTTTCCTGTGCCTTCCCCTCATGGTTAGTGAGGCCTTGAGTAAGTCCCTGCGTAGCCTCCAGAACCTGCGGAGGTCGTCCCAGCTTAACTCCCTACCCACGGCGCTTCTCCAAACATGTGTTTTTGACTCACCTTAATTAAGAATGCAGGTGTGATGACTTAAGCCCACGTAAGGTTACCCTGTGTCGGGGCGGTATGCTGTGGTGTGGAGGGGAAAAACTGTTGGGCTTAACTTATTTGAATCCTGGGGGCCTTACCTTCAGTACCTCCTTATTGACTAGGGTGGGTGGTTCCCTGCCCTCGTAGAACGCTATTAGGTTCTCCGCCACCAGCTCAGCCATCTTGTGCCTTGTCTCGTAGGTCGCGCTACCTATGTGTGGGGCTAGCGTGACGTTTATGAACGCGGTTATCGGGTGGTTCGGGTCTAGGGGCTCCTGCTCGTGCACGTCTAGGGCGGCGGCCTTAACCCTGCCCTCCCTGAGGGCCTTGACTAGGGCTTCAGTGTCGATTACCTTGCCTCTGGACGTGTTCACGATTATTACTCCTGGCTTAACCTTCTTGAGGCGCTCCTCGTTGATTAGGTGGTAGGTTTCCTTGGTTAGCGGCGTGTGTATGGATATGAAGTCCGACTCCTGGAGGAGCGTGTCCAGATCCTTATACTCGACGCCGAGCTTCTTCTCAAGCTCCTCCTTCCTTATGGCGTCATAGTAGATTACCCTCATGCCGAAGGCCTTACCGAACTCAGCTACCCTCGAGCCTATCCTCCCTAAGCCTATGATGCCCAGGGTCTTACCCTTAAGCTCCACACCTAACATCATGTGCGGGTGCCACCCTGTCTTGAGGCGGTGCCACTCACCCCAACGCACGAAGTGGTCCGCCTCAACTATCCTCCTCGCGGCCGCCATGAGGAGGGCCCACGTGAGCTCCGCTGTGGCCTCGGTCAGTACGCCGGGGGTGTTCGTGACGTAGATCCCTAGCTTGGTGGCGCACTCCACGTCGATGTTGTCGTACCCCACGGCGTACTGGGCGACTATGCGTAGGTTCTTAGCCTGGCTTAGGAGGTTGCAGTCGATCTTGTCGGTGAGGAGCGTGCCCAGCGCGTTGACCTCCTTAGCCTTCTTGAGGAGCACCTCGTAGGGAGGTGGTTGGTACCTGTCCCAAACCTCAACATCGTAGTACTGGCTGAGTTTGTCGATGACGTC
>JALWZB010000074.1:6102-19476 GCA_027002995.1 Desulfurococcales archaeon
GTCCGGGAATAGCTCCCTGGTTATGAAGAGCTTTGGCTTCAAGGCTTTAACACCACATGTCCTAACTTGAGCAGGGCTTAAAATCAGTTACCCGCCGATACTACGTGACGAAGTAATAATTGTGGCGGACTTACCTTTATTTGCTCTTCATGAACACCTTTGATTGAGGTGCTTAACAAGATGTCCCGCTTAGGCGTCGCTGTGGCGGGCCTCGGCAGGATCGGGAGGCTCCACGCGGAAATAGTTAAGGTTTGGGTTAAGGACGCCGAGCTCGTCGCCGTGGTGGACGTGATTGAGTCCTTAGCCAGGTCAGTGGGTGAGTCCCTCAACGTTAAGTGGTACACGGACTACGATAAAGCCCTTCAGGACCCGCGTGTCGACGCGGTCGTCATAGCCGCGCCAACCTTCCTGCATAAGGACATGATCATTAAGGCGGCTGAGGCCGGGAAGCACGTGTTCGTTGAGAAGCCCTTAACCGTTACCTCCGAGGAGGCGATGGAGGTTAAGCAGGCTATTGAGAAGCACCGCGTTAAGCTCCAAGTCGGTTATAACAGGCGCTTCGACTACGCCTACAGTAAGGCGAAGAAGGACATCGAGGAGGGAGTGATCGGTAAGCCACTAGCTTACCTAGCCGTTGCCAGGGACCCGGACGCCCCGCCCGGGTGGGTCGCTGACCCCAAGCTCAGCGGCGGCATATTCCTCGACCAGCTCAGCCACGACTTCGACATGGCTAGGTGGTTAATGCGTGACGAGATTATCGAGGTTCACGTGGTTGGCGGCGCCTACATCCACGAGTCCGTCAAGGAGAAGGGCGACCTAGACGTCGTCAGCATAGTCTTTAAGTTCGCTAACGGGGCTCAAGGATTCATACATGGGACCAGGAAGTTCCCGTACGGCTACGAATTAAGGACGGAGGTCTTCGGCGACAAGGGAGTGATTTACGTCGGCACCAACAGGGACGAACTATACGCTAGGGGGACGAAGGACGGGCTAACATACTTCGGCGCCCCATGGTTCGTCAAGCGCTTCTACGACGCCTACGTCAACGAACTAACATCCTTCACCAAGGCAGTGCTAGAGGATAAGGAGCCCGAATGCACCGTAATCGACGGACTAAGGGCAGTCCAGATAGCTGAAGCCTGCTGGAGATCCGTTAAGGAGGGAAGGCCAGTAGGAGTGAGCATCTGAAGTCAGTATTAAATGTTTATACACAATTAAATAGTACTTAATAACTTTTCTCCATATATCCACGCTAAAACATCATTATTTTTTCAAGGAGCTCTGCACCCACTTACTTCTTAACGTGAAATTTTTAAGCCTAAACCAGTAAAAAATATTTGTAGGGTAAGTTATTATGCACGCGAAACGTACCCTAGGTATTTCAAGTACTGCCTGGGCTGGGATAGCTATAGTATTACTAATAATAGGTATAGTGGCCGGGTACTTCGCGGGTTCAAGCACGGCCAAGCCGGGAGTCACCACCGTAACCAAGACAGTTACTACCACAGTCTCCGGAGCGCCGACTAAGGCTGAGTACACATTCTACTACATATCGCATGGTGGGCCCGGGGATCCGTGGTGGGCCCCAGTAATTAAAGGTGCTGAGCTGGCTGGCAAGCTCCTAGGTGTCAAGGTGATTTACGAAGGCCCCGAGAAGTACTCTGTTAAGTGGTTAGTTGATACGTTGGAGGCAGCTGCGGCCCGCCACCCGGACGGGATAATCATAACGATCACTAATTATCAGGCCCTTGACCAGCCGTTAAGGAAGGTCATAGCCTCCGGAATACCTGTGATAGCTGTGAACGTTTATGACCCTAGGCCCCCTGACCAGCGCATACCCTACATGGCGTACGTCGGGCAGGATGAGTACCAGGCTGGCTACAAGCTGGCTGAGTTCACTATTAAGTGGTTTGAGAAGAACCTAGGGCATCCACCGAAGGCAGCAGTGATAGCTATTCACGAAGTTGGTCACATAGGGCTTGAGCTCAGAGCTAAGGGTATTCAGGATGCCTTCAAGAAGGCTGGCCTGACACCGCCTCCCAAGCTATCCACTACCACCGACGTTACTAAGGCATACAACATTCTGAAGTCCTACCTGCAGGCACATCCCAACGTTGAGGTAATATTCACGCTAGGGCCTCTAGGCGCTCACCCCGCAATGAAGTTAATCAAGGATCAAGGCCTTAAGGGTAAGGTTTACGTAGCAACCATAGACCTAGACGACCAAATATTGAAGGGTATTCAGGACGGCATAGTGATCTGCGGAGTGAGCCAACAGCCGTTTGCGCAGGGCTTCCTCCCAGTAGTGTTCATGTATCTGTACGTTAAGTACGGCATAAAACCGCCGGATCACATACCTACTGGCCCAACCATCATTGATAAGAGCATGCTTAACCTTGTGCAGAAGCAGATCAAGGAGACAGGCGGGGCCTGAAGTACTTAGATACGCACGAAGGGCTCGGGATTAAAGGGAGGGTGTTTTTTCTCTACACAGTCAGCACTTACCTAATCACGTAATGCATTACGCGATGTAGCGACCCAGGTTCTCAGCCGGTGGGTGATGAGAAGTGGGTGTGGGTAAATACTTGCTGAAGCAGAGAGAGTTAGGCGTAGTAATCTCTGTGGTTGTTATGGGCATAGTTTTCGGTGTCCTCAACAGTAAGTTCTTTTCACTAGCCTCCTTAGCGAGCATGGTGTCTATGGCTGCCGAGTTAGGCATCGTCGCGATAGGTGTTGCGTTTCTCATGATTTCTGGGGAGTTCGACCTGTCCGTTGGGTCAGTTTACGCTGCCTCCTCAATGCTTGCCGCGTGGCTCATAAACGATGGGTTTCCATTCCCATTAGCCTTCCTAGCCGCTTTAGGCCTAGCGGCGTGCGTGGGGTTAGCTAACGCCTTAATAACTATTAAGGGGAGAATACCCTCATTCATAACGACGCTCGGCATGATGTGGTTCATACGTGGAGTCATACTGGCCGTGACGGGCGGGTTCCCGGTCGCTCTCTCGCACTACCCCTTCGGCCTCAACCTGCTTGCCGCCCCCATATACGGTGAGTTTAGGGTTTCTGGTTTATGGTTTGTTGTCTTAGCGGCCGTGTTTCAGTACATGCTTATGTGGACCGCATATGGTAACTGGGTTCAGGCCGTTGGCGGGGCACCAGGCACTGCCAGGGCGTTGGGTATTAGCGTGTCGAAGGTTAAGACCGTGAACTTCATCCTAAGCTCAATCATGGCGGCGCTATCGGGCCTAATAGCGCTGGCGAGGTTCAACATTGTTGAGCCCGTGGCTGGGCAGGGATTGGAGCTGGAGGCCATAGCTTCCGCCGTGATAGGTGGGTGCGCCTTGACCGGCGGTGTAGGCACTATAGTTGGGGCTGCTCTCGGCGCGTTTCTTGTGGGTGAGATAAGGGTTGGCCTGATACTTGCTGGCGCGCCGGCATATTGGTATATTGGCTTCATAGGGATATTACTCATGGTGGCAGGCGTGATTAACTTACGTCTCGTTAGGAGGGAGTAAGCAGTGTTCGGCTCGGGTGGCCCCCTATTAAAGCTCGAAGGAATTGTCAAGAGATTCGGCCCCATAGTTGCACTGAATAACGTTAACTTCCACGTGAATTACGGTGAGGTCGTGGGCTTAGTGGGTGATAATGGGGCTGGGAAGTCAACGCTGGCGAAAATCATAGTCGGTTACCACCGCCCCGATAGGGGGAGAATATTCTTCGAGGGTAGGGAAGTCAGGTTCAAGTCGCCCGCCGACGCCAGGCGGGCTGGCATAGAGATAGTTTACCAGGACATGGCGTTAGTGCCGTACATGAGCATATATAGGAACTTATTCCTAAACCGCGAGGTGGTTAAGAGGATCGGTCCCTTCAAGGTGCTCGACAAGAGGAAGATGAAGGAATTGACGTTGAAGCTCCTACGCGACATTGGGATAAAGGAACACGATCCGGACATAAGCATAAGTAAGTTATCAGGAGGTGAGAGGCAGTCAGTAGCCATAGCTAGGGCAGTGCACTTCGGCGCTAAACTAGTGATACTGGATGAGCCGACTTCAGCCCTCTCCATTAAGGAAAGCGAGCGCGTCCTAGAGTATGTGCTTGAACTTAAGAAAAGGGGAGTTAGCTCTATAATAATATCCCACAACATATACCACGTCTACGCAGTCTCGGACAGGATAGTCGTGTTGGACAGGGGGCATAAGGTGCTCGACATACCCAGAGACGCCGCCACACCGGAGGAGATAATTGACGTCATAGCCCATAGGAAGGCGCCGGAGGAGATCTCTAGGAAGGCTGAGGCGCTGGCATGAGGCACCCTTAAAACAAAATCGAATCAAACCTTTTAGTCGGGTATTACTCGATGTGTTCCTTCTCACTAGAGTTAATTCGTTAGTGTTAGTCATTATCATGAAACGGTGCAGTAAAGGATAAATACACACTACTCTAGGGAGTAATGCTGAGGTGCCTTTACCATGCCCGAGAAAATGTTGGCCCTACTCCTAGACGCGGAGTTCTCGCCAAGACCAGGCTACGAATTAACTGAGGCGGAGAAGAGGACACGCAAGGTACGTGAAGGGAATAAGGTCTGGAAGAACCCCTCCATAAGGCTAGTTGAGAAGGAAGTGCCTAAGCCTAAGGGGAAGCAGGTCCTCATTCGCGTCAAGGCGTGTGGCATCTGTGGCAGCGACCTCCACTTCGTTGAGACCGATGAGGATGGCTACATGATCTACCCGGGACTCACGCGTCTCCCCGTCGTCATCGGTCACGAGTTCAGCGGCGTGGTTGAGGAGGTGGGTCCTGAGGTAAAGCTCGTCAAGCCCGGAGACCTCGTCACGTCGGAGGAGATGTTCTGGTGCGGTGAGTGCACCGCGTGCAGGCTCGCCTACGTGAACCACTGCACCAGGCTGAACGACCCGGCCGACCTTGAGTTCGGTGAGTTAGGGTTCACGCACGACGGCGCGATGGCTGAGTACGTCCTCATACCCTACGACAAGTACCTCTGGAAGATCGACTCCCTCGTCGAGACCTACGGGAGTGAGGAGAAGGCCTTCGAGGCCGGGAGCCTCGTGGAGCCTACCTCCGTCGCCTACCACGCCATGTTCAACCGTGCTGGAGGCTTCAAGCCTGGCGCTTACGTCGTGGTGTGGGGTGCCGGCCCAATAGGCCTCGCAGCCATATCCCTTGCTAAGGCCGCCGGGGCCGGCAAGGTAATAGCCTTTGAGGTAAGCCCCGTCAGGATCGAGTTAGCCAAGAAGGTTGGCGCTGACTACGTCTTCAACCCGGTCGAGCTAAGCAAGCAGGGTAAGGAGCCTTGGGAGAAGATACTTGACGTGACGGGAGGTGACGGCGCTGACCTGCAGGTCGAGGCTGCGGGAGCGCCGCAGCACACGCTACCTCAGATGCAGCGCAGCCTAGCCATAGGCGGTAAGATAGCGTGGATCGGTAGGGCGCCGAAGGAAGTGCCTATATACTTGGAGGTCTTCCAGGTGAGGAGAGGGCAGATCTTCGGCTCCCAGGGTCACTCAGGCTGGGGAACCTTCAGGAACGTCATCAGGTTAATGGCTACGGGCAGACTCGACATGGCGAAGATAATAACCTCGCGCTTCAAGCTCGAGGACGCCCTCAAGGCATTCGAGAGAGGGCACAAGCGCATCGACGGCAAAATAACCATAAAGATGGATTGAAGCACCGAGTTAAACCGGTAAAACCCACACCACGGTGTTTTCCCCGCACGCAAAATCACCTTAAGCCCCCTGAGGAACCTACTAACGGGTTCAGTCACTTGCGCGCCCTCATTATCTACGACTCAAGGCACGAGACCGGCGCAACCCGCACGGTGGCTGAGTGCGTAGCCAATACCTTAAGGGAAGGCGGTATCGAAGCCACGTTATGTAGGGCTAGGGATCCGTGCCCGAACCCAAGAAACTTCGATTTAATCGTTGTTGGGACACCCATATACTACGAACGCCCCATGAGGTCCGTGCTTGAATTCATAGACAGGAACGACGGGCTAAGAGGTCTTAAGGTAGCGGTCTTCATAACGTGCTTCGCCACCAGCAAGAAGATACCCTCACTCATAAGGAACGCCGTCGTCAGGAGGTACCTGAACTCCGTCCTAAAACATGTGAAAGGGGAGGTGGTGGCGTCCAAGGCTTTCAAGGGATGGATGCGGGGTCCCGACCTGAACGTGCTTAGGGAGTGCGCTGAGTGGGGCGATGCCCTAGCTAAGGCAGTGTCTAAGGCTTAGGGGAGCCGTAGGGCTTTGAGCGCCCTGTTAACTCACCCCTTATATGTAATGAGGCTGAGAAGCAAGTCATTAGGTGCTAAGCTTGGGTACTGAACGCAAGCTTGTGAGGGATAAGATACCCGAGCTGATAGCTAGGGATGGGCGCCTGATTAAGGTAGTTAAGGTTTCAGGTAGGGAGCTCTGCGGCCTCCTCATCGCGAAGCTTAGGGAGGAGGTTGAGGAATTGAGTGAGTCGCCCAGCGTTGAGGAAGTGGCTGACGTGCTGGAGGTGCTTGAGGCAATAGCGAGTAAGTGTTTGGGGGTGGAGTGGGGGGAAGTGCTCAGGATCAAGGAAGCCAAGAAGGCGGAGAGAGGAGGTTTTGAGGAAGGCTTCGTGGCTGAGTTCGTGAGGAGCGATTAGTGGTGTGTGAACTTAACCTTGGAAGAAAATCTTGAGTGTGTGTTGCGTTACGCCTTAAGCCACGTACTTCAGGTAGTTACCCGTTAGCCCGAGCCTCCAGGCTATCCTTAAGGCTAGCGCCGTGGCTTCCTTCTCATACTTCCTCCTGAACTCGTCGTCGCTCTCGTACAGGTTCAGTAGCTCCTCCCTCAAGTACCTCCTTCCTTTACTATCCATCACTGCCTGGAAGACGAAGAAGTAGTGCCTGAAGACGTCGGCCCTAGGGTCATACTTCTTGCTCGGGTCCTTCATGGTTGCTGCCTCGTAGTCCCTAAGCATCCTCTCTAGGTGGGGTGAGTAGAGGCCTGTCTTGGACTCGACGTGCTGTTTAACCACCTCTATGACCTTATCGTAGATCTCCTCGTAGAGCTGCCTTGGCTTACTGCTTGGTGGGAATGACGCCATGACCTCCAGCAGTAGCTGAATGAAGACGCCGGACACCTTATACTTCAGTAAGCCGCCCGTAACCTCCCTTATCACGCCCCAAGTCCCTAGCCCCTTATCGCTGTAGGGGTGCGCCCCGCTTCCGGAGTGGAAGGAGAGGAGGGCGCCGTTCGCCCTAGCCACCGTGTCAAGAACCTCTACCCTAGCGGCGAGCTCCGCTAGGTTGCCGTCGAAGTCCTCACGCTTCTTGAACCCGATGTTAGGCGCTATGAAGTCTACGTCCACACCGACCCTCTTTAACTCCCTCAGGTAGAAGAGGAGTTCCTCCGGCCTCGTTGGTTGCGGGATCTCGTCAAGGGCTATCTCGACTCCGAAGGGCCTGTCCTCCAAGTACTTGGCCGCGATGTCCCTAACCACCTTAACGTACTTCACGCTGCGCAGGAACTTCAGTGCTAACCTAACCACGTCCTCCTCCCTGTACCTGACCTCGATGGCCCTCCCGCTACTCAGGAAGAACCTGAATGTCCTGCCCACGTACTCGCGCTTCAGCGCCCTCCTGTCGCCCTCCTCAACCCTCTCCTCGTACATAGCCATTAAGTCCTCCTTACTCTTCGCGTCCACGCTCAGGTCTATGAGCTCACACGTGTCTATGGTGACGAAGTCCACTCCCCCAGAATCCTTAACCTCCTTGAACTCCCTCTCAATGTACTCAAGGGACTTCCTAATCTCATCCTCACTTAACCCGTACTCGAAGCCCCCACCAGTTATCCTCTTTATCGCGCGCTCCGGGCTCGACATTAGGGAGACGTGGTCAGCCTCCACCTGGATGAGGGCGTTTAACTCGTCAGCGTACCTAGAGGCCTTACCGATGTACTCGCTTATTGAGGTCCCTGTGTGCCCGAGCAGTATGTGCTCACCGGACCTAATGACGTCGGTGGGCGCGGTCTCCCTATGGTAGGAGAGCATGAGCGTCCCAACCATGTCCCCGAGCTTGAAGGCCTTGATCACGGGCGGCGCCACGATGTCGGGTAGCCTGATCCCGACGGCCAGATGAGGCACCGCACCTAAGTACCTCCTAGGCATGACTCCCACCTAAACCCAGTTAATGCACTACTAATCAAATCTCCATGAAGGATAAAAACATTGTATGAGGAAGGTAACGCTCATTAATCCTGCTTAGCGACTAGCTTAGCCAGCACCTCATCACTAATGACTACCGAGAACTTCCTCGTCCTGTAGTATTTCCTTACAACGTAGCTCTCGGTGTCGAGCTCGGCCCTCGACTCGAGTAGGCCGGCATTCACTAACTGCCTTAGGTGTGCTATGAGTAAGGGCTTCGAAATACCTAGGGCCTCCCTGAGCTCTGTCGTGCTCCTCTCCCTCACGGCGCAGAGGGCGAGGATCTTAATCCTCGTTGGGTGTGCGAGAATCGAGAGTAGCTTAGAGAGCCTAGCAACAGCGTCCTCCCTGAACTCGTCACTACCGCTCAACCTCACGGCTCCTCCGTCAGCTCCTTCCTTAACTCAGCTATCTCCTTCCTAAGCTCCCTGACTTCACTCATTAACTCCTTAATCTCGTTCCTGAGGGCATCAACGTCACCCTTAATCTCCTTCTCCCTAACCCTACTGTCTAGAAGTATGAACACAGCCACCGCTACGGTTGAGGCGGCAAGCAGTATGACTGCGGAGAGGACGTCCTCCGGGATCATCTTAACTCACCCGCTAACCCAGCTAATTGGTTAGTCCTTGAGGGAATTAACATGTTACGCATACCCACGAGATTGCAGAGTGCGTGAGTGATCATCGACGGTATTAGGGTTCCGTAAAGCGCCACAGGCAAGCCAAGGAGCGTCGCCAAAGCCGCTACGGGAATTAATGCCTTGCTGAAGCCTAACGCCCTCACGTGGGCCAGTGTGAACGTAGCCACAGCAACCAGTAGGGCGGGCCACACCCCAATAATGGTTGCTAGCCATGCCTGCGTCGCACCCCTAAACAGTATCTCCTCACACACTGGCGCGACGAGCAACGGCAGGATAAAGAAGCATGGCTTACATACCCTGTAAAGTGCTAGGAACTCCTTAACTACGGGGGCATTCATTGGGTCACCCACCTCATCGCTGACAACCACCATCAAGAGGGCTGCTGCGGTGACGGCTAGCCATGTGACCAGTAATTGCGGACTAACATTCACTGTGAATAGGCTCGTAAGCCCTACTCTCGTCATGAAGTACAGGATCACTGATGCGGCCACTGCCTGAGCGGCGCCCGATGCCATGATCTCAGCGGATGCCCTGCTGAAACCCCTTTTAATCAGTAGGGTTCCGACCAGGCATGCCGACCCTATCGAGGAGGCGATGCTCGCGGCGGAAGCGATCACCCACTCGACAATCACGATCTTACCCAGGTAAATCTGAATTTACCCATATAAAAGCATTTTTCTTGAGCATAGGCTAAGGTGACACATAGGAAGGTGTGGTTGCAGTGTGTTAAAACCGAGTTTAAGGGTTGCTTTTGTGGTTACTCAAAAAGGGAGTTGCTTAGATCCCGTCTAGGAATAGCTGGTAGGCCCTTATGAGGACTGCTTTAGCGGTGTTGACTACCTCCATGGGTAGCTGGCCTTCCTCCGGCTTGACCTCGAAGCTCACCGCGCCGGAGTACTTAATGTCGTGTAGCACCCTCAGTAGCTCCGCCAGCTCCTTCTCAGTGTTTATTGCTCCAGGCCTGTAGAAGCCTGGGTGCCAGTCGAGGAGTTTGTCCTCAACCTTCTTCGTGCACCCAACGTGTATGTGGCCTAGGAGGTCGGCGTAGGGCTTCAGGTCCTCCGGCTTCTCGCCGAGCATTGGGGCGTGGCTGAGGTCCCACATGAGCCACACGTTCTTATGCCCTAACGCCCTCACCTCCTCAATCACCCTAGCTGAGAAGCCTATGGGGCCTAGGAGGCGTTTCTTGTCCCAGGAGTAGTCGAAGGTCTCGACGTACACGTTAGCCCCGTACTCGGCGGCCTTAGCAGCAATCGCGGAGAGAGTCCTCACGAAGGCCTCCTTAGCCTTCTCCCTCTCCGGACCCTCCACGTTGGGGCCGGAGCACAGCGCCACGGCCTTAACTCCGCGCTTACCAGCAATCTCCGTGTCCTTAACCAGCACCTCCTCAGCCCTCTTCCTCTCCTCCTCATTAAGGGCATTGGGGTTGAACTTCCTTACGAGGACCTCGGGCTGGAGCCCGACCGCAACCCTAACGTCCCTGCCTGAGGCCTTAATGACGTTCGTGAGTTTGCTCCACTCGTGGTCCCCTATGGGACCTATCTCGAGGAGGTCGAAGAACGGGTCCTCGACCAGTACCTTAACCTTGTCCGCGAACCCCTCATCAGTCCTCAGGAACTCGGGGAACACCATGAACGTCACTATACCTACGGGGTACGGGAACTTAGCCGCGAACTCGACACCGCCCTTCACGTGGCCGACGTAGAGCATGGTTTTAACCACCAAGTACGACACGTGGGGAGAGAATAAATCCCTTACCCGCCAAAACTTTGGGGAGCCCTTATGAGGGGCACTGCACCCTCCTAGGTTCCCGCAGCAATCATGACTCACATACTGTCTTTTTCAGGCGCTCTCCGCATCTACCTTATCAGGAATTCCTGCATGGGTTGCTAGTGGTTCCCCACGTAGCCCTTGGGAAATGAGTTCATCTAAGCTACTTAGGGATTGACCTCAATAAACCACTCCTTTAGTAGCATTCACGGTTTTAGTGACTAGGGGTGCGGGAGTAGCGTGTTGGCTTGCTTAATGATCTATGAGATCAATTAAGCAGTTCCTTAATGTTTGCGGGTGTATAGATGACTCCCTTAATTAAGTACCCCTTACCTGCAAGGAACTTTATGAATTCCTCGTCTATTGTTAGGAGAGGCGTTCTTGTAAGAACCGCTGTTGAGTAGTAGAGGGCGTCAATGAAATCTCTATGGCCCTTAAGGAATATCTCCCATGCCTTAAGGTACGCTTCCGAAGGTGGCTCAAGCACTGAGTAGGTGTTTTCTATTGCCTTAAGCCCTAACCTGACGACGTCGATATCCTTCGGGTTTATTAATTTAATTACCTTCCACATAGCTTCGAGCAGCCCGAACTCCGTGTAATATACGTTTAAGTCATGGAAGTACTTTATTACGCCCATAGCTTCTTTCTCTACTTCAATACCTAAGGCTGGGAGGAGGAATGTAGTATCTACCAAGATCCTGCGCTTTCCCTTACCTCTCGTTAATGTATCTCTCCTGTACCGCAACACTCTCCTCCTCCAGCTCCTTCAGCGTAATCCTAGCTACCTTCTTTCCCTTAAGCGAGAGGGTTACTGCATCAGGTATTGGTTCGAGAACTAACTTCCCTCCCTCCGTACTTACTGCTAAGATTGTCCCCTCATCAATCCCTAACTCCGAAGCAACCTTCTTAGGTATGACAATAGTTCTTTTCTTACCTACCCTAATTTTCAGAATGTCCGCCATAATCCTACCACATACTTACTTTTCTGAAATCAGTAAATAAGTTTAAGTGGGATGCGTATAGCCAGGAGGCCTCAGTGTTGCCTTAAGGCATCAATCACAAGCCTCTCTAAGGTACCTTAAGCCACTGACCTCCTCATGCGCTCTTCTGACGCGGGCTTTCTAAGAATGTTAGCTGGTACTTACTTCTCACCCAGCTTGCTCCAGCGTGATGTGCTGGCTGAGCCTAGCTACAGTAAATACCCTTCACTGCGTCCTCGCACCTGGGTTCAGGGCGTGCGAAACAGTTAAGGAGTTAATGAGTGGTTAGCAGGCAAGGATAAATTACGCCGCACCACTAAAGGAGTGAGGTTCAGGCAGGATGGGAGGAACCTTCAACCTAAACGACCTAATCCCCGAGTGGGCGAGGAACTTCTACTCGAAACGCCTCCAAAGCATGGAGGAACTCTTCGGAGTCGAGAAACCCATCATAGGCATGGTTCACCTCATGCCCCTCCCCGGCTCACCCGCCTACGAGGGGTGGGGGATGGACGAAATCATCGAGGCGGCTCTAAGGGACGCTAAAGCCCTAATCGAGGGCGGAGTCGACGGCATAATAGTTGAGAACATGTGGGACCTCCCCTACTACTCCGGCGCCTCCAGAATACCTCCCGAGGAAATAGCGGCGCACGCGGTTGCGGCAAGGGAGGTGATTAAGGAAGTGAACGTGCCGGCAGGCATTACCGTCATACATAACGGCGGCAGGGTCGCGTTAGGAATAGCTAAGGCGGCTGGCGCGAAGTTCATTAGGGTATGCCTATACACCGGGGCAGCGGTGTGGGACACCGGCGAGTTCGACCACGGAAACGCCGCCGACCTAATGAGGCTCAAGAAGCTACTACACGCATGGGACATAAGGTTCTTCTGCGACATCGTGAAGAAACACTCCGTAGTCTTCCCCGGAATAGACATCGAAACCCACGCGACCTGGGCTGACTTCTACATGGCTGACGCACTCATAGTGACCGGGACAATGACTGGTAAGCCACCAACGAGGGAGGACGTCATCAGGGCCAAGAAAGCCGCGCCGGGAAGACCCGTACTCATAGGCTCGGGCCTAAACCCAGGAAACGTCGAGGAACTCCTAAGCGTCGCAGACGGCGCGATAGTCGGCACATACTTCAAGGTGAAGGGAATAACGCAGAACCCCGTAGACCCCGAGAGAGTAAAGAAACTCATGGGCAAGGTAAAGCAAATCAGGTCAGCCGCCAAGAAGATGTAAGGTTTTTTTAACTTTAAGCGATCCCCACACTAAGAAGCTTACCCAAGCCGTTCAAGTCGTAAGTGCTCTCGTCTTTCTCTAGGCTCGCCTCACCCCTCACCTCACGAGCTATTAGCGTGTAGTGGGAGCGCCTGAACTTAATCCCTGTCTTCATGGCCTTTGCTCTCAAGCTATCTAAGGTTCTCCTAACATCTCTTGCCGAGAGGGAACCCCATTTAACCTCGATGAACTGCGCTTCACCCTCACCCATAACAACTAAGTCTATTTCCTCACCCTTACGCCACCACCTGCCGTACTTGATGGGAAGCACCTTAATCACGCCAGCCCTACGTAGCTCCGGCACCATATCCATGACCGCGTCCTCGAGCACCGAACCCATGTACTGACCCCACTTCCCCTCAATGATCTTAAGCACGTCCTCACACAACCCAGCCTCTATAAGGCCTTGGTAAGGTTTCACGAAGCTAAACCAGAACCTGAAGTAGTTGTCGGCGAACCTAACCTGCACAGGCTTACGCCGCCCTAACGGGGTTACCCTACGCACTATGTCTAGATCCT
>JALWZB010000075.1 GCA_027002995.1 Desulfurococcales archaeon
CGTAGACGCCCTTCTTACTCAGGACCGGCACGTCCCTGCCGACGAACCCCACGTCCTCCAGCACGGTTAGGTACTTGCTGACGTGCTGCCTGTGCATGCCTGTCAAGTCAGCTATTCTTGAGGGGGGTGTCCGCCCCACGAGCTATTGCCTGGAGGATGCCGTAGTAGGTTGCCGGGTCACGGAACTCCTCCCTAAGTATGAAGTGGGGCTCATCCCTAAGCACTGCTCGCGGTGAGAAGAACGCCTCCCACAGTAACTCCTCGACGCTCCCGCACCATGAAGTCACTACGTGGTAGTGGGGGATGCCGCCAAACATTACGTACGTTAGGAACGCCTCCTCCAACCCCATGCCTTCACGTAACTCCAGCACGTGCTTAGGCTTAAGCTCCCTTAACCTGATCCTAGCTAGGGATCTCCCATACAGTGGCGCCCCGCCCCCTAGGACCTCCCTATGCATCACCCCCACTAAGCTACCGGTCACCACTATGAGGGCCTTAGTGGTTGGGAGGACGTGATCGACGAACCTCTGGAGCTCCCCCACAACTCGGGGAGCGCCGCGGGCCCAGTAGGTGAACTCATCGATGGCGATCACGGCGTCTACGTCCCTACGCAGTGAGACGCCCAGTAAGGTGTCCAGCTCCTCGAACGATGCCTTCGAGAGCCCCGTTAAGCCTAGGGAGTCCTCAATGGCCTTAGCTAGGCCCCTTAAGTTAACCTCATGCCTAGCCGGGACGGCTTGGTAATACGTTACCTTAACCTCCCTACCCAAGCTCCTCAGCCACTCCATTAGGAGCCTGGTCTTACCGATCCTCCTACGCCCATAGATAATCACTAGTCCAGGCCTCCTCAACCATGCCTCATTAAGCGCCTTAAGCTCCTCCTCCCGATCCACGAACTCCTGAGTTGAGGTAACACGCAAAGTAGACTACCCTGCATGTATAACAAGTAAAGTAGACTTTTACCTTTTACCCAACTAAGCCCACACCAGTTCCCGGAGCCTAAACCATTTAGTTACGCGTCACACCCGCGGTGACACGCCCTCATGGGCTGACGATAATGCATTACCTAACTTAACTGTCCCTACTGCCTGCTGAGGAGTACGGTGAACGTTAACGGATCATCGTTCTTATACCACCACCAGTAATACTCGCCGCTGTAGTCCTCAATCACTAGTTTCGGCGTTGTGTATAGTGCGTCACACCTCGCGGCCTCGTAGACGTTAGCTATGGCAGTGGATGACTTCCCGCCCAGCAATATCGTGAGGGATGCGGCGACGCCGTCACTTCATCAGTATGTTATCCCATACCAACCCTAGGGACACGGTAATGCTGGTGTCCAATAAGTTGGCGTAGGTAGGGTGGAGGATTGGTTCACGGTACTTCCCAACAGGGATTAAGCGGTCGTTGTAAATCCCTTCAGGGTAAAGTAGCTGGTAGTTGTAAACGCGTAACTCCCCACATGAGCTTCATGAAGTTATAAGTACTTCATCACTTCAACAATGTAGGCTGGGTGCGCTACAGACCTTACGGGATTAATGTTAAGGGAGTTGAGAGGTATTGTTGTATTTCAATAACCAACAAAAAGTGTTCAAAGGCTTAAGAGTGAATGCTTTTATTCAGTCTCTTCGGATGTTAGTTCCTTTAGGTATTTATTCCTCGAGTTGTTGTCGTCTCAGCACGTTATCTCTGTGGGTAATTAGTCCTCTATTATAACCTTAATCACTACCGTGCCTGCAAATTTCTGTAGGGGGTAGCCAGGGTTAACACCCATGCCAAGCCACCCAGCTGTTATTACCCAGCGTTGCGCGCCACTGCTTGGTGGGGAGACCGTGTACTCAAAGCCCGGTTCTATCTTAACGGTGTTAGGTACTGCGGGTGAATAGGGTGTCCCTATGTCGTGATACCAGCCTGCCTTAACCCCTAATATGCTGTCGTCGTCTATGCTGGTTATGTAGGTACTGTCATAGTTCCATGATAGGGTTACTACGGGAGGCCATGATATCACAACGCTTATGGTGCCCCCTCCTCCGCGTGATGAGGGGCTGTAGTCTATTAGATCGTAGATCCTCGTGTAGTATCTTAGGTAGTATTCGGACTTGATGTAATCATTCCACCAGACGAAGGGGTAGTCATGCAGTCCGAGCTTCTGACCAGAGATTATCTGGGTTACGCACCTAACCGCGAATAGATCCTTATCCGACCCTATACGGCCAGGATACTTATATATCACGTGCCTCAGCACGAGCATGCCGTGCGGGTACCACTTATCACTGGGTTCCACCCAACTATGCCGTAGGGCCTGAAGACTCCTCCCCCGTACTGCGTAATTGCTCGCGAGGCTGTCCTCAGGGCATTAGCAATTACCGCGGGATCGGGTAGGGAGCCTGGCCGCGTGCTTGCCGCGTATCCCTTAACCAACGTTACGTATCTACCGTTACTTAGTGGGGGCGGTACGAGTACGTAGAGATACGTGCTGGTGCCGTTAAAGCTGGCCTCCACAGTAGCGTAGCGTGAGATTAGAGAGTCCACACGCTCCTTAACGTCGGAACCCACAGCAAGTAAGGGGATTCCCTTAAGCATGGATTTGAGTAGGAGGCGCGCCTCCGGGCCCGGCCTGGGGGGCCTAAGCAACACTATGAGGGAGTTTCTAGTGGGCACAGCAGTTAGTGTGCTTGAAGGTACGAGCTCCACGGGACAACCCAATATGCGGGAGACCTCACGGGACTCAGGCCCTAAGACATCCTTGTTTAACACCCGCCCAATAACGTACACCTTAACCCTAGCGTACTTAGTGGGCATAATTGATTCTTTGACAGCGTTAGTAGCTGGGGTGACGCCCTGCCTCCAAGGCCCGACGTACGCAGCGTATATCCTAGGCACCACAACAACCAACACAACCACCAAGATCAGGGAGGCAAAGACGAACGCTAATTTCCTGCATCTCAATAATGACCACCGACCACTTCTCCTTATCGAGGTATATATGTATCGCTCCTTAAACCGAATTCGAAAGATAAAAACCTTTATTAACCACCTGCTCGATTTCAGCCTACCTCCTAGCCTGCTGTGGCTGAAGTTTTAGGCTGTGCTGGTACTTTAATTACTGCTTTAGTAGACTTTATTTACGGTGGGTGCGGGCTTGGCTTTGAGTGCTGAGGAGAAGGAGAGGTTTTTGAGGGCTGTTGAGGAGGATCGTGAGTTTAGGTATGCTTTGATGGGTTTACTCGGCTTTAAGGAATTGCTCGAGAGGTTCGCTAGGCTGGAGGAGAGGCAGGCGAGGTTAGAGGAGAGGCAGCAGAAGCTTGAGGAGAGGCAGCAGAGGCTCGAGGAGCGGCAGCAAAGGCTGGAGGAAAGACAGCAGAAGCTAGAGGAAAGATTCGCAAAACTAGAAGAAAGGCAGCAGAAACTCGAGGAAAGATTCGCGAAGCTAGAGGAGAGATTTGCAAAACTGGAGGAGAGGTTCGCTAGGCTAGAGGAGAGACAACAGAAGCTGGAAGAGAGGCAACAGAGGCTCGAGGAGAGACAGCAGAGGCTGGAGGAGGAGTTGGTGAGGGTTAGGAGGCTTGCAGAGCTTAATAGGAGGGATATAGGGGCGCTTACTGAGGCAACCCTCTCCAGGTGGGTTTGGGAGGATCTCAGGGACGAGCTTGTAGAGCGCGGTGAGACCGTGGTTTCAAGGAGGAGGAATGCGAGGGTGGATAATGTGGATATCGACCTGCTGGTGGAGACTAGTAAGAGGATATACGTCGTGGAGGTGAAGATACAGCCGAACCATCACGACATTAACGAGTTAGTGGTCAAGGCAAGGAAAGTCATGGAGTTGAGGGGTAAGGAAGCCGTACCTGTGCTCGCAAGTGTTTGGATCGGGGATGAGACCGCTAGGTACGCCGAGGAGAGGGGTGTTAAGGTAATCCAGTACTGACCCCCAAACTGTAGGTTGCGGTGCCGCTACGCCCAGCATTTAAGCCACGCTTCAAGGGTATTTCTTAAGATCATTCCTCACTAAGCCTGCTTCCTTCATAAACTTAGTTGCCAAATTCCGTTCCTTGATTGCAGTCTTTCAAGAAACGTGCAGACGTTTTATTTTCTGCTTTCTCTTTTTAGTCCTTCCTTCAAATAACTTCCTTAGATCTGCGTTCCTTAGTCTTGGTTTAGGGTAAGTGAGTGGTTTAGCACCCTTAGCTATGTAGGGGTTAAATGCCTTTTTAACACCTCGTCGATATAATTCTAGTCCTAGATCTTAGTGTACGAAGACTATTGAAGGTGATGTGGTCTCCGCATATGTCTTTTGAAGCGAAAAATAGTTGAGATGGGGCAAATATTTAATACATCAACCGAGAAGTATCAAGACAAAAAAGGAAAATTGACTCTTAGAGAATTAAGTAGTTCTCCTTCTGCGGTAGGTTAGTATGGCGATCGTCGCTATCGTGGCGATCACTATGGTCGCTATTATTGGTGCGTAGTTGGGTTGCTCCGCCTTAGGCACGGTTACCGTTGATGTTGCTGTCGTTGTTTGTGTTGTGGTTGCTGTTGTTGTGCTTGGTTGCGGTAGCTTAATTTCTGCTTTCCCTCCTGGCGGTAGTGGTTCTATTCGTTTCGTGAATGGTTGGGCTCCAGCGATCTCTGCTTTGATGACGTACTCTGTGTATGGGGCTGCTACTAGCTTCGTGGTCCCGTTCTCGAGTATTTTGAAGGTTTTTTGGTTCCCGCCCCATGATATGATGAATTCCTGTCCAGGTGCTCCCTTGATTATTAGGTGTGCTGGCTCGACCTGCTTTGCTGGCGTGATCACGTATTGTTTCCCTGCGTTAATGCTTACTTCCTTTGCTAGAGTTGATGCTTTTCTGAGTGCTTCAGCGTCACCCACGTCTAGCGTGGGTGTTTTAAGGTACTCTATGGTGATGGAGTACTTCCCTGGTGGTGCGTAGTATGTTGCTTCGTTCCCTGGCCCTAACTCCTTGCTTATTGGGGCGCCTCCTTCCCAGTTGATGGTGTACTTCACGGGTGCTTCAGCGTCGTTCCTCACTACTAGCATGCCGTATAGTTCGTCGAGGGGCTTCAGACGCATGGTTGCTTCACTGCCGCTTTCGACCTTAATTGTTGATTCCGTGGGCTTAGGTGTTGTGAGGATCTTCGAGGCCACGTCACTCGGTAGTGATGGGGTGCATTTCAGTGCGTATTCGCCTGGTAGTGCGGGGAGCCTCAGTACTTGGCCTGGACCCACGACCTTTGACACGTTCCCGTCGACCCAGGTAATCACGCATGAGTACTTCAGAACCTTAACGCTTGATGCGTCGAGAGCGACCGCACCTACGGACTTCAGGAAGTCGTTGGTTGATGGGAGCTTATCCACTATGACGTGCCCTGCCTTAACGTCATACTCCCTAGTTACGGTTAGGTTGGCTAACCACTCAGTAGACCCTATTAAGTTGCTTGCCTCCTCCAGCTTCTCGGCGGGCTTGAATGACGCTTTATGGGTACCTTCCGCCACATACAGTCTCAAGCCTCCCTTAACTCTGAGGTACTCCTCACCATTTATGCGTGCCTTAACCGCCGTGTTGCTGGGCAGGAGGATCAGCAAGCCGTACTTGACCGGCTTCACTATCCTCACATCATGGCTAACCACGAGTAGGTTGCCGTTAGAGAGCTCGGCGACGGCCGTACGGAACACGCGTGACCCTAACACCTGGTACTCGGTGAGCGTTCCTTTGCTCGGCGAGTACTTGAGTAGCTGACCGGGATTCACCATGCTGATCAAGTACGCACTCCCGTCGCTCCCGACGCCCACTACCCTGCTTATCGGGACTCCCTCCCTAGTTACCTGTCCGTCCGCCGTTATGCGGAGTAAGATGCCCTTGCTCGTCGATACGTAAGCTACCTTAAGCGACTTATCCACAAACACCCCCATAGGTACTCCCTTCAGCA
>JALWZB010000076.1 GCA_027002995.1 Desulfurococcales archaeon
GAGGTATGATGTCACTCAACACCTGAAGGTCATGCACAGTAGTGAAAATGGGCGTATCCGCACCCACTTTGTTGAACTCGCGAAGGATGGCATACTCAAGTTCGGAATACCCCTCACCCTTCCCGAGCCTCGTGCCCCTCAGGTCAACGGCAACGGAACCCGTAACTATTAGGTTGACATCAGGCAGGTCCCAAGGCTTGACCTTCACGCCGTATCTGAAGGCACCCCTAATTGTTGACGCATAACCATATGCTGAGGCAGGAACTCTACGGGGGTCTAGGAGGAGGAAGCCCTCCCGTATCCTAGGGGTCGGCATTATCAGGATCTTCCCCTGCTTAAGGGCCTCTAGCCTGACAGCACGTTGCGGCGAGTCCGGGCATACCTTAACAACCCGTGCATTAATGAACTCCCTACTGCGGGTCAGCCTGTACGCCGCTTTCTCAGCACCCGCGAAGTTAGGTATACGACCATAAACCGGGAGAGGAAACCTAGCCACTCCCGTCTCCATTAACTTATTCCAAACCGCTCGCCTGATCCTGTTCCGGACTTCCTTAATCCTCCTCACGTCCACACTCAATAACGGATCCCTCCGTTATCTGTGCTGAAACTTAATCAAGGCTAACCTCCTGCTTAAGGAGGGGGCTTAAAGTATGGGTAGCGTGCTGGAGGTTGCTGAGGCGTTTGCTTCAGTGAATCCTGCACCACTCTCTAAGCTGTACAAGCAGCGTGAAGTTGCTGGGGGAACGTTAAGGCCTCCAGTAGTGGTGCGTGCGGATGGTGTGGGGTTCGGGAAGGCTCTCAAGGAGGGGTTTACGTGGCCCAGAGACAGGAGGGTTCATGAAGCCCTAATCAATGCCGCGGAGAGGCTTATGTGGAGGTACTCAGCGTCGGCAGCCTACGTTGTTTCGGATGAGGTGAGCGTGTTATTCCAAACGCTCCCATACTCCGGGAGGCTATTTAAGGTGGTTAGCGTCATGGCATCAATACTCTCTTCCCACGTCTCAATAGAACTTAACAGGCCCCTCTACTTCGACGCTAGGGTAATCCAATTAACTAATATTGAGGAGTTTACGCCTTACGTAATATTCAGGGCGAGAGTAGGGCTCAATAACTACGTGTCAAGCCTATACCACAGCATGGCTAAGAATAATCATGAGACACCCCCGCTCCCACAAATGCTCAAACACGTTAAGGGAATTATTGAGAACCGTGATTCATGGGAGTGCTGTGGAACCCTACTCTATTGGGGCACCCGCCTTAAGGATGGGGTAAACAAGCGCACCGGGAAGCGCGTCACCGTGGTGAGGAGGACCATTATTAAGGTGAACGTAACGACACCTAGCGACATTGTTAAGGCGTGTCAAAACATTAAAGCCTCCCCCTACTAGGTAGCGGGAGGCCCAGGTTTAGAGTTTAAGGTGAGGATCCATGGTGAAGCTCGCCGTTGAGGAACTACTGAAGATCCTCGAAACATTAAAGCCCACGGACCCGGCAGTCGTCGTCGGACCTGAGGTTGGTGAGGACGCGGCCGTCATTGACTTAGGCGATGAACTCGCGTTAGTGACGCACCCAGACCCAATCTCGGGGGCTCTGGAGTTCCTCGGGTACCTAGCGGTTCACGTACCAGCCAACGACGTTGCTGTCACCGGTGCGCGTCCGAAATACTTCATGCCCGTTATTCTGATCTCAGAGGGAACCTCGCTTGACGCTGTTAGTAAGGTAGTCAACGACATGAGGAAAGCGTTACGGGAAGTCGGTGGGTACGTCGTGGGCGGGCATACCGAGGTCACTGACGCCGTAACGCATCCTCTAGTGATAATGACGGCGATGGGCTTAGCCAGGAAGGAATCCGTAGTTAGGACTTCCGGCGCTAAACCAGGGGACGTAGTAATCATGACTAAAACGGCAGGGATAGAGGGGACGGCGGTTCTAGCTTCAGACTTCAAGGACGAACTACTCCGCAAGGGAGTCCCTCAGAGGGTCGTGAGGGAGGGGGAGGCGCTGATAAGGCAGGTAAGCGTTGTTAAGGAAGCCCTAACCCTAGCTAAGCATGGGCTCGCCAACTCAATGCATGACCCCACAGAGGGTGGGGTAGTCGGCGGGTTAACGGAGATAGCCTACGCCTCCAACACCTCAATAATAGTTGATGAGACCAAAATACCGCTAAACCCGGTAACGAAGTTACTGGCCTCAGCAATGTGTGTTGACCCGCTGAAGATGCTCTCCTCCGGCGCATTACTTGCGACGGTTCCGAAAGACAAGGTGGGTGATGCGTTAAGGGTGATTAGGGAGGAAGCTGGGGTGGACGCTACCGTTGTGGGTAGGGTGGTTGAGAGAAGCGATTACCTGCTCCGCTTAATCCACGCAGATGGTAGCGCTGAGGACTTTAGGAACCCGCACGTCACCGACGAAATCATGAAGCTTTGGCTGGAAGCTGGGTAGGGCGAAGCCATCACACTTAATGCTCCCCTAAGTAAGATACCTGCCTGGGTGGGGGTGTTGAGCGAGGACGAGGTACAGGTATCACAGGAGTGCGTTATTAGGAGAGCCAGGAGAAGCGATCTAAGAGACATATACTTGGTCGAGGTTAAGTCATTCCCATACCCCTACCCCATGGAGGCATTCATAACGTTCCTAGTACTCTACCCGAAGTACTTCTTCGTAGCTGAATGCGGCAACCGCGTCGTCGGGTACGTGACTGGGGTTAGGGAGGAGGACGGGTCTGGCCACGTCATGTCGTTAGCGGTACTGCCCTCACACAGAAGGCGTGGTCTTGGGTCAGCACTACTTAAGGTGCTTGAGGAAGCCTTCCTCAGGGACGGTGTCAAGAGGATATACTTGGAGGTATCGCAGAGTAATAAGGAAGGTATTAGGCTCTACAGGAAGTTCGGCTATAAGATGGTTGGTGTTAAGCAGAAGTACTATCCAGACGGCTCAGACGCCTACGTGATGGTTAAGGAAGTCCATACTTAACTTACGCACGTACTCTGCGCAACTAGGCAAGGCGTAGATCCTCAGTATCCCCATACACCTCGGAATGCTACTTATTATTGAGGCACGGAACTTAGTTATGGGAATGGAAGTACCTGCGCCCGTGATAACCCTGACACAGTTCTCATCAGATACTATCTTCACGGTGTCGAAGTAGGGTTTAACGTCGTGCTTCCCCACACCAGCACTCCTAAACCTCTCCTTGAATTCAGTAAGCGCGTTACTCAGCCTCTCACTCAACTCACGTGGATTGTACGTTATCCTGTCTAAGATCGTGTGGTACCCTTCCCTCCCCAGGTAAAGGCGTATCAAGTTCCTCAGAACATTATCGCCTAAGCCCTTCATCATCACGTAGTTCATCAACCCACCTATGAAGAAGTCGTCCCACAGGTAGATCTTACCCGCCCTAACAGCCCTCCTAACACCGTCGCCAGTGGTGAAGGGACCTAGGATCTCCCTTACCTCAGGCTCCTCAATCATTTCCTCATATATGGCGTTTATGAGGAGCTGGTAGGCAGTTATTGTCTTGTGGTAATACACTGACCTATACATGTGGAGCCTAGCTATGTAGAAGGATTCAGTGGCTTGAACTGCTTTCTCAGGCACCGCTACGTACCCTTCTTTATCCACCGTTAACGTAGTTGTTATCCTGTGAATGTCTATTAACCCGTACTT
Source organism: Desulfurococcales archaeon (assembly GCA_027002995.1). Lineage (GTDB taxonomy): Archaea > Thermoproteota > Thermoprotei_A > Sulfolobales > NBVN01 > WAOL01. Next base: position 3,667 of record JALWZB010000076.1, read on the forward strand.
TACCCCCGTATGTAAGGCGTCACGTAGCAGGTAGTCCAGTCGGTCAACGTCTAAGTCACTACTTAGTAGCATGTTGTATGTTGGGTCCTTATGCCTTCCTGATACTATAGCGGCGACCTCTCTAGGCTCGATACCGTGCTCGCTTAACGTGTCCTTTATGTGTGGGTCCTCCATTATTATCCAAGCGCTTATATCCTCATGCGTTATCTGAAATCTCTCTTTGAAGTAAGTTTCAATCGCGTGTGAGTACGGTGTGTGGCCGATATCGTGGAGTAGTGCAGCAACCTTCAGTAGCTGGAGGTCATCCTTCGGGATAAGGCCTTCCCTCGAGAACTTACCAGCGATACGCCCCATCAAGTACATGGCTCCTAGGCAGTGGGAGAACCTCGTGTGGACAGCACCGGGGTAAACAAACCATGCTTGCGCTAGTTGCTTCACCCTCCTTAGCCTCTGGAAAGTGGGTGTGTCAATTATGCGGAGTTCTAGGTCAGTCAGCGGTATGTAGCCGTGAACCTCATCGTAGATGTACTTCACCGCATCACCCATGACCTCACCTACCCTAACAATGGGTGAATAAGGTAATTAGCGTGCCCTTCGGGAGTGTGGAGAAACAGCTACTGCGTTCTTTGCTTGAGTGGTCGTAGGTAGGGGAATAGCACTTTAACAGCTGAGTCTATTGCCTCCCTTCGGAGTGACGGTTTCCTGCGCCTCAATTCCCCGATTACGTCGCTTGGCACGGGGTACACGTCTGTTGAGAGCATCACGATCCCAGCGACAATGTCCAGGGCTTCGTGAGGGGAAAGACCTGTGCTCTTGCAGACATACGTTATGAGATTAGCAACCTTAGTGGAGATCTCTTCAATGTTCTTGACGGTGCATTGGCACGGGAGGCTGGTTGTCATTAGTTCCTTAGATAATGACCTTGAGTATGGCCCACTTGAGAGCCAAGCGAATCTATACCCTAACTTAAGTCCGAACAACTTCTGAGCGATGTACGTTGCCTTATGAATTAGTAGTGGATCTCTTAAGGCAGACATACCGAGGACCTTAGTTGCTAGGATCAATGCGCAGCACGCTCTGCCCATGACCTCAGTAACCCCTAATCAATCTGGACTTAATCCCAGGTTATAAGGTGGGAATCAAATAAAACTCGACTGACTCAGGGTGGTTCCGGTAATACGGTTTAGTAAACACCTGACGCAGATATTACCTTACCTTATCAACATGATCGAGGTCGCGGTATTTACTATGACTGAAAGTGCCACAGAACCTATGTTTACCTCAGGGTTAGCACTCCTCCCTCTCGCCGAAAGCACTACCAGGTCATAGTCTCCCTCCTCAATGGTCTCAAGTATCTTGCTTGCCGCTGACTCCAGCCCAACCTCAACGTCGGTTACTACGACCTTAACCCGTACACCCGCACCCCTAGCTTTAGCCTCGACGTCCTCGACGATGGAGTTAACGTCGCCGACACTGCCGTCATTAGCTATCATGACGGTGACCCGTGACCCGTACCTCTTCGCGAAGTCAAGTGCAACATCTAAAGCCTTCATGCTTGCGGCAGACCCGTCTACGGGGACCAGAACCTTCCTGAATAGGAAGCTGACCTCGTAGGTCGGTTCCCTGACGTACGTCACGGCAACCACCTACCAATACCTAGTGACTCATCAGTTAACCTTATCGACTGAGCCCCATCCTCAACTATTCCCGTGATGGCTCGTACGGCGTCAATGTTTTCCGGAACCACTATTGCCTCCTGATGAACCATGTATGCAACGCCTGCCTCATTACCTTTAACCCATAGGCTCTCCGGCCACATGACTACTTCATAAATATCGCCGCACCTGCCAAGGTCGCGGGCAAGTTCCCTCACCTCAGCCGTCGAGGAAGCCATGCTTGACTTAAGCAGGGCTATTCTCGGGGTCTCCTCAAAAGCCCTGATGATGTCCTCCCTACTGACGTTGCTGTCGAACCTAACGAACATTACATGCATATGCGCGAGCGTGGTTGGGGCAACGATCGAGTACGTAATTATGTCTAGGTTGCGCCCGGCAACGCTTCGTACGTCCTCAGCGTGGTGTGATGGTGGCTTAGCAGGTTTCAGTAGTAAGCCCTCGATAGGTCCTTTCTTAACCTCCTTTAAGTCGGCACCCCTCCTAACTATGGTTACTCTAACACTACGTACGTTACTGGCTTTCCCGAACGCGTAGAGTACCCTCAGTATTCCAGTAGTGTTGCAGGACACTACTCTAACCGACGCCTTACCTAAGGCCGCCTCGTAAGTGTATAACGCATTGAAACTTACGTCGGCGACAGACTCCTCCTCACCGCCCTGGAACACTGCCTTAATACCTGCCTCCCTATACTTTCTCGCGTATGTCGCCCCTACGCCAGCGGGTGTGGCGTCAATCACCACGTCAACAGCCTGGAGGAGATCCTGGACAGTCCCAGCGACCTTAATTCCCGCATTCTCGAACAGTTCTTCCTTGCCTTCCGGAACGTACAGCCTTATCCCCCGAGCTGTAGCTGAGAGTGCTTCCCACGAAGGTTTGGTCTTAACCACACCAACTAATTCCATGTCTGGTTGCTTCATGATGGCCCAAGCCACGCGCTTACCTATGGTGCCGTACCCATTAACGCCGACGCGGACCCTACCCACTCGAATCACCTCCTTCCTTCGGGTTCTTCTTAAGAAACCTCCTAGCAGATTCCTCAAGCGCGGCTACCGCGGGCAGTGTTTCGCCTGAGAGGGCGAAGAGCAAGGCACCCCCGCCTGTCGATATGTGGATGCCTTCCCTGGCTTGGCTGCGCGCCATCGCACCTAAATGGCCTCCCCCGATCACGACGAACGCGTTGCTCCTCAAAGCAGCCCTGAGTAGGTCTTCCGTCCCCGAACGGAATCTAGGGTCCTCAATACGTCCTGCCGGCCCACGCATCACCACCACCTTGGCCTCCCTTATCAACTCAGAGTACATTGCGACGGTGTACGGCCCGACATCCATGGGCCTACCGGTGAGGTTATGTACGGTTTCCTCAGCCACGGTACCGTCGTCCCTAAGCACCCTTAAGTCGTAGGGAGTGTCGAGGGGTGCGCCGGAGAGCACTGCCCTGCGAGCCCTTGGTATGAGTCCTAGCAAGCCCTTCTCCTCGAGGAACTTCATTACGGTCTTACCTACCCTTCCTCCCTTAGCTACGTGGAACACCAAACCCACGAGGCCTGTGGTTAGTATCCTGTCAGCTATTCCATTCCTAGTGAGGTACTCGATTATCCTGATGGTGTCCCTTACCTTCGCACCACCAAGCACGAATATCCTAGGCGGCTCGGACGCTTCCAGAACTCTCTGCAGGGCCTCAAGCTCCTTCCTCATTAACTCCCCCATAACGGAAGGGAGTACCATAGGAAAACCAACTATTGATGGCTGGGATCGATGTGCCGTTGCGAACGCGTCGAACACAAATAAGTCGAAGAGAGGTGCCAGCCGCCTCACTAAGTACGTCCTAGCCTGCACCTCCGGCGGCGCTTCCACAACTTCCTCCGAAACGAACCTAATGTTGTCAAGCATTAGCACCTCCCCGTAACTCAGCTCCCTTATTTGCCTCCTAGCCTCAGGACCCATGACGTCATCAATAAACCTCACTTCCGTGCCAAGCAATGTCGAGAGTAGCTCGGCATGCTTGGCTAGGTCTCTGAAGTCCTCGTTCCCCGGTCTTCCCTGGTGAGTCGTTACCACGACAGCCGCCCCCCGGTCAAGTAACTTCCTTATGGTCGGTACGTGTGCACGCATCCTTGAATCGTCTAGGATATTCCCTTCCTTATCCAGAGGACAGTTAAAGTCCACCCTGACTAGCACTCGACGCTCACTTAATTGAACATCATCTAAGGTTGGGAGGCTCTTAGCCCTCAAAACAAGATCCCAGAAACGACTAATCTAGGCTAAGCTAATAAACTTAAGAATAATCTAGCATTAATTACTTCACCTAGTAGTAAAAACCAACGCACGATAATTACGTAATATGGTTCTCCTTAATGCGATACGCGAAACGAAAACTAACTCTTCTTAATTCTCCTCAACTTATCTAGCGGAGGTATGGACGGGCTAACGTCTATTTCCTCAACGAACTCATCACTACCTTCCCTCACAAGCACGTTTACGGGCTTCGAGAATAGCGTTATTGGGAGCGCGAACTTCCTCCAACCGCCCCTATCGAGGTACGTCACGCTCCACTCCTTAAGCAAACCCTCATCTCTTAGGCTATCTAGGAACTTACTGTAGCTGAAGAGCCTCGTAAGCGGGATGAACGCGTTAATTACTGAGACACCTTCCGAAGGATTGAGGAACGCCTCAGGGAACATCGGGTGGGTCGTCAGTACCTTCGTCACTCTATGGATCTCGGCAGGATTACCTTTAATTATGGTCTTCACGTACACCGTGTCATACGGGTAGAGGGGCATGGTATCCAGCCTCACACCCTTAAGCACCCCCCTTGCCTCTATGTGGTTCTTGAAGTGTCTGAGCACCCTGATGTAGTTTACTGGTGTCACTGGCTTCATCACCTTGTTGAGCTCCTCAGTAACCTTTCTCAACGACTCGAACGGATTAATCTCAAGCTTACGTAAAATGAATAGGTCTATATCATCTATCCTCCCTCTACGCTGAACCTCCCTCGGTATCGACTCGCGTGGGGCAGCCCTAATCATGTTTGCAAGATCCTCCCAGTTAATCACTATTTCCCTGCTCTTCACGTCATAATACCTCTTGAGGTTCGGCCTGCCTATCATGGAGTGGGTTGACTTAATTACCTCCTTAGGCTCTCTGGGAAGCGCGGGAAGCAACTCATTCAGGAACGTCTCTGCCGTACCCCTAGGTATTATGTAGGTTATGGCAGTACCCCAGGGAAGCACGGGGGCGTACTCCCTCATTAGGGACTTAAATAATTTTTCATAGGGTACGTATTCATTCAGGATTATCGTTATAACTTCAGCGTTTAGCTTGGATATCTCAACCACACCAAGGAACCTAAGCCCCTTGCTCTTCAATAGATTCATGAATTTCCACACCGTTGATGCGTGAATATCCATGTCATCCGCGACACGCGTTATCTCCGGTATGTACTCGTAGCTCTGTATCTGGTCAATGAAGTCTATGAGCGAGGGATTCAAGTACCTCCTGTAGAGGAGGTATGAATACAGTTTCTCAACAAGCTCTCGCTCATCCTGCCTCTCGCTTATCAAATGGGAGCACCTCGTAGACTTTTTATCTGGAGGATTTATTAATTTAATGACCAAGAAATATCGCTTCAATGAAGCTAATTATTTAGAAGTGGTATTCCTGATTTCGTCATGTGGTGCACTACTGAATCTCATTATGGAATAGGAATAAAAGTTGCATTTAATGATATGTGGTGTCAGCTTCTACATGATGTTTACAGCTACTGACGGTAGTATACAGTATTACATGACAGGAAGTTCTTTAGTAATTGTATTAAAACATGTTATTGTTTTCCCTACCGGTATTTTGTTATGAATTAATGAATTACTTAGGTAGGCTCCAGTTAAGGGAGAACCTCACGGCATCCAGTAGCGACTCCGTGACGTAGTCTGGGGGAACTTTACATTCTCGCCAACCTCCTAGGAGCACAGCCGTCATCCCAGCCCGCTTGGCTCCTTCCACGTCCACGCACCTATCACCTATCATTACTGCCTCGCTAGCGGGAACACCTAGCTTAGTTAGGCATGCACGAAATAGGCGCGGGTCAGGCTTCTTAGCCATGCAGTCATCGAACGTGACTATAGCGTCAAAGAAGTGCCTAATCTTAAGTGCATCGACTATAGCGTGCACTATCACCTTATCACCATCGCTGAGTAGGCCAACCTTACGTGCATGAGTTCTGGCAAGCCTTAACGCGCCTAACCCGTCCTCACGGAGGGTAGCGTACTTAGCATGGGATTCAACATGCATTCTCGATAACTCCTCCTTAGTTACGGCTGACTTAATCCCGTACTTCTTAAGTAGCTCCTTAAGCGCTAACCACGTCGCCTCGAGTGAGGGCAGTCCTCTCTCGACGAATTTTAAGTAAAGGCTTAAGTGTTCCTCCGGCCTGAACACGTTTCCATGGAGCGCGGAGAGCTTCTGGGATAAGGCCTCATGTGCCCTCTCATCTGATTCGCTAAGTATTAGCGTCCCAAATAAGTCGAAAATCACCGCGTTCCTCATTGCGTATGACCCACTAACCCTCTCACTTCCCGCGAAAATAGCTTTAAGTCCTAGTAAGTGCTTAGGCTGGAGGTTCACGAATGAACTAACATTAAATACTGATCTTCCCCAAGCATTTTATTGATGTGAAGTAATGAGGAGCAGGCAAGTGCTTGCGCTAGGGGCGTTCCTGGTCGCCATTGGCGCGGCGGTACTAGTGCTTAGCACGTTGTGCAAGGGCGGTACCACCCTATCCTGCGGAGACGTGACGTGGGTCAACAAATCATGCTTCAAAGTAAGTGCGCCCGGCATACTCTGCGTAAGCAACAGCAACGCTTCAATCCCTAACTTGAAAGAAGTGAAACCTCCCACGACTTGCCGTGGGGGAGTAGCTTACGTGATTAGAAAGCCTGGAGAGTACTGCATTCAGCGACCTTTCAAAACCTTACCCAGCATTAAGCTCTGCGCAATTAAGGAGATGTCAGGTATCGAGTTAGCGGTGTGGGTCAGCAGTTCGTTAATGGTGATTAGTGGATTGATACTTCTATACAGATACATGACTAAGGGGGACGAGGTTGAAGAGGAGTACGTAGTTGGTGACGGACACATTACGTGTAGGGCCCGAAGCCTCACGAGGCATGAATGCAGGATTACGGGGGTGGGTGATCGCTCACCAGAGATTATACGCGTGATATCTGAGTATCTAAGATCAGCACTAAACTACAGGGTGCGTGATCTTCAGGAGGGGTACGCGATCCTGGAACGCGGTAGCGCTCTTGGCTTCGGCAGAAAACCGGTGACGCTACTCATACATGCCAAGGATGACGATGTTATCCTGGAGTACAGTGTTGCCCCGTTACAGGCATCCGGACTGTATGACTTAAAGGAATTCGCTGAAGAATTAAATTCATTATTTGAGAATAGTGCGTTACGGGATCTACTAAATTCACCATCAGGTAAGCCCAGCGAGTAGGGTTAGGTGAACGGGTGGTTCCCGCGACCACTCTCAGATCTAGGCGGAGCCAGGGCTGGGCGGGGCAGGGTTGGGGATGGGAACGAATTGGCGTATGTGTGAATGTTTAGGGGTAAGAAGTAATGATGTTGAGTGCACCTAAAAAGGTTTGGTGAAGAGGCAGGGTAGGCTTAGACGGTCCTCTCTTCCTTGAAGTAGATCTTTCCGAGGGCTCTTGGTGGTGCTAGCTTCCTCTTCAGCGGAGTCACCATGAATATAACCATAGCCACTAGGGCTGCCAGGTACGGTATCATCTTAGTTATGTGTACTGAGAGGCCCAAGTAGCCTTGAAGCACGAACTTATTGTAGAGTAACTCAGCGAATACCAGTGCGGACAGTATCGTTAGTATGGGGTGCCTACCTGCCGATAATGAGATCGCGAATGCTATCCATCCCTGCCCCATACCCATACCTTCGCTATAGGGTGCCGGCGTGTACGCTAGGAAGTAAAATGATGCGCCAAGACCTATTAGCGCGTACCCGAGCATCCCAGCTATTAGCCTAACACGTAGCACGTTCACACCCAGCGAGGACGCCGCATGTGGGTTCTCGCCAGCAGCCCTAATAGCCGCGCCTAGCTTAGTCCTGCTGAGCATGTAATGCACTAGCACACCAATCACTATCGAAAAGATAATGAAGGCAATATCGACACCTACGTTCATAGGGTACGACACCACGGCATTGATCTGGCTCCTTATCGGTACGGCGATGAGTGCCGCTAAGCCGTAACCGACGAACATTATGGATAGACCTATAGCGCCGTGGCTTATGGGGAGCTTTGTTGCTAGGTAAGCTATCAGTAGGCCGAAGGCCACCGCCACCACTAACGCAGCCACTGATCCGGCAACCGCTGTGCCAGCGAATAGAGCGGCTACGTACGCTACCGCGACACCGACCGTGAAGACACCGTCAATTGCTAGGTTAAGTATGCCTGACTTCTCAAAGAGTCCGTGACCTATCGCGGTTAAGTAGTACGCGGCGAAGGCCGGGCCCACACCCAATATTATTGCTATTAACCCAGCATTCATTCTTATCACCTCCCCTCACGAACCACCTTAATGCTATACTCCGCGAATACTCTGAGTACCGTGAATGTAGTTAGTACGAATCCTATGAGCACGTATGTCAGGGCCCCGCTACTGATCATGGCGCTACCCCCGCTTACCCCACCTAGTGAGGACTGGAGGTTTATGCCTGCCTGGAAGAGGCTCGCCACAATGTATGCAGCTATCGGGACGCCCCTAATGTCGAGCATGGATAGCCACGATACTAGTATGGCGGTGTACCCTATGTTATGCGTGGGTGGCGTGGTTATGGTCTTTATCTTAATTAGCTGGTAGAGGTTCCCTGCAAACAGTATGGTGCCCACCAAACCCGCTATCGCCCCGCTTATGGTTAACGCGAGAACTATGTACTTACGCACGTTTATGCCGGCAGCTCTAAGTACTTGGGGATTAGATCCAAGTATCCTGAGCCTTAAGCCGAATGTCGTCTGCCTCAGCACGAACCAAGCTATCACGAATATCGCTATCATTAATGCAACCCCTTCCCACGTGGCTGTTGTTGCTGTGCTTATCCTGCTGAACCTCAGTGCTGGGTGAAGGGCGTTTGAGAGTCCGAAGCCGCTCGTTGATATAGTTATGCCCTGTAGAGGGCCGTACACTATGTAGTTATACGCGTAATATGCTATGTAGTTCATGATCAGGGTTGTCGCTACCTCATCTATGTCTAGGTAAGCCCTCATTAAACCAGCTATCAACGCCCATACAGCGCCAGCGATCCCCGCCACGATGAGCATCAAGCATATTGCGGCCCCTGGATTCATTGAGAGAGCCTCAACAGCATATGCTCCTGAAACCGTTGGTGTGGGTAGGACGAACATCCCCGGCATATTCGTGTATTTAGGTAGGTCGGAGGGGGACACTATTATGTACCTCACAGCAACGGTTAATCCTATGAACGCAGACATTATCATACCCCATATTATCTGCCCCTCAGCACCGATGTTCCACACGGCAGCGTTGAACGGTATTATCAATGCAACACCAAGTATCGTTAACATGACGAAGGTCTGAAGCATCTGGGGAGATATGAGTGACTGACCTATGGCACCATACACGAGTAATGGGGGCACGCGCGCTAGGCCGTAAAGAGCTATCGTAGCGAGGAATATGCCAACAATTATAGACAAAAATGGGATTATTATCCCACCGAACTTAAGGGGTTTAACCCTCTTAGTTACGATGAGCCTCATTTCACATCACCATTAACTTCTCAACCTGATCACGCTCAGCCTTCTCGGCTGGGAAGGTCTTAACGATCCTTCCAGAATTCATGACGGCGACCGTGTCACTTACCTGAAATATCTCATCTAAATCCTCCGACACTAGGAGCACTGCGAGCCTTTCCTTAAGGACTTTCTCTTTAATAATCTTCCTCACCATGACCGCAGTTACCTCGTCAAGCGCCCTAGTCGGGTTGTAAGCCACGAGTAACTTCCTAGCTATCGATAATTCCCTTGCTACGAGCACCTTCATTATGTTACCGCCTGAGAGGAGCTTAACTGGAGTCCTACTTGAGGGTGTAACTACATTGAACTCGCTGATCAACCTATTAGCAAATCCTCTTATTTGCCTCCATTTAATGATTCCCTTAGCTATGGCGGGCAGCATCGCTAGGTTCTCCTCAATGTTGTTCTCCATGGACACGCCGAACTTCAGGGGTTCATCAGGTATGTATCCAATGCCCAGGGATCTTACCTTTCCAGTACCCTTGTTCGTTACGTCCTCTAAGCCACCGTTAGCTAGGATGGCTATCCTTCCTTTGCTCACCTTCCTTAACCCCATGATAGCCTGCACTAGCTCCAACTGCCCGTTACCAGCGATGCCAGCTATGCCGAGCACCTCGCCCGCTCTAACCTGTAGTTTCACGCCCTTCACCGAGAATGCTCCGTAGTCGCCCATAACCCAAAGATCCTTTATGTCGAGCACGACCTTCTCATCTGGCGTTGAGATCGGTAAGCGCTCATAGGTTATCTGGGCCGAGCGTTCACCGAACATCATCTTCCTAACATCATCTATCGTCACTGCCCGCGTCTCAACTGTGCCGACGTACTTACCTCTCCTAAGCACGGATATCCTGTCAGCAACCTCCAGTGCCTCAGGTATCTTATGGGTTATTAGTATGACGGAACCTCCTTGAGACGCGAACTTCCTCATGAACTTATAGAACTTTCTCTTCTCCCTTATTGGCAGGAACGTTATTGCTTCGTCAAGCATTAGGATCTTAGCTCCAAGCATGACTGCCCTGAGTAACTCAACTAATTGCTTCTGTGTGTAGCTCAGCTTCCACACCTCAGTGTTGGGATCTACCTTAATACCTACCTCCTCGCTCTCCTCCCTAATGTAGTTCTCAACTTTCCGTATGTTAGCCATCATGCCGAATCTCTCTAGCCCTAAGATGATGTTCTCGCTTATGGTTAGCGAGCCTATGAGCTGAGGTATTTGAGAGACGAGTGAGATCCCATGCCTGATAGCGTCTATAGGCGACGTGAAGATTACTCGCCTGCCGTTAACGTAGATTTCACCGCTGTCTGGGACGTACACGCCATACAGTATCTTAACGAAGGTTGTCTTCCCAGCCCCGTTCTCGCCGAGGAGTGCGTGAATTTCCCCTTTACGGAGTTCAAAGCGAACATGATCTAACGCTAGGACTCCTGGGAATCTCTTAACTAGGTCTTTAACAAAAACAGTTACCTCCCCCTCTGAGGGGGGTAATTTTTGTGAAAAATTGCTTTGTTTTAGGGACTCTGTCGTCCCGTGTCACCTCCTATATCACTTCTTACCGACTATATGTACCCAGTCCACGAACCATTGCATGGTCCATAGGGCGTCGTGGCCTAGCATCACGCCAGCAGGTACCTTAACTTTAGCACCGGTCTTAATGTTGTAACCACTTAGCGGGCCTATGAATGGGTCGAACCTCGGCGCTATGTAGTAGTACTTCTCCTTACCACCGATGTATATCTTTGTAATGTTCATGTACTTGTGGGTGATGGCTAAGCTGTCGAGGGCATTATACATTGGTGCGCTCTTCATCTCCTCATATCTCTCCATCACTAGCTGGTAGACACTCATCTTCTTCCCTGTTAACTTGTCAGTTACCTGTATGTTCTTTAGTATCGGTATGACCTTGGGGTTGATGTGCATGACAGTGCCGTTGGGGAACACCCAGCAACCAAACTCAACGGCTCCCGAGTTCAGGAGGTCCCAGTAATCTACATTCTCCAAATTATATGGCGTGTATACGCCTGCCTTGATCTTCGCTAGGATGTCGGCGTATATCACCTCCCACCTAACTATCTGTCCGCTAGCGACGACGTCCGGACCGTAAATGTAGCCCGGACTGTAGTGGCTGAACACCCATACTTGCTTGTGCTGTTGCTTGTACAGTTGCTCCGCATACTCAAGTATGGCCGTGGAGTCCTCTGTGTAGGCAATCACGTCGACGTTGTACTGGTTAACTAGAGTCTCCGCAGCCTGTCTAGCGGCCGTCGGGTTATACCAAGCACCTATCTCAATGACGTAGACCTGTATGTTCTTACCTAATTGCTGCCCTACCTCCTTAGCGCCTATGGCGAAAGCATTAATGTGCCTAACTAGCTCGGGCGTCAGGAAGGCAGCAACGTAACCTATATGGCCTGTCTTAGTTAGTGCGCCCGCGATTAAGCCGTTTAGGTAGTAAATTTGATAGAGGTCAGCGAAATATGTGCCCATGTTCTTGTATCTGAGGTAACCACTGCAGTGGAAGAACAGTAAGTTCGGGTGGAGCTTTGCCTCATCAAGGGTTCCCTGCATGTAACCGAAAGACGTGGTGAAGAACACTTGATATCCTTTCTGAATTAGTGACTCAATAGTGCTCTTAAGCTTGCTCTCCGGAACACTCTCAACATAGGTCGTTTCCAACCAATCCTTGTAGAGCGCAGCCACAACCCTCCTGCCCAGATCATGCATGTAGCTCCATCCGAAGTCGCCTACAGGACCCACGTAAATCCAAGCGGCCTTGACCTTACTGGGCGGGGTCCAGGAAGGTGCGGCTCCTCCGCCGGCAGTTGAGGTCACGGTCTTAGTCTGCGTGACAGTTACTGTAGCACCACCTGCCCCACTGCTTACGGTGGTGGTTACTGTCTTAGTAACGGTGGCAGTGGTGGTCTTACTTGGCGCCATGCTCATTCCGGCGTAGAATGCGGCAACACCAACGATTATTATAGCTATTACGAACCCGGCTATTAAGGCCGTCTTTGACAAGGTTGGGATTCACCAATGACATGTAATAAGTGCGCCTTTAAAAAAATGTTTGAACCCGATAATGGAGTATTAAATCCTCACTTAAGGGATAGGCTATGCCATAATTATTACGTGAATAAGTTAATCGTTATTGTTAAACAAGAATTATCCTATTAATCAAGATAGGCGTTACTATGAAATTAACACCCGGATTGTAGTATAGCTATTGTTCACTAATTGATCACTGAGAGGCAGTTAATACATTATACTAGGAACAGGGAAGTATTACATGGGTGATAAAATGTCAGAGAAGGAAGGTAAGGGCGGGAAGGACCTAGAGAAAGAATTGGCAGAGAGCATCACTAAGTTAGTGATGGCGAAGATAAGTACGCAAGGCCTAGATGAGGAGACTAAGAAGAGAATAGCGGAGAGAGTCAGGAAGGCGTTAGAGGAGCGAGGCGTCCCAGAGAAGGGAATGGAGGATGCACTGAAGGAATACTGGGACGTTAAAGCCCCGTTAATGGCTATATCGGAGTTCCTGAGAGACCTTAAGGAACCCATAACCGATCTCATTAAGGCAATAACGGGCGGGCTCAGCGGGGATCAGATAGGTAAGGATGTGGCTCAGTTCTACAAGCACTTAATCGAAGCCGGGATTGACAAGGAGTTAGCGCGTGAGATGACCCTAGAGTACTTCAGGAAGAGGACAGCCATGGCTGACCTAGGCTCTATGCTAATGAAGATGTTCTCCAAAGGTAGATTAAACGTAAACGTAGGGGGATCCCGCTCAGAGGAAAAGGAAGCTGAGGAAGAGGAGGAGGAAAGGGAGGAGGGGGAGTCATAAACCCCCTCGGGGAACCCGCCCAGGCACTAAACCCGGGTTTTCCCATGTTAAACTAGTGAGTCAAACCAATGTAAACCTTTCCCTTACGTTAGTTAGAGAAGGTGCTACGGGGAAAGAGCATTGGGCGGGGAGGGGCAGCGAAGCGGTGCAGAGGAAAGGCTTGCCAGGATAGAGAGGTTGTTAGAAGTGGTGCTACGCAAACTTCAGGTGCTTGAGGAATACCTAACAATGTCGGGAGCCGATCCAGAGGCTTCACTGGCTGTGGAGTTAGCTATGGTTTTCTCTCTCCCCGCCCACAAAGCGGTGAGGATGGCGTCAAAAGTAATGGAGCTAGCTAGGATGGCTGGCATCAGTGACCCAATAAGCATAGCCATACTTGAGGTGTTAGCAGTCTCTAACAAACCATTGACCGTGAGTGAAGTTACTAGGAGAGTGCGGAGGGTAAGGGGGATGGCGTCACGCAGGATAGTGACCGAACGAATACGCAAGCTCAGTGATAAAGGATTAGTAAAGGTCAGGAAAGCTGGGAAGAAAGTCTTGGTCAGCATGGAGTGAGGCTCGCGGGTGGAGGGTCTTGAAATTAAGGAGATGGAGAGTAACGCTCGCTAAGGTTACCGCGATCTTCTCCATCGCGTTACTAGGCTTCACAACTTTACTAGCACTCATTGAGATTGCTCTCTACGCGTTCCTATGGATCAACTTCAAGCGCCTAACAGAACCCGTCAGGTTCTTCATTAATTCAGTTATTCGCGGTGTTCCTCCTAGCTTGGCAATGAAGCTCGCAAGGGTCTACAGGAAGGAGGTATTGGCGAAGTACTCAGTAAGGAGCCTAATCAGATTACTGACGATGGGCAAAGGAATACGTGAATCCATGAAAAGGTCTAGAGGGTAAGTCCTTATTAATGCGGCGGAACCCTATCCTTAAACGAGAGGCGGGATTACTGAGGTAGTGGGGGGTGTAGTAAGTTAGTAGGTAAGGTATTGCTAGTGCTGATGAATAAGGATAATGCCGAAGGACTAAGGAGATGTCTGGAGACCCTAGCTAGTCAAGAGGAGTGCAGGTTATGCGAGTGCTTCGACGTTCTGGTAATGGATGGTCACTCAAGAGACGGCTCCGACAAGGTTGTGGAGGAGTTCAGCAAGCATTACAGTTGCGTCAAGCTAGTGAAGCAAGCGGTTAAAGGAGGCGTTGGCCCGGCACGCGCTGAGGTTGTGAGATACGCCATAGAACGTGGGTACCGATACATAATTTGGGGTGACTCAGAAAACATCTACACGACCACGTACGTTAATTCGCTAGTTAACTGTGTGGATAATAATCACGAAGTGTTCTCGGGCCTAACTAAGGTTAGGCACACGTCCATATGGTCCAGGATATTCTTCTGGTACCACGCTTACCACATGCTCTTCAACTACGTTAGGAAGCGCCATGCACCAGGCAATAATAAGCTCACGAAGATCACCGTATTTAATAAGGTCATGTACCCACCCTCAGCGAGAAGCGATGACTTCTACTTCAGCGTGCTGGCAATGAGGCGTGGAGTGAGGTTTCGCCACTGCCCGGAGGCTGAGGTCGTGGTCACTATGCCATCGAGCTTCAAGGAGGTTAAGGCATGGCAGAGGTCCAGAGTTAAGGGGTTGGTTGAGGGCGCATACATGATAGGAATGGGCTTCCCTCCAGACCTACCTCCCTGGGCCGCATTCACCTTACTCCCGCTAGCCGTGATAGCCCTCGTAGTAGCTGCTGTGATGATGCCTCCTCCGATGAACATGGTTTCCTACTCACTATTAGGCGTAATTGCTTTAGCTATCGCATGGCTTGTCA
>JALWZB010000077.1 GCA_027002995.1 Desulfurococcales archaeon
TCCTCGTAACTGACTACATTAATAGGTAAAGCATTTATATAGGATCCCCCCTACTGTATGATAAGAATTCATATGGCTTTAAACAAACTATCATTACATAGCGTTAGTTTGCTAAATTTTTCTTGGAAGTGATCTTAAATTCAGGGAAAATTATTTGAGTTAAGTTTGACGCATACAACTTTGGGGGCGTGTGGTTAACGTCAGTGTTTACCTAGTGGTTTGATCCACACACCTTTGGGCCTATCCGTGATTAGCTCATAGTCCTTGGCTATGATCATGCCGCGCAGTACAGTGTATTTTACGGCTCCCTTAAGCCTCCACCCGATGAATGGGCTTATCGGGTACTTAGCCCTTAACCACTCCTTAGTAATTATTGTTTCCCCGTTCGGATCGATTATTACTACATCCCCGTCGGACCCCACGCTTAATGCGCCTTTCTTGGGCCATATTCTGAAGAGCTTTGCTGGTGCTTCACTCATTAGCTCAGGTATCTTCTGTATGGGTAGCTTACCTATCAGTGCTTGGTGAATCATTAGTGGGAGGAATGTCTGCACGCCTGTGAAGCCAGCCGCGCACTCCCACACGTTACCGCGTTTCTCGTGCTCCGCGTGTGGGGCGTGGTCCGAGCCTAGAGTGCTTATGGTTCCGTCCAGCACTGCCCTCCATAGTGCTTCCTGGTGTTCCTTACCCCTTATCGGTGGGTTCACCTTAATTGCTGTCCCGTACTTGAGGTAGTCGCTGGAGTTAAGGAGGAGGTAGTGGGGGCAGGTTTCGCCCGTGACGTTCAGACCTTTGGTCCTCGCAGCCCTGAGTAGCTCGACGCCTTCCTTAGCCGCCATGTGGACTATGTGTACCTTCCCACCGGTCCTCTTGGATAGGAGTATTAGCTTGTTTATCGACTCCTCCTCACATATCGGGGGCCTTGCAGCTTCATGCGCTGCCGGGTCGTCCCTGCCGGACGCCTTGACCTTCTCGGTGAAGTACCTTACTAGATCGGCGTTCTCCGCGTGGAACGCTAGCGGCACGCCCAGCTTGGCTGACTTAGTTAGGGCCTCGTAGAGTGACCCGTCGTCTGGGGGCGGTATGTTCCCGGTGGTCGGGCCTAGAAACACCTTGAACCCAACAGCCCCTTCCGCTACGATGTCCTCGAACTCGTGGACGTTAGCGTTATGTATGACCCCATAGAGGCCGAAATCCACGTACGCCTTACTGCTCAGCAACTTAGCCTTCTGCCTCAGTATGGAGGCGCTCTCCACAGGCGGTTTAGTGTTTGGCATTTCGAGCACCGTGGTTACGCCAGCGACTGCTGCGCCGGAGGTTCCGTGGGTGAAGTCATCCTTGTATGTTAGCCCTGGTTCACGCATGTGTACGTGCTCGTCCACCACGCCCGGGAGCACGTACATTCCCGTAGCGTCTATGACCTCATCAACGCCTTTCCGGCTGAGTGACGTGCCTATGGCGGCGACCTTCCCGTCTAGGATCTTGATGTCTGCTTTGAATGGTTCGTGGTGGGGGAGTACTAGGGTCCCACCGCGAATTAATATGTTGCCTCCAGCCATGACTCACTCATCACCTTGAGGGGGTTTATGCTGTGAGATTAAAAATATTTTGAGTTGAACGTGGTGACGTAATAAAAATTCATTACTTCTTAAGCGCCTCGGCAGCCGCCGTGACTGCCTCGATGATCTTCTTGTAGCCCGTGCACCTGCAGATGTTGCCCTCAAGCATCTTCTTCACGTTCTCCGGCGTTAGTTCCTTGCCTGACTTCAGTAGCGCGTACGCCGTTATTATGAAGCCCGGCGTGCAGAAGCCACACTGGACGGCACCGCGCTCCACGAATTTACTCGTTAGTTCCTTCACTATGGGGTCATCCCTTAAACCCTCTAGCGTCGTTACCTCCCTGCCCTCGACCTGCACGGTCAGTAGGTTGCAGGAGTACGTTGGTCTCCCGTCCACGAGCACCGTGCATGCGCCGCACTCGGCGCGCTCGCAACCCCTCTTGACGCTCTTTATGTTTAGCTTTAGCCTTAGGGTGTCTAGGAGTATTTCGTTGGGCTTAACATCCACGGTTACGGGTTCCCCGTTGAGTATGAATGAGACCTTCACCGCTCACCACCTCCTCACAGCTTAACCCCCGCCCTCTCGAGGGATCTTAGGAGGGACTCCTTAGTTAGTACCGCCGACATCTCCCTCCTGTAGTCAGCGGACGCGCGTACGTCACTGATCGGCGATATGTCCTGCAGCACGCGCTTAGCGCCCTCCTCGATGGCGCTCATGCTTACCTCCCTGCTCTTCAGGAACTTCTCCACGCTCACCGCCCTTACGGGCTTGGGTGCTACGGAGTTTAGCGCTACCCTAACGTCGTCGAAGATCCCGTTCCTTACCTTGACTAGGGTAGCTACCGCCACCACCGATAACGTGAAGGCGTTCCTTCTCCCGAGCTTAATGAATGACGCCCCGGCGCCGCGCTCGTAGGGCACCACTATCTCCTTCAGTAACTCGCCCTTCCTTAGCACGGTCTTCCTGGGTCCTAGGAAGAACCCCGTTATTGGTACCTCGCGCTCGCCCTCTAGGCTCACTAAGCGTAGCTTAGCGTTCAGTACGAGTAGCGGTGGTGCGGTGTCCGCTGCTGGCGACGCGTTACATAAGTTCCCGCCTATTGTGGCGACGTTCCTTATCTGCCATGACGCCATCTCGTTCACCGCCTCCGCTAGGACAGGGGCCTTAGTCGCTATGATGGGTGACTCGACGATGTCCTGTAGCTTCGTTGCTGCCCCTATGGCTACGTGTTCCCCGCGATCCTCAATGTAGTTGAGCTCCTTGATGCCTGAGATGTCGACTACGTTCTTCACTTCGTACCTCCTGATCTTCAGGTCTATTAGTAGGTCCGAGCCTCCCGCCAGTACCTTGACGCTCTCTAGCTTATTGAGTAGCTCCAGCGCTTCCTCTAGGGTTGAGGCGCGGAAGTAGTTTATCTCGGGTATCCTGTAGAACATTCCCCACCACCCCCGCTCACGTGCTACCTCCTTTCCTTAGTTCGAAGTAAACCGCTTCCGGTGTTAGGGGTAGCTTGGTTATCGGTTTCCCTAGCGCGTGCGATACGGCACCAGCTATCGCTGCGGGTGCAGGTATTAACGCCATCTCACCAACGCCTTTGGCGCCGAAGGGTCCGTACTTGAATAGGTCCTCGACGTACACTGGCTTCTCTATCTCCGGTATGTCGAGCGTTGTGGGCACTATGTAGTCAGTCATGTCGGCGTTCAGTATCCTGCCCTTATCATCGAACACGAACTGCTCCATTAACACGTAACCCATTCCCTGCACTGCCGCACCCTCAATCTGTCCCTCAACCTGCTGCGGGTTGATTATCCTGCCAGCCGCCAGTGCTGGCCATATCCTAAGCACCCTGACCTTACCTGTCCACGTGTCGACCTCGACCTCAGCGATCATGGCGACGTAGCTGAAGGCTGGGTACGCCTGTCCCTGCCCTAGCTCGTCGTTGAACTTGCCTTTGGGCAGGAAGAAGTAGCCTGTCGCTGATAGGTCGACGCCGCGTGCGTATGCCTGCTTGATTAGCTCGTCCCAGCTCAACTCCTTATCGGTGCCCTTAGCCCTCACAACGCCTCCCTTAATCTCGACGTCCTCTGGCTTACAGCCTAATAGCTCAGCGGCTAGCTTATTCAGCCTCTCCCTAACCCTCGCGGCAGCTACTAGCACGCCTATGGCGCCTATGCTCGTGCCTCTTGAGGCGTGCGTCGCCCCCGCGTCCGGGGCGTCGCTCGTGCCGAACACGACCTTAACTTTCTCTAGTGGCGCGCCGAGGATTTCAGCCACTATCTGCCTGTGGGAAGAGTTCGGTGATCCCTGACCCATCTCCACTATGCCTGTGAACATCGAGACCGAGCCGTCCTTGTCTATCTTCACGTACGCGTTCGACCAGTCAGGCACACCTCTGCTGGTGCTTATTCCGTGCCACGCCACACCTATCCCTATGCCACGCCTATACCTGCCCTTGAACGACTCACACTCAGCCCTCCTCTTAGCCCAGTTAACTTTCTCGGCAAGCTTCTCGACAGCCTCCGCAATACCTACGGACTCCTCGAGTAACTGGTTAGTTATCGTTCTCGAGCCCGGCCTCAGCATGTTCTTGAGCCTGAACTCCACCGGGTCCATACCTAGCTTCCTAGCTAGTTCATTCATCTGCATCTCGGCCGCGAACTGCACTGACGGGTTGCCGAAGCCTCTGAAGGATCCCTGATATACCTTGTTAGTGTATACACAGTAACCCTCCACCCTAGCGTGCGGTACTTCGTAAGGCCCTGACGCGTGTACGGTGGCCCTCCACAGGATGAAGGGGCCTCTGTTCGCGTACGCGCCGGTGTCGTGGATTATCTTGACGTCTATGGCTGTGAGCTTACCGTCTTTAGTCGCGCCGGACTTGTACTTGATTATCGTTGCCTCCCTCTTCGGGTGCATCCTCAGCGACTCCTCACGCGTGTAGAGTATGAAGGCAGGCCTACCCGTTAAGTGTGCTACTAGCGCCGCCTTAGCCGCTGTGAGCGGGCCTTCATCGTCCTTGCCTCCGAAGCCGCCGCCCATGAAGGGCACCACCACCTTAATGTTGGATGCTGGTACGCCGAGCACCCTAGCTATTATTGACTGGGCTAGGTGCGGGTACTGAGCCGCAGTAACGACGGTTAACCTGCCGTCTAAGCCCGGAATCGCCAGCGCACCCTCAGTCTCCAGGTACACGTGGTCTTGGTGATGCGTCCTGTACTCATTCTCCACGATAACGTCCGCTTCACTGAAGCCTTCCTCAACATTGCCCTTACGCACCTTCGTCCTGAAAGCTATGTTGCTCCCCACCTCCTCATGAACTAAAACGTCCTTGCGCTCAAGCGCCTCAAGCGGGTTCAGGACGTAGGGCAGGGGATCGTAATCGACTTTAACGAGTTCGGCGGCACGTAGCGCCGCGTCAATATCCTCGGCAGCCACTAAGGCAACGAGCTCGCCGTGGTACCTGACCTTACCCTCAGCTATGAGGGGCTGGTCAGGCAGGGCATACCCTACCTGATTCTCGCCGGGAATGTCCTTCGCTGTGAATACCTTAACCACCTTAGGGATTTTTAGGGCTTCCTCATCCCTAATCCTAAGTATCTTGGCGTGAGGCTCTGTGCTCAGAACCTGCTTAACGAAGAGCATGCCCTCCTGGAAATAGTCCTCAACGAACTTAGCGGTTCCCAGCGCCTTGTCAAGCGCGTCGGCCCTAGCAATCCCCTTGCCAACAACCAGGAATTCCCTGGCGTGTAGCCACTTGCTAATTAGGGTGTATGGGTCCTCTGTTAAGGCCATGCTACTTCACCTAGCGGTTATCGCACATGAGTTAGTTTAAAGCTTCTCCAAAATAAGTTTTTAGCAATCATAAAATATTTAACAACATATTATAGACTATTTAGTACTTAAGAACGCGCGTAATCGGTGTAATTATTAGCAATTACAGATCAAGGGAACAAATCCTCTGGCTAAGCTTTGAATGAAGGTAAAACCCAACGACTTTTAAATCCTCGATCCCTAATTAGGGACGGCGCCAAGAATGAAGCGCGTTACTATTGAGGAACTCAACAATCAAGCCCTAAAGGAAGCCTTAATTGAGGAGGTGAATTCCCTAGCTGAGGAGCGGGGCGTGCGGCCGAATGATGTTACTGTGTATGAGTACCCCTTCGCCCCGGTCAGGATTCAGCACATAGTTAATGAGTTAGGTA
>JALWZB010000078.1 GCA_027002995.1 Desulfurococcales archaeon
TGGTGAATGAGGTCTACGAGGCCACTGTCCCCACAGGTAAGCTACATCCAAGTACCTACGTCTGGGCTTCAGGAAGTGTTCCGAAGATACTGAGTTATGAGGAAATTCTAGAATGCCTTGAGGAAGGAAAGAAAGACGGGTGGGGGGGGGGGGTAACTGATGGAAAACAGCATTCAAAACTTAACGGAGGCCGCCGAAGCTATTGATAATATACTTCGTCGCTCATTAATGGGTGTGTACTTAGCTTTAAATACCGTTGCTAAGGTGAAGTACGGTATAAGCTTTGCTGAATTACTGTTCGAAGATCCTGAGAAAGCTGTCAAGCTTGTTAGGGAATATGTTGCCAACAATGAAGATAGTTTAATATTCATAATGAGGGCGGCACTAAGTGCCTTAACCAACGACAGAGAAGTTCTAGACGAAATAATAGATAACATGAGGAGAAAGGACTACTCACGCATGCGTGAGCTCCTGATTAAGGCTGCATCCCTCCCTGCTTACGGAGCAGGCTCTCAATAATGTTGTGTTGAGTTAATGAGGCGGCTCTTGGTTAAGTTTAAGTTAGGTTATTTATGAGATAATAGGCCGTTGTAACGTGTTAAGGTATCGACTTACTTACAGGGTAGTTGCTACGTTACTTGGACTGTTGTTAGCGTTAGTTGCTGTTATCGCGCAAATCGTGGGGAATGGTGGGTCCATGGTGTTGCTTGCTGACGCGTCACTCTTTATTGCTTCAGCCGCCCTACTCTCGTCTGGTTTAGGGGTATCGACATCAATAATTGAGATATTGTGGGGTGTTTTCGCCGCGTACTTAGGTGTTCAGCTTCAACCGCCTTTGGATGTGCTGGGATCTGTTGGTTCGGTGTTTCTTCTCTTCATCCTGGGTCTTGATATGAGGATGGAGGTTACCCTGCATCTGGCTAGGAAGTATACTTGGTCCGCCATAATGACGTATGTGGTCACTTTCCTGAGCGTGTTTCTGATTGTCTACCATATTGAGGGGGGAGTAGTTGATGCGTTGAGTGTTGCCCTCGTACTTTCGGCTGGTAATGCCGTTATGACTTACTCGCTGGTTAAGGCGTTAGGGCTGGATAGGACGAGGGCGGGTAACTCTGTGGTTATTCCTACACTCATAATGCAGTTCATATCCATAATGGCGTTCGTTGCTTTGATCGGTGGCGTTACACGAACGATACTTGTGTACCTACTCATGGCTGTGCTGGCCCTAGTAGTTCTCCCTAAGGTAGCTCGCTACGTGATAGTTTCGCTCCCGACTCGGAGGGAGACAGAGGCTGAGTTAAGGATAGTGATTGCCTCCCTCCTAATACTTGCGCTACTCTCCCAGGAGCTAGGCGTCAGCGCGTCAATAATAGCCTTCATTCTTGGGTTAGCCCTCTCGGAGAGCGTGAGGGCTGCTGAAACCGTTGAGAATAAGCTGAGAGGCATAACTAATGGTTTTCTTGCCCCAATATTCTTCTTCGTCGTTGGGTTAAGGTTCGTGCCACCCTCAGCACCCATTGCTTACTTAATGATACTGATCCTGACAATTGCATTGTGGGTGAGTAAGGTTGAGTTATTCAGGAAGTTCCTCGCACTAACCGGCGGTTTGAGGATAAGTAGGAAATTAGCTATGACGACTCTCCCAAACATATCGGTGGCTGCATTAATCGCTGAGATGGGGTTAACATCAGGCGTTCTAAGTGAGGCAGCGTACGCTGTCGTCATAACCACAGCGTTGCTGATCAGCGTTATTGCGGCCGCAGTGTTACGTGCTCCACCCACGGAGTCTTAAGTAATAACGCCGTGATGTGCGGCACGCATGCTAATTACCCTTTAAGTACTTACTGAACGCAGGTGTGGTGGCGTGAGGAGCTCTAGGAAAACAAAGAGAAGGGAACCCGTGCTGCTGGGATGGAGGGACGTCCTAGCGTTAATTGAGGCGGTTAAGAAAGCTGAAGAGGTAAAGCCTTCTCAGCAGGCGAAGCGAGACGTATTCAAGAGGTTCGACATACTTGGTAAGCGTAAGGACCCCCCACTGACCGCCATATTTTACAGGATCATGGCGAGGCAGGGAATCCTCGACCTAGTTGTTAAGGAGGTCACCGGCGTTAAGAACGTGCTGCTCCTAGATCCCCATCTAAGAGCTGCCTTACGTGTCTTCACGGAGCTTGAGGCATTCAGCAGGAACTCCATTAGATACGAGAACCCGCATGAGGTACGGAAACGAATATCGGCGTACCTCTCCACCAGGTCACACCCATTCGTGGGTATGTGGTTCTGGGATGTATCGTGGGAATTAAGGAAGTATAAGCCGAAGCCGAGGAACCGTGAGGAGGAGCTCATGTTCAAGTACATGCTTCCACTATGGTACGTCAAGAGGATCAACGAGTTACTCGGAATGCAGGAGGCGGAGGAGTACTTCAAGGCCCTTAACAGGAAGCCCAAGATAAGCGTGAGGGTCAACACGCTGAGGGCAAGTGTGGATGACGTGATCAACGCTTTGGAAAAGGAAGGGATTAAGGTGGAGGTTTCCCGCGTGGTGCCAACAGTGCTCAGGTTCGAAGGTCCCTACAATTTCGACGCCTCAGACCTATTCAAGGACGGGAAGATCGTGATCCAGGAGGAAGCAGCGGCGTTAGCACCCCACATACTCAACCCCAAGCCTGGTGAATTCGTGGTTGACTTAGCAGCGGCGCCCGGAGGTAAGACTGAGTTGATGGGAGAGTTAATGCAGAATGAGGGCGTCATACATGCCTTCGACATCGATAAGCGGAGAATAAGGAGGATGAAGGAGTTACTTAGGAGGACAGGCGTGAGAAACGTCGTCATACACGTGGAGGACGCTAGGAAGGCACCTGCGATACTTGGTAGGGGTGTCGCTGATAAGATACTTGTGGACGCTCCATGCACCTCGGACGGAACCATAATGAAGAATCCTGACCTGCGTTGGAGACTCATGGAGGGTGAAGTACCTAAATTTGCCCAGTTGCAGTACGAGATGCTTAAGGCGGCGCTCAAGCTGGTTAAGCCGGGAGGCCTCATACTGTACACGACATGCTCCGCCCTCAAGGAGGAGGACGAAGACGTAATTGAGAGGTTACTCAAGAAGGAGGGTTCGAAGCTGGAGTTAGTTGAGCTCCGAGGCCCCTACGAGCCAGGTTTCCTTAAGGGCACCATGCGCGCTTGGCCCCATAAGCACCCAACCATAGGTTTCTTCTACGCCCTCCTAAGAAGGGTTAAGTGAGCGGGTTTCAGCCTTGGGTAAGGTACCGAAGCATAAGGTCGAGAGGACCCCTGGGTTTCGGGAAGTGCTGTACGATGAGGTGCGGTGGCGCATACTGAAGGAGCTTAGGAATGACGCGTTAAGGATCATGAACGCGTTAACCTCCTGCGGCTTGAAACCCGTAGTGCATGGTTCGGTGGCGCGGGGAGACGTGGATAAGGGGAGTGATGTCGACGTTGTCATTCCCTACGTTGTTCAACCGTACCTAGTCGAGCTATGCTTGGAAAAGGCGGGGCTTACGTTAATGAGTAGGTACGTCGTTCAAGCAACCCCAGCGATGACCCCTAAGGCGTACGTGGAGTTAGATGCGCATGGATTGAGAACCGTTTCATTCCCCTTACGTCACCTCGGGACGCGCGAGTGGGAGTTCTACAGGTTCGGCGGCCTCCTGGATGTTGAGGGTCTTCGTGCAGGTAAGCGCGTGCCCGGTGTTAATAAGTCGTTAGTACTCATAATACCCACACCGAGAGGGCATAGGGAAGCCCCCGTTATCGGGTATGAGGGTTACGTAGCTAAGGTGCTTGGCGTCTCCGTCGAGACCGTGCTGGAAAGGATTAGGGTGCTGACGCGGAGGGATAAGCATGGGCGGACAGGTGTTTTCCTTAAGTATGTCCTAGCACCTAATGAGAGCTTCGAGGAAGCCATTAACAGATTGATTGAGGCAGGAAAGATTAGGATTTAAGAGTGAAGGAATTCCGCACTGCACGAGCAAGCATGTTGAAGTACTTCTCATCGTAACCAACGATTAAACACGGCACCTTAACCATGGTGTCGATCCTGATGTCCAGAGCTGTTTCTACGCCGCTCTCCGCACACCGACCTCCCACAGACCCTAACTCATGTACTATCCTTAGGGACGCGGCAACGTCGACGTTTCGGAGCTTAGCCCTAGCATCAACGAATGCCTCAGCCCGTCCTAAGCCAACGCTGATGATGTCTAGCGCCGCACTACCTAGGGACCTGAGTGCCGCGCGCCCGCCCCTAACCCTCCAGTATTCGGGGACGACACTGTAAGCTTCAGGGACCTCGAAATACCCTAGTAATACCTTGGCTGGGGGGCTACGTCGGCGTGCGGGTTCCCCATTAACTTTCACTCCACTATCGACGCTGAACTCGTAGATAACATCACGGAAAACCTCAGCCACGACCGCCGCCTCAACATCCCTTACCCTAACCCCACCACCCCTCCATCGTGCTGCGGCGAGGGCCACGGCCGTCCACGGTATCCCAGCGTCGAAGTTCGTGCTTCCGTCAACAGGATCCATTATCACGACCCACTCCGGTTGCGGTGAGTCACCTAACCTCATAACACCTACTTCCTCACTAACTATCAACACGTTCCTGAGGTCCTCCCGCAAAGACCTGATTGCCGCTTCCTCAGCCCCCTTGTCGAACGCCTTCGTTACGTCGCCGAAGGAACCGCGCCCCACGACCTTAGAGGAACACTCACCACTCCTCAAGTACTTAAGCGCAGCCAGCGCCGCATTCCTTAATGCTTCGAGCGGTTCATCCCCCATCCCTAATCCCCGGCTGTAGTTCTGGATGAACCTTAAACGTATTAGGGTTCTCTAGGGGAGTTAAGTGTAAGTATATAATCACGGTATTACCATGAAATACCATCGGAAAACGTTTCTTAATAATCATGGCGTATCACTTTCGTATTTTAGAGGGACCCCTTACTGAAAGTAAAGGTTTATACGGCGTAAAGCAAGTATTGAGGTGCGGGGAGATAATGACTAAAAAAAGGAGAAACGATGACGACGTGTTCGGCAACGTGTGGGATGACCTCAGTTACGAGGACCTGAACATTCATCATTTCGTCCTATCCGAACCCATGCTTGAAGTACGTGACTACGGGGACGTCATAAAAGTTCTCGTGGAGGCTAGTGGCTCGGAAGACGGGGACGTTGCGATAGAAAGGATTAGGACTAGATCGGTTGATCTAGTCCTGAAGTACAAAGGCAGACATATCAGGAAAAGGATTGAGCTCCCAGCTCGCGTGAAGCCCTCGGGCTACGCAATAAAGGTCAAGAACGGCGTCGCCCAAATACTCTTACGCAAGGAATAAGCTGAAGTAAGTATCAATTCGCCATTTCTGGAGTTGTACCTCTGATTTCTCAATATCCTCCGTTACCTTATTTAGGCCTGACACGTAAATCACTGATGGCGCGGGTAGGGCTGGGAGGGTCGCCGCCTCCCCGTAGCCGAAGGCGTAAAGCGGGGCCAGTAACCCCGCACATTCACTGGCCCCCCACACATCGTCCCAGGACCAGCGGTGAATCCCGCCCCGCGGGGTCGGCGGTGGCGGAGCGCCTCCCGGAGGGGAGGCGTGAACCGCCTTTACAGGGGGAACCTGGCCAGGCCCGGAAGGGAGCAACCTAACCCCTGACGCCGACGTTCGCGGGTCAACGGGAGGAGGACGGCCTGGGGGCGCGGTGTGTGGGGTGGCGGTGGG
>JALWZB010000079.1 GCA_027002995.1 Desulfurococcales archaeon
AGCCTTTGAAGGCTTTGCCAATGTGGAGCGGTACCTACGGTATGCTCCTCTGGACCCTCTGGGCTTGGACGGGGTTTGAGGCGGTCACGTTCGTTGGTAGTGAGGTTAAGAACCCGACGAAGAACTATATTAAGGGGTACACGGGAGGCTTCATAGCTATAATGATCCTGTACCTAGCCAACGCGTTCCTAGTCCCGTACGCATGCAATTACAAGTTCATGGCGGCGTACTCCTACCTTCAGATGGATTACCCTGATGTGCTCTCAAAGATAATGCATGGGCTACCAACCCCCGACCCCTCCGTGCCTCTCATGGCTTCGGTCGCCTTCATGAACGCGGCCTTCGCGATAATCATAGGCATAGCGTACTTCCTATGGTACCTGAACACCGCCATGGTCTGCTGGGTTGGCGGCGTGAGAGGATTCTTCTCACTAGCATTCGACAGGCTAGCCCCGGAGAAGTTGGCTGAGGTGTCACCCAGGTGGGCAGCACCGACGTGGGCTAACCACATAACGGCGATAATAGCGTTCCTCGGCGCAGTGTTCACGCTGGGTGACTCCATGGGCTCAGCCATGGCGGCAGGCGTGGTGTCGTTCATGGACTTCAGCTGCTTATTCTTCGTGTGGCCCGTCGGGCTAGCGTTAATGATGATCCCGTGGTGGAGGCCGGAGCTGTTCAAGAGGATGACGTTCCAGTCAAAGGCTGCATGCTTTATCGCTGGAATACTTACCTTTGCTGTCGGCTGGTACTTCATGATATTCACCACGTACACCGACATACCAGTAATGCTAACAAACATTATAGTGGGCATAATAGGCCTCCTCGTATTCATATGGATGTCCGCCAGGAACAGGGCTAGAGGCATTGAGGTAGAAAAGATATATTCCCAGATCCCGCCTGCTTAAGGTGGAGGTAACCTAAAATGGCTAAAATATTTTTCTCTGTAGATGTACACGGTTCAACCCTAGTTTGGAGGAAGTGGATTAGGGCCCAAGAACTCCACAAGGTCGACGTCCTCATACTTTCAGGAGACTTAACAGGTAAGGTTCTAGTACCCATAATCAAGCACCCTGACGGAACCTGGACGGCTAGGTACTTCGGGAGGAGATGGGTTCTCAAGAGCGAGTCCGAGGTTAAGGAATTCGAGCAGAGGCTCGAGGGATCCGGCGCGTACTACGTCAGGGTTACTGAGGAGGAGCTAGAGGAGCTTAAGAACAACCCAGATAAGGTCACTCAGCTAATGAACGAGAAGATGGTTGAGAGGCTAAGGAAGTGGCTCGACATGCTTGTCGAGCACATAGATACTAAGAAGGTAATGACGATAGTGATGCCTGGGAACGATGACGAGTTCATCATCGACGACGTAATTAAGGAGTACAGTGACAGGGGCGTCATCTATCCCCTCGACAAGGTGTTGGAGATTGAAGGGCATGAAATGATATCATCACCCTACGTGAACCCAACGCCATGGAACACCCCGCGGGAGATGAAGGATAAGGACTTAGAGAAGCACCTGAAGAAGTTGGTTGATAAGCTTAAGGACCCGTCGAACGCGATATTCAACTTCCACTGCCCGCCCCACGGAACCCACCTGGATCTAGCCCCAAAGCTAACCAAGGACCTTAGACCCGTGGTAGTGGCTGGGATGGTTCAATACGAGCACGTGGGGAGTAAGGCAGTTAAGAAGATAATTAAGAAGTATCAGCCAATAGTTGGGCTCCATGGACACATACATGAGTCCGGCGGCATGGATAAGATAGGTAGAACCATAGTCCTGAACCCAGGGAGCGAGTACAGTGAAGGGGTTCTGAAGGCGTACGTCGTGGAGATAGATCGTGAGGGCCTCAAGAACTACTGGAAGCTTGAGGGGTGAGGGAGCGTGGCAGAGCAGAAGGGTGAGGGGCCCGCGCACTTCGTCGCCTTACCTCCCGAGGAGTTCGTTGCGGAGGCGGAAAGGATAGTTAGTGGGGCGCAGGAGAGGGGAATCATATTAAGGATACTTGGGGCGCTGGCAATATACATTCACTCAAAGCACGTGCCGGAAGCGCTAGCAATATACGATAAGATCAAGAGGTTCGGTGAAGGCAAACCGATGTTCACCGACTTAGACCTGATGGCGTACAGCAAGCAGAGGAAAGGGGTTATGGAGTACTTCGAGAAGGTGCTTAAGTTCAAGTACGACATGCTCATGAGGGTACTATGGGCCGGGAAGAGGCTAATATACTTCCACCCAAAGGACTACTACCACGTCGACGTGTTCTTCGATAAGCTCGAGTTCAGCCACGACGTGATCTTCGGAAACAAGCCCGGCAAGGGCAGGCTCGAGCTTGACTACCCGACAATAAGCCTAGCGGACATAGTTCTCGAGAAGGTGCAGATACACCAGATAAACCTAAAAGACATCGTGGACCTAATAGTGCTGTTCTATGGGCACGACGTGTGCGATAGGCAGGAGAAGGAATGCATAGACGGGAAGTACGTGGCTAAGGTGCTGGCGGACGACTGGGGCTTCTGGTACGACGCCACAACAAACCTCAAGAAAGTCAAGAGCTTCACAGACAAGTTCCTCTCCGAGGGCAAGCTGACCCCCGAGGAGCACGACACCGTCATAGCTAGGGTCGACAAGCTCCTAAAAATGATTGACGAGGAACCCAAGACGAAGAGATGGAAGAAGAGGGCTAAGGTAGGAACATCGAAGCCATGGTACAGGGAGGTTGAGGAGGTAGTCAGGTAAATTACTCCCCACACATAACCAATTTTTACCCCCTACTAACCCTACCATAACAGTCAGTAATGCCACGCGATGTACGCCAGCCCAAACTCTCTCCTTGAACTCACGACTCATGACTTCAACACCTCCTAACCACCTACAAGCTTATGTATCCTTTGAGGGCCAATACACGTGTCTTTAGTGCGTTAGCCCTATATGGAGTAATGCGTAGGATGTTTTGTACTATTAATTACTGTATCAATACTTAATTAGCCAAAATTTTTTATAATTTAATGGCGAATAAATATCTCGGTGGGCCAACATGGCGTCCCAGGTTCAGGTAAAGGACCATGAGAGATTGCAGAAGCTACAGGATGAATTAAGAAGCCTAATATCCCAAGCAGATTACCTCAGATCGCAAATAGACGCGGTGAATTCCACAATACAGGATCTAGCCACAGTAATAGAGGTGCTTGACTACCTTAAGAAGCACGGTGAGGGTAAGACGGTGCTTGTGCCAATAGGTGCGGGCAACTTCATCAGAGCTAAGGTGGAGAAGGTAGAGACGGTGGTAATGGGCGTTGGCGGCAGGTTAAGCATAGAGGCAAGCGTAGAGGATGCGAGGAAAATGCTGGATGAGCGTATCAGCATACTAGAGGACCTGAGGCTGGACCTGCTGAGGAAGCTGGAGGAAGTGAACAGGAAAATAAATGAAATACTGCCGCAGGTAGAAGCTCTGGCCAGACAGGAGCAAAAGAGTTGAAAATAATGTCCTTCACTGAAGCAGTAGCAAAGCTGCAGAAACTGTACATGCGGTACGACCAAGTGGTAAGCCAATTACTAACCCTCCAAGCAAGACTGCGCGAGTTAAGGGAAGCAAAAAAGTACCTTGAGAAGGGTGTTGGCAGGAGAGTATATCGTGAAGTGGCGGAGTTAGTGATAGAGGTTACTGAGGAGGAGGCAAGGAAATACGTGGAGGAGGAAGAGGAGTTAGTGAGGTTAAGGATAAGGAAGTTAGAGGAAGAGAAAAATAAGTTATTACAGGACATAAGGAACTACGAAAGAATACTTGAATGAGGAATGCCGAACTGTTTTTCTCCTCACTAATAATTTCTTAAGCCTAAATCGTTGTTTAAGGAGAAGCTACTCACCTAAGTATCCTCATACCGGCGGCAATCGAGATAATTATCGGGATCACGAGAACGGCGTATACTATCTTGAAGGAGTGAAGTACTGTGTGAAGACCGAATGCTAGGAAAGGTCCAGCGACGTACGCTAAGCTGTAGGAGAGCGTGTAGAACCCGTAAATCACCCCAGGATTTAA
This sequence comes from Desulfurococcales archaeon, assembly GCA_027002995.1. Lineage (GTDB taxonomy): Archaea > Thermoproteota > Thermoprotei_A > Sulfolobales > NBVN01 > WAOL01. The sequence continues at coordinate 4,035 of JALWZB010000079.1, forward strand.
GGGCTCGGCCGCCAGCGACGGATAGAGGATCGTGAAGACTATGAAGGAACCGAAGCCAAAGCCCGAGAGCGCGGCCAGGGCGAAGCCTGCGGACGTCGTAGCTAGGTGGACACCGAGGATTAAGCACGTAATGAACAGCACCTCGCCAATCAAGGGTACTTTCCTGTAGTCCATGAGCTTGGACAGGGGGACGAAGGCAAGGGCTCCGAGCATTGCCCCAATGTTGAATAGCACCTCAACAACGTAGGTCAGGCGCTCAATACCCTCCGGTATCGGGGTTCCGAACCGCAGTACGTTCGGTGACCACCCCTCAAGCTCCTCGCAAAGCACGGGCGCTAGGGTAGCGGTTACAGCAGTAAATACTATGTACATCAGGAATAGTGAGACGTAAAGCTCCCGAATACCCTTAACCCTGCCCAGCACCCGCACAGCCTCACCAAAACTAGTTACCCTCGCACCCGCACTCTCAAGCCTCTCATCCACCCCTAACCCTTCCCCCGACTGATGGGTAACGTGCCTAACGGCGACAGCAACCAGGATTAAGAAGGCCATGACGGCAGCCGGTATAAGGGCGGTGGTGAGGGTGAAGGCCTCCGCAGGCACTAAGTACGCGTTAACCATGAAGGACGCGGACACCGCGGCCAAGTAGGCGAACATCGTTATCGACACGACCACTAACCTCTGGTAGGGCGGGAAATCATCAGCTATGACTGCGAGGGCGGGCACCTCAACAGCGATAACGCTGAAGTAAATCAGCACCAAGCCCAACGGGAAGGCAACCATGCTTAAGCCCGAAGCCGTTTGGACGGTGCTTAAGTAACCCACTATCAAGAACCCCGTAAAACCCGCCACCATGCCGATGAGTGGGAGTAGTGATCGCCTGAACCTACGTGCCCACCTATCACTAATGAACCCGATGAGGGGCGCGCACAGGGCGACGACCCCCTGAATAGCCACGAATAAGGCAACGACCAACCTACTCCTGAAAATGTCAAGCATGTGCAGGTAGAGCGACCCGGCCTTGGTTGCGGAGAGGTAGGCGTCAGCAATTATGAGTAGTAAGAGGTACGCAAGGGATGAGTAGGGGAGCGTCCTCAACCCAAGCTTCCTGAGGTCCTCAACGCCGCTCATGGAGCATATCCATTAAGTTAAGCCTCAACCCCCTAATTAAGAACTCGCCGGCACGTAGTGCTTGAAAACCTAGTGACGGCCTTAACAGCGCTGAACATCGTGACGTACCACACACCCATCAACGCAATATTGTACAGCTCGAGCGTGGCGATGGATGGCCAGCTAATCACGATGGACCCGCCTAAGCCCAAGGCAAATAACGCCAGGTTAACCAGCGCATGCCTCTTAAGCCCCTCCAACCACAAGGCGGGGGCGTTAAGCAGGTACGTGAAGATCATTAGGAAGAAGAACTCGTAAGACACCGTCCAGTGAGGCTTAGTGCCCTCCGGGAACACACCTACGAGGAATAGATTAGCGACGGCAACTAAGTATACGCCAGCCGCTAAATGTGTTAGTGAGTTTCTGAACACCTTAACTAGGCACGTAGCGTACGTTGCAGCAATCACGGCGGTCACCATCAAGCCCGTGTTGAAGACCCAAGCAACACTCAGCCCAACGCGCCCCATATCGCTTAACGCGTCGTTCCACACATTAAACCAAGGATTAATGGCGATCGCCACACCTATAGT
>JALWZB010000080.1 GCA_027002995.1 Desulfurococcales archaeon
GTTAAGGAGAGCTCTGTTCAGCACCCTAACGCCCCACGGCTCCAGGGTCGTGGAGGGCGGGGTGTGGAGCACGGACGCGATCTTCATGGAGACCGAGGATAAGGTGAGGAAGTACGCTGATGAAGGGGTGCTGGGGGTCGACATGGAGTCCACAGCACTCATGACGGTAGCTGAGTACCGAGGAGTTGAGCTAGCAATAGCCCTCATCATCACGGACGAGCTAGTGCCTCCAGAATGGAGAGTACCGAGTGAGGAGGACTGGGGGAGGATAGAGGGTGTGGAGAGGGCAATACTTAACGCTATGGTAAACTCCCTGCGCTCAGCAGCGTAGGGATCCATAGCCTCTTTTCCCGCCTCACACAACTCCTACGGGTCTTGCAGGCTTGCAGGATTTAACCACTTTAGTTTAGACATCATTAAGGAACTCAGGGGAGTGGGCTTAGGGCTGCACACTTGTCCAAGCATTCCATTAAATAATGCGTTCTGTCGCCGCTACCCCCACCGTTTTCCTTTTTCTCAGGACCTCTTTGAAGACCTTACCATATCTAAGTAGCGCCGCTGGGAGTAGCAGTAGTTGCGCTGCAGAGAATAGCATGAACTTCACGGCGGTTCCTAACGCCTTACGCATGCTCCTCACGCTCCTACGTAATGCGGTACACGCGGCTGTGAAGCCTGTGATGGATAGGAGTGCCAGTAACTCGTCAGCCCTCAGAACCATCCTTAAATGTATTGTGAGGGCGGCCACGAACTCACCTACGAATGAGTAGAGAAGTAATGCGTACGCCGTGACCCTCCTGCCGTACCTGTCCCTCAGTAAGTTAATTAATGCTTTAAGCGCGCTCCCATCATAATACGTGTATGCCAGCGTAACCACTTTCTTCCAGAGGCCCTTGAAGTGACGTGTGAAGGAGGTGTTCACGTAGATGTCGTTCACCCCAGTCACGTTGACGTCGTAAGCTAGTTCCCCGCGACCGTCACTGGTGAGTCTAAGCACCTTAACGTTACTTAGCCAGGCACGCATGCAGTACGCCCTATCCTCGCGGAAAGTTAGGTCCGGGTCGAACCTAAGCACGCGTAGGGCGTTGGCGGGGATGAGCGTGAAGCCCATACCCACGTACTTTGAGGACCTTACAGCCAGTGCCCTACACTCAGCCAGCGCCCTGCCGGCCAAGACTTTCCTAGAGAACTCACTCAGCTCCCGCGCGTCCCTAAAGAACTTGGGCTTGGGGAACGCCTGAATTATGGCTGGGTGGCGCTCCCTCTCCTTCTCGATAAGGCAGTTGATTAGGTTCCTCAGGGACGTCACGACGTCGGAATCAACGAAGAGTAAGTAGTCGAAGCCTGAGGCCACCGCCTCATCTATGCACCTGCTCCTAGCCTCAGGTATGCTGTCGCCGGTGACGAGCACTTCGTAATCCACGCCACTGGCTTGGAGAACTCTCCTCACCACCTCAACAGTCCCGTCAGTACTGCCGCCATCCACCACCAGCACCTTGATCCTGTCGAGTGGGTACCCATCGCTCAGCACGCTCTCCAGCGCGTAAGTCACCGTGTGGGCGGAGTTAAGCGTGATTATGCACACGAGTAGCTTAGGGTGCTTGAGGGTGTAAACAGATTCATTATAAGCGCTATCCATATCAGCGACCACTGTATTGACCCCGCCAAAATGAGGGAGGAGCGGTAATTATGGGTTTCCTTACTAGAGATACGTTAAACATCATTGACCGCTAGTTCCTTAACGAATCACGCGCAGGATCTAAAAGGAGTGGAGTTATCGACTCCCCAGCGCATTGATTCGGATGAACAGATAAGCGGTAAACACTGTAGGGATTCGCTTCCCCCACTGTTAGGGATATAATTACTCGAGGAGGTATTACTGGGGGGTGATTGCTTGCCTAGCAATGCTGTATTCATACCCGTCGCGTCCCCCCTGCACGATAGGAGGGCGGTGAACGCTGTCCTTAGAGAGTACTTGAGGACGCTGGAGGGCCTTATCAAGCCGTGTGGGATGCCCTACGCTGGTCGCTTGCCTAGCGTGTTAACTGATGTCGAGTCAGTACGTCACGTCGTTAGGAGTGCGTTGAGTTGTGGGGTCCACGCCATCATCGTTGGGGTCATGACTGGGGGTTCAGAGGAGTTGGTGCTTGAGTTAGCCGGTACGGCAGGTAAGGACTTCCCGGTGGCTCTCGTGGCGCACAGGACGCAGAATTCCCTTGCCGCGAGTGTGGAGGCCTTAAGTAGGTTGAGGGCGGAGGGCTTCAGGGCGGCTCAGCTCTTCCTGTTGAATGAGGGTGTTAGGGGTGGGGTTGACGCATTCCTGCGTGCGGCTAGGGCTAGGAGGGCTTTGGGCGGGATGAAGTTATTGGTTATTGGTGAGCCTTCCCCGTGGCTCGTGCACAGCTCCGTTGGTTGGGAGCACTTCGCTCAATCCCTTGGCGTTGAGCCCATTAAGGTTAGTCTCGAGGAGGTTGTGAGGAGGTACTCATCCATTACCACGGGGGAGGCGGGGAAGCTCCTGAAGCGTTTCGAAGGCATCGAGGCTAAGGGCGTTGGGGGTGAGGACTTAGTTAAGTCGCTTAGGATGTACCTAGCCCTTAAGGGCTTGCTTAAGGAGTACGGTGCGGCAGCATTAACTATCCGGTGCTTCGACCTGCTTAAATACGGGGCGACCGCATGCATCGCGCTAAGCATGCTTAACGACGAGGGCTTCATCGCTGGGTGCGAGGGCGACGTGCCCGCTACCCTAAGCATGGCTACCCTATCACTAATCAGCGACTCGCCGTCCTTCATGGGTAACGTCGCCTGGATCGATGAGAACGAGGGCACCTTACTAATAGCTCACTGCACCGCGCCCGTAAGCATAGGCAGGAAGTACGTGCTCAGAACACACTTCGAGTCGGGCCTCAGCGTCGCTGTGGAGGCGTACCCTAGGAAGGGGGAGGTCGTAACCCTAGCTAGGCTTGACGGGAGGTCATTAACTCTTAGGGCAGGGACTGGTGTTGTGCTTAATGACGCGCCAGTCACGGGGAACGCGTGCAGGACCCAGTTACTCTTACGGTTAAGGAGTGTGAGTAGACTAATTAGGGAGCCCATAGGGAATCACTACGCGGTCGTCCCTGGTGACTGGGTGAGGGCGCTTAAGTTCTTCGCTGACTTCACGGGCTTCAGGTTTGATGAGCTATAATGCTTCGGCGGGTCTGCTTAAAGGGGCTCCCGCCTTTCAAAGCCTTCTTACCTTAGTTAGCGGGGGAAGGTTTATAATATATCGCCCGATACTTCTTCGAAGCGCGTGGTACTATGAGGAATAGGTCAGCACTCTCACACTGGGACGAGGGTTACGGGAGGAGAGGCATCGGCTGGAAAGGCGCGGTAGCCCTACTAATAGTGGTGCTGTGGATAATCTCCTTCGCGTCCCTAGGGTTCGTAGGGATAATAGGTAAGGCCGCTGAGGGGTGGGCATCGCTAGCATGGATCGAGAAAGGGGCTGCGGCACTACTGACGCTAGGCCTACTCCTAGCGCTCATAGGCGGCTTCGCTAAGGCGGCTAGCGGGAAGGCCGCCTTACTGGCCTTGGGGGTTATCCTGCTGGTTATCGGAGGTCTAATCTTTGCCTTCGCCCACATAGCGGTGCTTAACGACAGCCCATCCCAGATTAGAATCATTAAGCTTAAGGCACCAATAGACACCACGTCCGCCAGGTTAGTGCCCCTCCACACAGCGTACGCGTATGCCGTCTCGATGCTTCAGACAGCCACCCACACCATATACGAGGATGAGACCTACATATACTACGACGCCGGAGGACACATAATATACAACTGGATCATAGAGCCCGAGGGCTTCTGGAACCAGATCAGCAGGGAGCCCCTAGGTGTGGTGCTCGTCAACGGCTCCATCTTCCCGCCTAAGGTGTACGTAATTAAGGAGCGAATGTTCTGGGGTTTACATCGGTTACTGCTGAACCCCTTCTTCATTAATAACCTGTGGAGGGAGGTTAAGCTCCGTGCTGGGTTAGGGGTTAGGGTGCTGATGGACTGCAACGCCGAGGTCCTCTATAAGGGTGAGCCGTACGTACTCATACCTCTAGCCACGTGGAGGGTGGGGATGACGACCTCCGTGCCCGTACCGGTAGGCTATGCTGTGGTGTCGCCGAACGGCTCGATAAGGATCATTAGCTTGAAGGAGGCCGCATCGAACCCGTTATTCCGTGGCGTGCCCTTAGTTCCCGACGTCATCGCTAGGGAGTGGGTTGAGATCTACAGGTATTACACGGGGTTCTGGAACGTTGTTCTCTACCATAACACCTACACGGTAAGGGACGTGGGCACTAATCCTCAACCCTACTTAATGACTGACGATAAGGGCCACCTTTACTGGGTCTTCGTCGCCGAGCCACCGGGAATGACTTACTCGGCTAAGTACATATTCTACGTCAACGCCAGCGACCCCAACCCACACATAATGATGTACGAGCTACCCAACCCAGTCATAGGTATCTCGAAGCTAGCCTCTCTCATAAAGCAGGCGCACCCGACCTACGACTGGACTGAGTTCATGGTTGAGGAGCCGATGCCTATCATAGTTAACGGCACGCTCTACTGGAAAGTAACGGTCATAACGAGGGACGGGAGGGGCTTAGTGTCGATAGACCTGGTGGACACGAGGACTAATGAGGTAAAGAGCCTCAAACCCAACGGCACCATAACGATGGATGACGTGATAGCGTACCTAACCGGTAAGCACGTAACCCCAACAAACATCACCGGAGGAAACACGACTATAGGGGCGATCCTCCAGAAGATTCAGGAGCTCAAGCAGAGGATAGCACAGCAAGAGGAGGAGCTCAGGAAGCTCTACCAGGAGTTAAGTACTCTCGAACGAATGCTTGAGGAGCTAGCTAAGAACCAAACGAAAACGGTGACCCCGACATCGTAGCTTAAAACCTCATTACCTAGCGGAAACACACTTTTGTTACATCCGCTCGCTACTTAAGTAGTTCCTATCGAAAACATCAATTACTGGTGGGGTGCGGGGATTCTTGATGGAGGAGCTTACCCTGCTCGGCTTAAGCGCATTCCTCACAACATGCTCTAAATGGAGGTACGTTATGGCGAGGACAGGCTGTATGACAGGTATTAGTGCTGGGGGTATTGTTGCCGCCCCACCCATGTTCGACGCCGCTATTGCTGCAGCAACACTCTGGTTCTTAGTGATGGCTACGAAAGTCATTGCCTGGTGTTCCTCGTACGTGATACCTAGTGATCTATTCACAGCCACGGTAATGCCTATTAACGCAAGCACTATGATTAGCTGAAGCACGAATATCTCAACACCTAGTAAGGGCTTAGTAAGTAGTGTTGCCTCCTTTCGAGCTACTAAGAGAGCTACGAGAACTAGCATGCTTAGCATCGTCGTGAGGGATAGGAAAGGCTTAAGTTCATTCTCAACGTACGTAGCCCCCTTCCTCCTACGTAGGGCGTACCTA
>JALWZB010000081.1 GCA_027002995.1 Desulfurococcales archaeon
ACAAAGCCACCGGTAAGGTCAGGGTCACCGTCCATCATAAGAAAACCCACTCGGAGACCTACGACCTAAGCAAGGACGCGCGAATCTGGAAGCTACTGGGCGCCATACCGGAGGTGCTCTGGAAATACAGCCTCTACGTGGATAAACTCAAGTACAAAGTTAGGAAGGGAGAGAAACTTGAGATTTCGCTAACACTGAAGCGTCACGGAATATACTCCACCGCTAACATACATGATGTGACTAAGGAAATTTACGAAAGGCTCAAGAGTGAGTGGAAGGGCGACCTTGTAGTCAAGGCTAAGATAGGTGCTTGGGGTATGGAGGTCAAATACCCGTGAGGGCTTTTTAGTAATACCTGTAGTACCTCCGGTGAGGTAAGGAAATAACATAAATCCCACCACTACATTCTATCGTGGTTCACCACCTTGGTTAAGGTGATAGCGTCAGCACCCGGCAAAGTCACATTGTTCGGGGAACACGCGATAGTTTACGGTTACCCAGCGATAGTTACTGCTATAGGACGTAGGGTGTGGGTAACGGCTGAGTCCAGGAGTGATGACGCGGTAGTCATAGCTGCCTTAGACCTTAGGGTACCGGGTGTCGTTGTGACGTACCGTGGTAACGACGTAATAATAGGGACAGACTACGGTAAAACACTTTCAGCGGTTGCCTACCTGAGAAAGGCGATTGAGATAGCGTCAGACTACCTAGGAGCCCGCGGAGGAGTGAACCTAACGGTGCGTTCCGAGATGCCCGTAGGTGCCGGGCTAGGTACCTCGGCCGCAGTATCGGTAGCCACGATAGCCGCTTACTCGAAGGTCCTTGGGTACGAGTTGAGGAGGGATGAGATAGCCAAGCTTGGGTGGGAGGTGGAGAAGGCTGTTCAAGGTATAGCGTCACCGATGGACACAACCATAGCGTCCTTCGGCGGAACTATTAAGATATGGAAGGAGGGTAAGGAGTTCGTTAGGAGAGAGCTTGACGTCAGTATTGAGGAGCCCTTAATAATAGGTTATGTGGAGAGGCAACACACCACTGCCGAGATGGTTAAGGCCGTTAAGAACCTCAAGGAGAGGTACGGGGAACTCATTGAGTTAATAATGAAGGCTATAGGTAGGCTGACCAATGAAGCGGAGAGAGCCCTCCTACAAGGTGATGTGGTTAGGGTGGGCACGCTAATGAACATGAATCATGGCTTGCTCGAGGCGTTAAATGTTTCCACAATGAAGTTAAGTCAAATAGTTTACGCGGCTAGAGCCGCGGGGGCGTTAGGCGCCAAGCTCACAGGTGCTGGTGGTGGGGGAGCCGTGATAGCGTTGGCAAGTAAGGATAGCGCTGAGAGGGTCGAGCTGGCTGTTAAGCTACACTCATCGATGACTTTAAGAACAACTCTTGGTGCGCCTGGCGTAACGACCCGCATGCTTGAGGAGTAACGTGCTTAAGAAGTTTAAAAAGAATTTACGGGCTTACACAGGTGCGTTCAGTAGAAGCTCCTTAGCTCGCCACCGCCCTCCATTAGGGCGCGGGCCATCTGCCTCAGTGCTTCAGCGTACTTGGAGTACTTATCTCTTATGTAGATCCTGATGAACGCTATTTCCTTAGGCATTAGTCCGGCGAGGGTTGAGCCTACAGGTATTTCCTGCACCTCACCGTCAGGCCCCTGGATAGCTACGACGCTTTCCTCGAACATTGGGTTAGTAGGTAGTTTCGGTGTGTCTACGAAGACCGCCCTAACGTCCTCAGGTATGTCAGGTGCTATTGACCTTAACCGCCTCTCTAAGTCCTCCTCTAGAACCCTCTTGCTGAGGGTGAGGAATGGCTTTAGGTTTGACTCTAGCGGGAATACGGCTTCGTATACTGCTTTATAAGGTACTATCCTGTTGAGGAGGTATTTAGCTTCCTCAAGCTTCCTGACCTCAGGGTGGGATAGGACGTACTCGTCGTCGAGCCCTATGTACTTATTCACATCCTCAACAGCTTCCTTGAAGTTCAGTATTGGGTCGGCCCTAACCAGTAGCTCACCCGTTATTCTGTCGAAAGCTCTAGAGGTTTTGTGGAAATACACGGTCTTGAACATGAATATCCTCGCTATGAGGAGGTGATCGAGTACGTCCTTGGCCTTGTAATCCAGCACTACCCTGTCGTCTATGAATGATGAGTGGTATGCGAGCCTTCTCCAATCAAGCCCTATACCGTAGTTCGCGCCCGTGAACATCGAGTCCCTTAGAAGGTAGTCTATTATGTCGGACGCGTACGCGCCCCTAATTATGTAGTATAGGGACCTCTCCGTGACGCCGGAGGCTATGTCTGAGGTTAGCGGCCATACTTCAAGGGTAGGTGCTTCGATCATCTTCCCCATGGTCTCCGCTGAGATCCCTATCTCGTCCTCGATCATTGTGTCAAAGCATTCAGCCAGCTCAGGTACTTCCTTAACGATCCTCCCTCCAATCACTTCGTGATTCACGCCGTAATTCACGAGTACATGATCCTCGAATGTGTGGGAGTACGGTCCGTGACCTATGTCGTGAAGCAGGCCGAGTAGCCTGGCTATGAGCTTAAGCCTCCTAACCTCGTCAGCCCCTATGCCTAGCTTCGAGTACATGTTCTCGGCAAAGACGCCGGCAACGTACATCACGCCTAGGCTGTGAGCGAACCTAGTGTGGACAGCACCAGGGTAGACCAGGTGTGATGCTGATAGTTGCTTTATCCTCCTTAGCCTCTGGAAGGGTGGTGAGTCAACAATGCATTTCTCGTGCGGGTACAGCTTGATGTAGCCGTGGAGGGGGTCCTTAATTAATGTTTGCTCCTTACCCTTCATGACCGCACCTAAGGAGAGTATTACCGTCCAGGTATGAAATACTTATTGTTGCTTCACCCACGTCATGACAAATATTCACTGAACGCGTTACGGGATCCGTGGTAGGCGAGGTCGCGCCACAGGTATCAGATCACCCCTAATTGTTATCGCCTTAAGTGAGACCTGAAGCTCAAGGTGTACTGTTCCTAAGCTAACACTTGTCGGTGGCTTGTAGTAATTAATGTGATATGTTAGTGCCTTGTCCTTTGCGGGTTACCTCGGTGTTGGGAAGTAAATAAATTACAATACACTATTGCCAGCATGAGTGTAACTGTCACCGCTATCGCGGATATGATCATTCATCGATATATTCATGGGAAGAGTTGTTCTAGCTAGTAACTAGGACACTTTGAGGTATTGAGGATCACTTCATAAGTACTGATGTGTAGACCACGATCGGCGCCGCATTACTGACGAGGAGGAGAAGCAGGATCAGGTACTCAGCCTTCCTTCCTAGCCTGCCGAGCTGGTTAGTTAGCTCGAATATCCCGTTCCCGACGAACTTAACGTCGCTCACTACGACATCGTACGTGCTGTATGTGGCCGGAACCTCGGCCTTGATCGCTTCCTCAACAGCCTTCACTACCGCCTTCGTTAGTGGGGGGCATTCGCTCACAACATCGTATGGTGCTTCCTTGAAGGATGCGGCACAGCTGTGGTCGTCTGGCGTAACTATCTCTACATCGTCAACGCCTAACTTTCTGACGGCGTCCTCCAGCTTGAGCCTGTAGGGACCATCCATGTTGTTGCCGTAAACGTACACTAGCGCGTACCTGGCGTTGCCGAACTTAAGTGTGAGTGCTTTGACCCGTTGGTTGCATACGCATCTGCACCACCCATCCAGCATCGCCTCACCGTACCCTACTAGGAAGTCCTCACCCTCACGGCATGAGTAACGATCCAGCACCTCATTGATCAGGGGTTCCAACACGTTGAGGTCCGTGACCTTATCACCCTTGAAGGAATGGGAGTCTGCGACTGCTGTGAATGGCGGTGACCTCTCGTCCTTAATTAGCCTATCCCAGAGCTCGGACGGTAAGTCATCGTTCCCTTTAGCCTTATTGACTATTATGGGGATTAACGCTGTCGGACCATTCAGCGTGAATGACTCCCACCCATCACTTAACCTTACCCTGTACGGTGGGCACATCCGCAACTTAGCAACCTTCCTCGGCACCTCAGCAAGTAGGGTTTCACCGACAAGCTTAGCAACTAGCCTAGAATCATCAGATGAAACGAGGTTATGCTCGTGTGAGCCAGCAGTGTGGAACGTGAAGAGCTTGAATGAAGGCTCAACCACTTCCTCCAGATGGTAAATGAACCTAGCTGAACCCACATCACGGAAAGGCCCGTAGTGAAGTGAGGGGAAAACAAGCATCACGGGCTCCGCGCCCTCACGCCAGAAGACCAACGTCCTAACACGTAGGTCGGACGTGACCGCATTACGGGCTAACTCCTTCTCCAACGCTTTAGGATCCCCCGTAAACCATGTGCGCAGGAAAGCCCGTAGTACTCTCATGGGTGAATACCCTGATGCCCTGCCCTGCTTCTCAAAATACGCTAGATAAGCAATTCCCGCTAAGAGAGAGATCATCTCCGTTATGAGGGCTGCCGCCATTACGGACCCGCTAACGCCCTTACCGAGTAGTGAGTTTACGAACCAGAAGGCCGCGAAGGGCGGTACGGAAGCTATAATTAATGAGATGAAGACTCCGTAGAACGCACTTAACACAACATACACTAAGCCTGTCCCGGCTAGTAGGCCTGTGCCCTTAAGCCCGGTGAGCCTGTAGAAAATGAGTTCCGCTGGTAGCGAGGCTATGAACATCGCCGCCGACAACCCTATGACTCGCTTAAGCGTGAACACCTTAGTCGCGCTGAGGAACGCGAAGACAATTACTAACGTCAGGCCTAGGATGACGTACTGCTCCACGGACAACGCAATATCGTATAAGGAGGTATTAGGTAATGTGTTTACGTTAATCACGCCTATGCCAACTAGAAGTGCTGCGTAAAGCACTACGAGCTTAGGCAGAGTAGGTAAGAGGAATAACCTTCCATAGAACTCCCTAGTAATGTCCTCAACATCCATCACGCGCCATTACCTGTTAGGTAATGCTTTAGAGGAATGTAATAACAGTAACGCCTCAGAGCTACTTAAGTATGAACGTTATTAGGCCCTCGAAAAAGAAGTGATTGGTGCGAGTAAGGTATTGAATGCACCCAAACTAAGACCAAGAATAAAACTCGAAATAATTCGTGAGGACACAGGCGAGATTGTCTTAGATGACGTAACCGCCAAGCTACTGATCCTCATAAAGAGGTTAGGGTCGCTCCTTAAGGCATCCAAAGCCCTAGGGATACCGTACTCGCGCGCATGGGAATGCATTGCCAGGATTGAAAGAACGGTTAACGGACGAGTCATAGAGGCACGAAGAGGGGGTAAAGGAGGCGGAGGCACTACACTAACCGCCCTAGGAGAGGAACTCATTAAGAGGTACGTCCGGGAATACGTCAAGGTGTTTGGCTACACCCTCCAACTACCTGAGGTTAAGGGGGAGGTACCGGCCTCTCAGCAACCACTAACTTACGTTGGCAGCCACGACATAGTCGTGGGTAGGTTAGCGGGGATTATTAGGAGGCAAGGCACCCCCGTTGAGGCACACTGGCTAGGGTCGCTGAAGGGGTTAGCTGCCTTACTTCTTGGTGAAGGTGATGTCGCAGGCGTGCATCTCCTGGACTACGAGACGGGAGAATATAACGTGACTTACGTGCGTAGAATGCTACCGGGTGAGGCAAGCGTGATCCTCGGTTACGAGAGGCTCCAAGTGCTCGCGTCACGAGAGGGCTTAGGGCTTGAGGAGGCTCTTGACGCGTTACTTAAGGGTGAGTTAAGGTTAGCGAACCGGGTTTATGGATCCGGCACGAGAACCCTTATGAAGTATCTCCTCATGAAGAGAGCTAAGGAGTTAGGGATTAGCTCTGCAGACGTTGAGTCTAGGGTAAAGGGGTATGACACGGAATTCAGAACCCATGACGATGTCGCTATGGCTATATCTGACGGTAGGGCGGACGTCGGGCTACTCATTGAGGGGATTGCTAAGGCCTACGGACTTCACTACGTTCCTGTGACTTGGGAGCACTTCGACTTCGTCGTAAGGAATTCAAACCTGGGGTCGGATAGGATTAATGCATTCATTAATGCCCTTAGGAGCCGTGAACTCAAGGAGGTACTGGATGGCTTAAGCGGGTATCGCTACGACCCGAGGAACCTTGGTAGGCTTCTCAGCTTATAGCGTTATCTGATAACGAATAACGTTTATAACCTACCTGCGAATCAAGAATTTTGGTGCTAATCAATGGTGCGTCAAGCTAAGGTGATCTTAGCTATAGCCGTAATCGCAGTAGTCATTGTGGGCTGTGTTGCTTATTACATGGTTTCAAATCAAAGGCGCCAGCCAGTCACCATAATAATATGTAGTGCTGGTTCTCTACGAATACCCCTAGACAGTGTATCGAGCGTGTTCCATAGCAGGTACGGGGACAATGTTAGGATAAAGTCAGCAGGGAGCGTTCAGGTGGTCCGAAGCGTTACTGACCTTGGCGAGAGATGTGATGTTGTCGCTGTCGCGGATTACAGGCTAATCCCAATGTTCATGGTGCCTAAGTACGTGGAATGGTATGTTGCGTTCGCATCTAACCAAATAGTGCTGGCGTTCACGGATAAGTCAAAGTATGCATCGTGGTTAGAGCAACACCCAGATAAATGGTACGTGGTGCTCGACATGCCCGGCGTCAGGTACGGTTTCTCGAACCCCAACATGGATCCATGTGGGTACAGGTCTGTCGGCGTGCTCGCGCTGGCTAGTCTCTATTATAAGAATGAAACGATACTCAAAGAATACATCCTGAGCAAGATCAGTGGGTCTAAAGCCCAAATGATTAACGGAACACTGCATGTCTACATACCAGCCGCGTTCTCGACCAGCGGTAACATAGTGATTAAACCAAAGAGTGTTGACCTGATAGCGTTGCTGGAGTCAGGCTCCCTAGACTACGCCTTAGAGTACGAGAGCGTCGCGAAGCAACATGGGCTTAAGTACGTTAAGCTACCCAAGCAAGTTAACTTAGGTGACCCAACCCTCGACAGCGTCTACGGTAGGGTCGTGGTGCACATACTGGTCGGCAGTGATGAGGAGAAGAATGTGACCATGAAATCCATAGTTTACGGGGTGACAATACCGAAGAACGCACCTCACCCCAATGCCGCACTTAAGTTCGTTGAGCTACTGCTCAGTAGCGTCGGTAGAAAGATATTTGAGGATAAGGGTCAGCCATTCCTAGAGCACCCGATAGGGTACGGGAACCTACCGGAGGGACTGCTTAAGTATGTCGTCACCGCTGGTGAAGGGTGAGCCGTTCCTAGTAACGCTCTCCGCGCTGGCAACGCTCCTAATATGCTTCATAGTCGTACCCATAGCCGCTCTTTTTCTAATGGTTGACCCCTCAACCATGGCTGAGGTGTTCAGCGGTAACCCTATGCTTGCCTCGCAAGCTAGGTCGGCGTTCATAGTTACTTTCAAGGCGTCCTTACTGTCGACAGCGATACTCCTGGTTCTCGGTGTCCCGCTGGCGTATATCCTAGCTAGGTACGACTTCCCAGGTAAGAGCGTGGTTGAGAGCTTAGTTGATGTCCCGTTAATGATTCCCCACATAGTTGCTGGCGTAATGATACTCATGGCGTTCGGCAGGGGAGGCATAATAGCATCGCTAACTGGGGCGGCACCAAAAATCGAGGACACGTTCTGGGGCGTGGTGATAGCTATGGCGTTCGTCTCAATACCCTTAGCCGTCGATACCGTAAAGGTCGCTTTCCAGTCCATCGACCCGATGCTTGAGTACGTGGCTAGGACGCTCGGCGCCTCACGCTTCAGGGCATTCACGACCGTAACGTTACCCTTAGCGCTGAAGGGGGTGATTGCTGGAGCGATACTGGCGTGGGCTAGGGGATTGAGTGAGGTTGGGGCAATACTCGTTGTCGCGTACTACCCAAAGACCGTTAACGTACTCATACTTGAGTGGCTCAACGTCTACGGGCTGAGGTACGCCATAGCGTTAGCCGTACCCTTCGTCCTACTAACGCTAGCCCTATTCACAGCATTGAGGATACTGCAGGGGATGGTGAGTAGGAAATGATTGTCATTGAGGACCTAGAGGTCAGGCTCGGTGACTTCCGCTTGCTGATAGGGGGGCTTGAAGTGATGGATGGAGAGTACCTAATGGTGCTCGGGCCAAGCGGGGTTGGTAAGACAGTACTGCTTCACACCTTAGCAGGCTTAATGAAACCATGTAGGGGACGCATATTAGTTGACGGTGAGGACGTAACCAACACCCCACCGGAGAAGAGGGGCTTCGCGCTGATCCCCCAGAACTACGCGCTCTTCCCCAACATGAGCGTCTACGATAACATAGCTTACGGACTTCGCGCCCGCGGAGTAAGCGAGGATGACGTTAGGAGGACAGTCACTGAGTTAGCTGATATCCTTGAAATAAAGCACCTCCTAGGGAGAAAGCCTAACCAGCTCTCTGGCGGCGAGCAACAGAGGGTAGCTATAGCTAGGGCCTTAGCGATCAAGCCCCGCATACTGCTTCTCGACGAGCCCCTAGCTAACCTAGACCCCCGCCTGAGAAGCAAGGCTAGGGAATTCCTTAAGGGCCTCCACCAGGAGTTAGATTTCACAGCGCTCCACGTCACCCACAACATAGCTGACGCAGTGTACCTGGGTGAGAGGATAGCGTACATGGAGGAAGGCAGGTTAGTCGCGGTGCTCAGACCTGAGGAGTTCCTGGTGTCGAAATACGCTAAGCCATACATTGATGACTTAATGCCCGTATTCAGGAGCTTTCACAGCTGAAGGTAAGCAACTCAGTCACGAGATTTGTTTGTATGTAATAATATTTTAGCGTTGCAAGAACACCGTAAGCTAGGGAAGGGAAGTGATAGCGCTGATAACGTTCCTGCTGGTCGTGTTATTCTCGATAATAGTTGTGAGGATAGGGACGGTAGCTCTTAGGATGACCGGATTAAGTAGGGACGTAGCGGCTTTTCAGGCTCAGTCAGCGTTCTCCGGAGTTGGCTTCACTACGTCTGAGTCGGAGTATGTTGTCTCGCACCCCGTTAGGAGGAGGATCATAAGGATACTGATGCTCCTAGGTAGCGCCGGACTTACATCAGCGATGGCTACGTTAGTGCTGACCTTTGTCGGGAACACGCCGGAGCAAATGCTCACTAACGGCATATGGCTCGCAGTAGGCTTAGCGGCTTTAGCCGTCTTCGGTAAGTCCAAGTTGGTTGATAGGGGACTAAGCTGGTTAATTGAGAGGGCCTTACAGAGGGTGCCGAGCCTCAGGATCTACGATTACGAGCAACTGCTGGGTCTAGGTAAGGGGTACTCCATAGCTAAGTTAGTGGTTAAGGCTGGAGGGTGGCTTGAGGGGAAGAAGCTTAGGGAGCTGAGACTTAGTGAAGAAGGTGTCTTAGTGCTGGCAATATACAGGAAGGTCGGGGAGAGGGAAATATTCATAGGGGCACCTAGAGGCGATACCGAGTTGAGAGCGGGTGACACTCTAATATGTTATGGGCCGGAGGAGATCCTGCAGGATCTGAGGACCAGGTTGAAGGGACCGATAGGTGACCTCAAGCACGAGCAGGCGGTGGAGGCCGCAGTTGCTAGGGAGTTCCAAGAGGAGATGGCTGCCGCGGAGGCTGAGGCTGCCGCCACCTCCTAGCCTTGCCGTGAGGAATACTTACCAATATTACACGGGGAAATCGCTTTGGTGTTGTCGTACTTTAATTATGGAAGGGGAAAAATAGTTGTTATTCGGTCAGGAATGATGGTGAGTTCCCCGCGGATACTTCAGCTTCGCTCGACCCTATGTTACGGTAGGGTCAGCCGTTTCTAAGTTCAATGCATGAGGGCTGTGGGCCATTATCGCCGTACCCGGCTTAACGGTCAGCCACTCGAGGTCACTTACGTGAGCGTGAGAGACTTGTTTTATTTCCCTCAATACTCACATATGATGCGGTGCTGAGGGATGGAGAGGCTTGCTAGGGACGTTAAGGTGCTCTGGAGCAACCTCTACAGGAACGTGAGGACCATTTACATATCGTTCCATAGACCGAAGGACACTTTCTTCTCGTACAGGCTCTTAGCCTCGCTCAGGAGGCACCTCGGGAGGGGGGAGGCGGAAGTACGGGATGTTGAGTCCAAGCTATTCCTGCGCATATATGCTGGGAGGAAGGTCGGTGTGAGGGAGGCGGCGCACGCACCGATACCTATCTCCCTCAACCTCCTAGCCAGTATGGTTAGCCAAGCACCCTCATACTCCATCGCCTTCATAGTTTCCGAAGGGTTCAAGAGGCCTCGCCTCATAGCGAGTAGCCTTACCGTGAGTAAGGAGAGGCTCTCACGCAGAATCAGACCGGTGCTCCTCGTAATTAACCCCGACACCAGCGTGAAGCGCATGAAGACATACGCGTGGGGCACGGCCACCAAGTTATGGGAGAGCGTGGAGAAGTACCTAGCGGGGTACGGTGTCAGGTATTTACCGCCACGCGAATCGGAAGTACTCCCGCCCCTAGCCGTGGTGACGGTGCAAGCCAAGCGAACCGGTGTTGAGGAGATTAAGGCTGTGATAAGCGATGGTGGAGAGTACAGGGAAGTCATCGTGCCTGTGAGGAAGCCTGCATGGAAGCTTGAGGACCTACCGCCGAGGATCATTGAGGATATCAAGGTATCCATAGTGAACCCCATACTGAAGGGGCTACCCTTCGCAACTAAGGGTGCGTTCCTCACAGGCCCTCCAGGAGTCGGTAAGTCGGTCATGGCTGAGGCCCTTGCCGACGCCCTAAACCTCAACATCGTTGAGCTTAGACCTCAAACCTACAGATCCATGTGGTACGGAGCTACGGAGAAGGCCCTCAACGCAATATTCAGGGAGATCATTAGGAGGAGGCGCCACATAGCCTTAATAATTGACGACGCTGAATTCATTTCCTCAAGGAAGTACACCGTACATGAAGCCCACGTCAGCGAGATCTCAACGATACTCTACCATCTCCAACGCCCGGACAGGCCTTTCACGATACTCACCGCTAACAACCCCGACTTAATTGACCCAGCAATACTTCGGCCGGGCAGGATAGACGTGACCGTAGTTATCGGTTACCCTGACCGGGAAATGCGTAGGAAGGCAGTGTTAAGAAACGCCGCTAAGTACTCAATACGCTTGGAGGAGGGTGCGCTCGAGAAAATCGTTGAGGTCACTAAGTGGTTTACCCTTGCAGAGGTTGACGCGCTCCTCCGCCTAGCGGCGGGTAAGGGTGAGGGTAAGGTGGGTGTTGAGGAGGTGGAGTGGGCTAGAAGGAAGTTCAACGTCGACCACGGGACTAGGGCGTCAATGCAGGATCACCTGAGGTGGTTCGCTAGGAAGGCTCAAGGAATCGTGATAACTTACATACCTAATGAAACGCAGATCTAGCCCTTCAAGGGACTTAGCTCCCTGATGAGGTAAATGACGTCACCATTAGCCTCAACAGGCTCAACACACCCAGTAACGTAGCAGTAAGCCACCGCAGCCGCAATCACCGCGTCCCTTAGATCCCTCGACGAGGCAATCTTAGGGAGGTAGTCCTTCGGGAACTTCACACCCAACATGCTCAGCAGTTCAGGAACACTTCCCGCACCGGAGGACCTCAAGGCGCTTGATGGGTGAGTTTCAATGACCTCCACACCCAACCTCCTTAAGTTACTGGCTAACGCCTCACCGAGCTTCGTTAACTCACGCATCCAAGGCATTGAGGGTGGGAGAACCTTAAACCCCCTTCGCCACATTTCCCTCTCAACCTCCCTAATGCGGCCCCCACCGCTTATTGGGGCGTCCACGGCCGCAACGCTCACGTGATCCCTAACCACTTCATCCATGACTTCCTCCACGCCGTGAAGGCAATTCAGGCGGGTGAGTTCTGCGTCGCTATCACCGTAAATCACTATGAGTGCGTAACCTGTGCACCTCTTTTTCCTCACGGCTAAGTCAATGCCGCACACGCTCAAGCACATTATTGATTACCTACCTTCGGTGATTACCTCCGCTACCTTCTTGAAGCACCAGTTAAGGAGGGGGGACTTGAGGCCGAGCTTCGCCAGGATGAGTATCAGTAGGGGTGGCCTTATCGGGGCTCCAGCCGCTGCTGGGTGACCTCCTCCTCCGAGCTTCTTAGCTATTTCACGTACGTTGACGTTCCTGCTTCTCAAGCTTAACGAGCCTTCCCTGCATATTAGGGCTATGTCCGCACCGTGCCTTGACAGGAGTATGTTCCCTATGTATGATGTTACGTGTTCCGTCCGTGGCTTCAGGTAGTACGCTATGACGTACTCTCCAGCCTTACCTACTTTAGCTTCCTTAATCACCTTACTATAGAGTCTCAGTTCACGGCTCACGGCTTCCTCGGCTATGGACTCAACCTCGTCGTCGATTTCCCCGTTGAAGTTCACTAGCTTCCTGGCAACATACTCCCTCCACTCACCTCCTTCCTTGTGCCCTACGTACCTTGCTAGGTAGTTTCCGCGCCAGTCGTTGAATAACCATAGGTCGATAGAACACGTTGCCGAGACTAACTCCTTAACACCCTCACCGCTCACTGGGAAGTACTTAGCAACGACCCCAGCACCACATGTTGTGATATCCACAGCTAAGTCGGCTCCCGCCTCCTTAACCTTGGAAACCCAGTCATTATCCCACACGTGATGATCAAACCACCTAACAGAACCCCCGCTGTTGGTGATCCTCGAGATCTCATTAACAACCTTCTCTAGGGTGTCGGGATTCACGCCGAGGTCAGCTATGTACACAGTTGACCCATTCGGTATCTTTCCGAGCACCGCATGTAGCTGGTGCGGCTGCGCGAACAGTACCTTATCGACGTTACCAACAGCCCTTAATATGAGGGCTGCTGAAGCCACGCCATCTAGGTCGGTGTGCGTGATTATCGCTTTGATCCCGGCCAAGCCCGCCCACCGGTTCCTTGACTCGCGTTTATCCGTGCCCCTTACTGGATATTAGCTCTGTCACCCTGTCCACTGATAGCTTTACCTGGGGCGGTAGGTCGGGGGCCTCAACGCTTAGGAAGCCCCTAATTATTAGGGCTCGGGCTTCCTCCTCGCTGAATCCTTTAGACATTAAGTAAGTTAGTTGATCCTCACCTATCTTACCTATCGCTGCCTCATGGGTCAGTGTTGCTTCGGGGTTCCTGGAATCGAGGAGCGGTACTGTGCTGATATACGCCGTGTCACTTAGTATTAACCCCATACACTCTATATGTCCTTTCGAGGGCCCTGACTCACCCACTATTTCAGCCCTAGCAACTACCCTTGACTTATCCTTAGCAAGGTTCCTTGAGATTATCTCTGCTGAGGAGCCCGGCCCTGCTAGGGTTGCTGACGAGCCCACATCGTATACCCCTTCACCCTCACCCGAGATTATGGAGTAGAGGGATGTTGAGGCATTACGTCCTAGGGTGACTTTCGGGTAGGATTGTAAGCTGTGAACAGCACTGTATATCATGTAGTAGCTCACGTACCTCCCACCCTCAGCCACCTTCACTGCTGTTCGGGGCCTTACGACGGCTCCCTTAGACCACGCGTGTATCATTGCGAAGGTGAGCTTGGCGCCCTTGCCGACGAAGAACTCTGACACGCCTATGTGGAGTGCCTCAGCATGTAGCCCAGCGATACTGCACCCCGTCACCACGTTGGCTTCAGCCCCGTCAGCTACGTAGATTATGTTGTGGAGTAGCTGAGCGGTCATACCCCGTGTTATGAGTAGACACGTGTATATCGGCGTCCTCACTTTGACGCCGGGCGGGACGTATATGAAGTACCCTTGCTCTTTCCCGTAAAGATACGTTGCGGCGACGTACTTGTCGGTGTCCGGCCTTATCAGCGTCCACGCGACTTCCCTAGCTATGTCTAGCTTCCTTAGGGCCTCGGCCGTTGACATCACAACTACTCCTTGCTTCCTTAGGCTCTCGACGAGCGCTGACGCTAGGTAAGCCTCATTGACTTGAACGTACCCTGCCTTCCTAACGATCTCCGGCGTGAAGCCCAGCCTACCTGAGGCATCACGCACCCTCTCCTGCTCGAGGATTTCCGTGGGCTCTATCCTCCTTGGGTTGAGGATATCGTACTTGCTCAGATCCACGTCGGGCCCATAGGGTGCGGGCTTACTTAACGCTTTCCTGGCGGCTTCAGCCATGTTTCTATTTAGCATTTTAACTCCACCTCCCAAGCGCCTTTGCGGCTCCTTCGAAACCTCTCTTGATGACTAGGGGGACTACCTCATCGTAGAGTCCCGAGAAAATAAGGCGACCCTTGAATATTAGGTGCGCTGTATTCGTGAGTGGGCGCACTAGGTTAAGCATGTGTGTTGAGTGGGTCACTAGGACTACGGAGACGCCGTGCTTCAGCGCAAGCTTTATTGCCTCCAGGATCCTCCCCACGCTATCTAGGTCAACACCGCTGTCGGGCTCATCGAGGAGGGCTACCTTAGGCATTATCGATAGCGTTAAGTACGTCTCTAACCTCTTCCTCTCCCCACCACTCATCCCGGAGAAAAGGTCCCTCCCAAGTAGTTTGTGGATATCCAGGATCTCAGCTAAGGATTCCGTGAAGGAAGGATCTAGGTCGAACTTCCTCCTTAGCCACTTCAGGATCTCTGATACCTTAACCCCCTTAAAGCTTGGGGGGTTCTGGTACGCGAGTACGAGCCCTTTCTCAACCCTCTCATGGAGGGGGTAATTAGTGATGTCCTCGCCAGCAAGCATGACCTTACCTGACCTGACTTCATAGGGCTCAACACCAGCTATGGCTGAGAGCAACGTTGTTTTGCCTGAGGCGTTCGGCCCCATAACGATGTGTAGTTCGCCAGCACCGACGCTAAGGTCGACTTTCCTTAAGATCCTCTTGCCTGCAACATAGATGTCTGCGTCCTCAACCCTCAGTACTTCGCTACCCATGTCTCATTCACCGCTTATCTAAAGGTTAGATTATATCCTTTAAAAGTTCTTTAACGCCCTTAAAGAAGGTGAATACATCAACGCAGGGGCTGAAACTTTTATTAGGGTGGCTTAGTCTAGTTTGAGCCTGCCTAGGCGATGGGAGCGATGCTCCAAGCCTGGGCGGGCGCCCCACCCTAGATGGGAGCCCCGTGCCGTTGGACTCGACCGCCACCCATGACCCCATAACCCTACCTAAAGGGTTATGGGTGAGGCGGAAGTCCCTAGAGGGTGAACTACCCCATCCTAAACCACCATAACCCAACCTCTAGGGACAGACGGTCCCTACAACGTGATTCTCTGCATGGAAAATAAGGGGTGGGGTTGGCACTCACACGTACTCCGGGTATGTCTCTAGGAGCATTCCCTCAATCGTTATGGGCTTCAACTTATTGACCAGTTTGAGGGCTTCCTCGAGCCTCGTCTCAGAGTTGCTATATATCTCCATGAGTATGTCGCCTTTCTTCACTTTATGCCCTCTCTTCACGTAAAGCTTAACTCCGGCACCCTTGTCAATTGGTGCGCCTGCTACGCGGGCTATGGTCGTTATTGGTCTGTTGTATACGCCCGTAACGTAGCCCTCCATCGGCGCCCTAACCTCAACCTTGTGGGTGCCGACAGGTATTTCCTCGGGCTTGATGTTCGGGTTCTTGCTACCCATGGCCTCTATGATCTTCTTGAACATTTCGTAAGCCTTACCACTAGCTAAGATCTCCTTCGCTGTGCTCTTTCCTGCGCCACGAGGAGCTACCCCAGCCATCTCCAATATGAGGCCTGCTATGGCTGTCGCCTTCTCCCTGACAGACATTGGGCCACCGCCTAGGAGGGTCTCGAGAGCTTCCCTGGCTTCGAGAGCTGGGCCTACAGTGTAACCTATTGGTTGGCCACCGTAGGTTATGGCGCACCTTATGCTCAGCCCAACGCCTTGCCCTACCTGCGTGAAGACCGAGGCTAGGCTCCTCGCCTCTTCAATGGTTTCCACCTTAGCTCCCCTGCCCGTCGGTATGTCTATGAGGAGGTTCTGCACACCCATGCTGAGTTTCTTCGATAGGATCGAAGCTATCATCTGTGATAGCGGGTCAACGCGGAGGGCGTACTCAACCCTTATCAATATGTCGTCCGCTGGCGCTAGGTTCAACGTCCCGCCCCAGATTATGAAGCCATTAACTTTCTTTGCGAGCTCCTTAACCTCATCAACCGTGAACTCTACGGGAGCAAACACCTCCATAGTGTCGGCCGTGCCTGCAGGTGAGGTGATTGCTCTTGAGGATGTCTTCGGTATGAAGACACCAGCACTCGCTATTATTGGCACGGCAACTATGGAGACCTTAGAGTTCCCTGGAACACCACCTATTGAGTGAATATCATATACCGGCTCATCGAACTTCAGCACGGTCCCGGTCTCAACCATGGCACGCGTGAGCGACACCATTTCATCCGTATCCATCCCCACACTCATTTGGGCTGAGACGAAAGCCGCTATCTCAACGTCCGTTAAGATACCATCAACAATATCCTTAACTATCTCGAAGATCTCCTCTCTGGTCAGCTTCGTCCCCTTAAGCTTCTTCTTAATTAACTGAACTGAAGCCGGGCTTATGTAGGGGCGCAGATCAACCTCGGGGGGCTTACCTAAGTAATTGTGAAAGGATTCAGGAACCTCAACGTAGTCGCCCTCACCATCCTTCACAGCAACGAGGGCTGTCGTCCTCCTCCCGTTAACGCTTATCTCTGCCCTCCAGCCGGGCGCTAGGTCAAGCTTCTCCGCTATGTTGCGCGGGACATATACCACCCTTAAATCACCCATGTTCTCAGGGATCACATTTACTTTAACCCGCATGGCTTACCACTCCCCATAATCCCTTAATGAAGGAGCCGAGGTAAATATTTCACGAGGAAGCAAATAAACCTTGTCCTACAACATAGCAAAATGAATTGAGCACCGTGAAAAACCTTTGAGGAAACCAAAACTCTGTTCCGCAGAGAATCATCCCCTCTTAAAGCAGATAAGAACACAGTAACCTTCGGGTGGAAACATCGATGACTAATGACCTGAAGTACGCTATCGAATGTCTGAACCTGAGCAAGAGGTACCCTGACGGTACGCAGGCGGTGAAGGGGGTCACGTTACGGATTCCAAAGAATACCCTCACAACGATCTTGGGGCCTAATGGGGCAGGGAAGACGACCTTGCTCAACATGATAGCGGGTGTCACCCCACCTACGGCGGGTAGTGTAAGGATCCTTGGTGAGGATCCGTGGGCTTCCCGGAAGTCTAGGGCGTTACTGGGATTCGTGCCTCAGGAGGGTGGTGTGTGGCCTAGGCTGAGCGTGTACGAGAACTTAATGATGGCTGCTGCATTACATGACATACCGTCTAGGGAGGCTAAGGCCCGGGCACGCGAACTAATCGATGCCTTTGGGCTCAAGGACCATGTGAAGAAAGTAGCGGCTAAATTGTCCGGCGGTCTAAGGAGAAGGTTGTCTTTGGCTATGGCGTTAATGCATGATCCGCCTGTTGTGGTTCTCGACGAACCAACCACAGGGCTTGACCCGGGGATTAGGTTGGACTTCATGAATTTACTGCGTGAGATGCTTAAGGACGGTAAGACCGTGATAATGACTACCCACATCTCAGAGGACGCTGAGTTCAGTGATAAGGTGATCGTAATGAATGAGGGCCTAATCGTTGCTGAGGGCACGGCAGATGAACTCCGCCTGAAGGCCTTGGGGGCAACAAGCATTATAGAGGTCACGGTCGCGTTAAGGGAACACGTCACTAAGGCGCATGAGTTACTTACTGGGCTAGCTGAGAAGGCCTACGTAGTACAACCCC
>JALWZB010000082.1 GCA_027002995.1 Desulfurococcales archaeon
GCCCTATGAACCCCACAACAATCAACACTAAGTTAATCGGGAAGTACGTGAAGGTAAGGTCAAATAGTATCCGCCCGACAACATCATTCACTAAACGCACGTTCGTATAATTTAGGTCAAGCCCAACATCCACGTTATCCAGCTTCCCCCTATTCCTCAACATTAAATCCTCATAAGGACTACCCTTTAACATCATCTCAAGGATCTGGGCCGTCACCCTATCCTTACCAAGTATGTCATAATGACTCCCCCTCCTCCTGTCAATAAAGTCAACGTATGAGGCAAGCAGTAACTTACCCTTACCCGCAACATAGTACGTTAAGTACGTGAACCTATCAATTTTGGCATTAAGGATCATTCCCTTACCATGGTAGCCCACAGGCTTAAGGTAAAAGTGGACAGTAAGTAAGTTTCTGAAAGAAACCACATTCGGCGGAACCTTCCTCACCGTGACATTCAGCCCGGAAACATTAATATTCAACCTATCACCTGACCCGTTAATGATTAGGAGCTTAGCAAGGGGTGAGTCACCCCTAATAATCCCTGAGGAGTGAATAGTAACGTTCTTCTGAGACCCATTAAATGGGAAGGAAAGGGTAAGATTGCATACAGCCTCATAGGCGAATCCGGTAGCGTCGTTTAAATGTCTAAACGTCACGCTACACTCATTACCAGTAAATACAATGGTTAAGGGTTTGGTCGGTGTCTTATTTATCTTAACCAACGCGAAGCCCAAGTCAACATTATATTTCTCGTAAGCCCTATCGGAATCAATACTCACCTGATGAGGGTACATAATCAGGAAATACCTAAGTGTGGGAATGAAATTAATTACCAGTCCGAAAACTATCAGAGCTACGAACACTACTGTCAGGACATTCCTCTCCTTTCTCCCAAGCTTCCCCATCACACAGCACCTCAGACCACGAGGATTCAGACGCCCTTTTTCTTAGGGATCAGGGAACAGCCACTACTTTAAAGAGAAAAAATTATTAATTTTTGTTTTTAGTTCCATTCGCCTCTCACTTTAAGCTTATTACTATTGATACTATTTGAGAGATTGTCTGAAGGAGATCCCAAACCTTTTCTACTGAGTAAGGACCCATGTTCCCTACGTAGTTACCGTATACCTTAACTACATACCCACCATAATAATACACTTTGTTCCAGAGGTCGCCATCTTCCTCCCAGAATTCCCAGAACGGGGAACTCACCTTCTGCCATATCTTCACGTAGGCGTGGGAGTTGCCTGGCGCGGTGTCTACTTTCCAGTATGGGTTACTCCAAGTGCAACTCCATCCAAAGGCGACGTTTCTGCATCCTAGATCACCTGTTGAGGCGCTGAGGATTCTTCCTTCTGAGTATTTAATTGCTACTATCTGCCCTGCGACTACTTGAGCACTGCCTCGTGCATTTAACACGGTTTCGTACTCGTCTGAGTACACGTCGACAGAGATTTTGTCCCCTTTAATGGGGCTCTTAGCGGGACTCCTAGCACTTACAGTGCTTAATGCACACATCCCAACGAGTAGCGCCAGCAGTAGCGTTATTGCGAAGGGTAGCTTAGCCGTCCACGTTTTCTTCATTAGAATCACTAGGTAAGTGTTCTCTTTAATGTTATTTATTTCTTGCATATCTAGATTTACACTGGTTAGATGGGAAAAATATATTTAGGTGTCTCAAAAGTGGGATCTTAAAATGTTTAAATACTTATAAATATTTTGTATCGGGTAAGTATGTACTGGAGGTGTTTGAGTGGCTTAGCGGGTGCTACGTCATTTTAATGGTTTTGCGTGTATCGATGGTTCTTGATGATGTTTTTCTTCAAGCCTAGCTTTTCTATGTGTTACTGTTCCTTGATTTTAAGCCATGGTAGGTCCCGTAGGTACTCTTCTGGTGGTTTCGATGGGGCGCCTGTGAGTGGGTCGGTCATGTCCTTGTTTTTAGGGAACGCTATTACTTCCCTTATGGATTCCTCGTTTAGGAGCACGGCTACGAGCCTGTCGAGCCCTATGGCTATGCCGCCGTGTGGTGGTGCCCCATACTCTAGTGCTTCGAGTAGGAAGCCGTACCTGTCCACCATCTCCTCCTTGCTTAGCCCCATCATGGCGAGTATTTTCTCCTGTAGTTCCCTGTCGTGGATCCTTATGGAGCCTCCCGCCACCTCGTAACCGTTTAGGACTAGGTCGTATGCCTGTGCCTTCACGGAGAGGGGGTCCTCATCTAACTTGGGTATGTCTTCAGGCATTGGGGAGGTGAATGGGTGGTGGCGTGGTACTGGCCGCCCGGTTTCCTCGTCGAGCTCGAATAGTGGGAAGTCGATTACCCAGGTGAAGACGTACTCGCCGGGCTTGGCTAGGCCTAACGCGCGGCCGAGGGCGTTTCTTAGGTCGCCTAGGGCTTCCGAGACCTTCAGGTACGGGCCTGCCGCGATGATCGCTGCCTCACCCTCGCTGAGGGAGAGGGCCTTAGCGACTTCCCTGCCGGCCTCACCACCCAGGTTGCTGGCTACCCCGCCACCAATGCGTGCTACGTAGGCGTACTTCCCTATCTTGTTTGCCTCCATGAAGTCCTTGACCATCCTCTTCACTAGCTTGAGTTGCTTGCCGGGCTTCTCACTAGGTAACTGAATCGTTAATGCCCTAGCAACCTCACCCTCACCGACGCTTAATGGGTCTGAGACTGCGTCCGTCACGGTGCGTAGCGTGGCCTCGAACCTCAGGTCAGGCTTATCAGTCCCGTACTTCTCAATGGCTTCCGCCCAGGAAATCCTCCGGAACGGTGTTTCTAGGTCCTTACCCATCACCTTCCTGAATAGGTACTTCATAGCCTCCTCAACGACGCCCATGACGTCCTCGCGCGTCACGAACGACATCTCGAGGTCGAATTGCGTGAATTCGGGCTGCCTGTCGGCCCTCGGGTCTTCGTCCCTGAAGCACCTCGCGACCTGGTAGTACCTGCCTAGACCCGCTATCATTAGGAGTTGCTTGAAGAGCTGGGGTGACTGGGTTAGCGCGTAGAACTTCCCCGGGTGGAGTCTTGAGGGGACCAGGAAGTCCCTGGCACCTTCGGGAGTGCTCCTCGCTAGGTAGGGGGTTTCGACCTCTACGAATCCCTTCGAGTCGAAGAACTCCCTTAACGCCTTGACGACGGCGTGCCTGAACCTTAAGTTCCTAGCCATGACCTCCCTACGTAGGTCTAAGTACCTCCACCTGAGCCTGACCTGCTCCGACGTGGTAGCCATTAGGGACTCGTCATGGATAGGTATTGGTAGGGGCTTACTCTCATTAATGATCACGACCTCCTCAGCAGCCACCTCAACCTCACCAGTAGGCATTTTCGGGTTGACCTGGTTCTCCGGCCTAGCCCTAACCACGCCCTTAACAGCGACGACGTACTCGGGCCCGACCTCCTTAGCCACGCTGAATGCCGGCGACTTAGCGGGCACGACGACCTGCACCACGCCGGTCTCATCCCTGACTAGCATGAAGACAAGCCTACCGAACTTCCTAACCCTACTCACCCACCCGTTAAGGATCACCTCGCAACCGACGTGCTCCTTCCTTAGAAGGCCGCAGTGATGCGTCCTCTTCGGGTACTTGAACAACGCCACTCCACGAACCCCACACACTAAGGGTGATGTGAATAAATAGCTTTACCTTACCTGAGGTAAGGATTACTTAGTGAGGAGCTAAGGCAGGGCTGGTGTGGGGCTTGACTAGCCTAGAGTACGAGGTCATCGCCGCCGGGTACAGGAGGAGAGTCTGGGACGTCGTGATGAGGGTTAGGAAGTACTGTTGCTTTGAGGGAGGTCAGCGTATTGTTGCGGACATGGGTTGCGGACCCGGGCAGAACGCGGCGGCACTGATTAGGGAGGGTGTCGCGCGTGCCGCCCTCCTACTGGACATCTCCCCCACCATGGTTCGTAGGGCGGTCGAGGGTGTTAAGGAAGGCGTCGCCCTAGGTGTTTGCGGGGATATGGCGTGCGCGCCGTTAAGGGAGGGTTGCGTGGACGTGGTGATAATGGTTGCGTCGCTCCATCACCTAACGAGGAGGGGAGATAGGTTAAGCGCACTGAGGGAGTCCTTCAGAGTGCTTAGAGCGGGCGGCGCCATACTTGTCGTTGTTTGGGCTAGGTGGCAGGCGAGGCTCTTGCCGCTGCTTCTTAGGGGCGTCGCGCGCTACGTTCTCAGGCGTTCGGAGTCCCCTTGGGACGTTGTCAGGTGCTCTAGGGGCGGGGCGGTGTGTAGGGAATACCACCTGTACTCGCTGAGTGAGTTGGTTGCTGACGTGCGTGGGGTCGGGTTTGAGGTAGTTGAGGTCGGCACGTACGTCGCGCCAGGGAGGAAGTCATTGCCTCGCAAGAACTACTACGTGGTGGGGGTTAAGCCGCGGGTTAATTCAAAATAGGTTTGATGCTTCCTTAGTGCTTGGGAGCCGTGGTTAGGGATGGTTGCGGTGAGTGTTGAGGTGGGTGTCGGTAGGCGCTTCAGGAGACCCACTAGGATATTGTCTGGTGTTGCTCCAGTAGCCATAATGACTAGGCCTTACCCGTGCCCGCACGGCAGGTGTGCTTACTGCCCGGGCGGCCCGGACGTGGGTACGCCTCAGTCCTACGTTGGGCGGGAGCCAGCGTTAATGCGTGCCGAGCAGGTGGGTTTCGACCCGTATGAGCAGGTCCGCGTTAGGTTGAGGCAGTATGAGTGGCTGGGTTACTTCCCGAGTAAGGTTGACTTGATAATCATGGGTGGGACCTTCCCGGCCATGCCTCTGGACTATCAGGAGTGGTTCGTTGCCCAGGCGCTTGAGGCCATGAATAGGTACCCTGACGCGCCCCGACCTAATGGACGCGTTAGTGTGGAGGATGCTCAGGCACGTAATGAGGTCGCTAGGGTCAGGTGCGTGGGGATGACCATCGAGACCAGGCCGGACTGGGGGATGGAGCCGCAGGCCGACATCATGCTTTGGTTGGGCGCCACTAAGGTTGAGTTAGGTGTGCAGAGCGTTTACGATGACGTGCTTAAGCGTGTGGAGAGAGGGCACAGGGTTAAGGAGACCGTTAGGGCGACGCGCGTGCTGAAGGACGCGGGGTTCAAGGTCGCTTACCACATCATGTTAGGGTTGCCGGGCAGTGACGCCGACAGGGACGTGGAGATGATTAAGGAGTTGTTCGAGAACCCTGAGTTCAGGCCGGACTACCTGAAGATATACCCGACCCTAGTCATTAAGGGGACGAAGCTCTATGAGTGGTGGGTTAGGGGCGAGTACAGGGCGTTAAGCGATGAGGAAGCTGTCGAGATCATTAGCGAGGCGTACAGGTACATACCGAAGTACGTGAGGGTCTTAAGGGTGCAGAGGGACGTGCCCGCACCCATAATCGAGGCCGGACCCAGGAAGAGCAACTTAAGGGAACTCGTCGAGGCAGCATGC
>JALWZB010000083.1 GCA_027002995.1 Desulfurococcales archaeon
CCTCCCACAGACCGCGAGGATTAAGCTAGCAGAACGCGGGATCCCGGTCACTGGCGGCTATTACGTGGTTAAGGATCTGAGGGAAATTCAGTCAAGCATGTGAGGTGAGTATAGTGGTTTATGCGGCGCTACGTATACCAATGCCTAAACATGAGGCTGAAGCCATCCACAAGGCCATAAAGCCGGATGATGAATGCCCTCCTAAGGGGTTCGAGATAAGGTCACAAGTGACTGGGGACTCACTAATGTATGAGGTTCGGTTTAAGTACGGTAACCCCTCAATGCTACTGACGCTGCTTTCGGTGCTTGACGAGGTCTCGAGGATCGCGGAAATGATTCACGACATGATCGCATGCTTGGATAGATAATGAACTCTTATAAACCCCGCACACACATCTTGTGTAGGTTCGGGCGCCATGTCGAGAGTAGCGATAAAGGATAAGTGGAAGCTCAAGAAGTGGTACCGCGTCCTCGCACCACCCCTATTTGAGAGTGTGCAGATAGGTACCACTCCAGCCGATAAGGACTGGAAGTTACTTGGTAGGGTCTTTGAGGTCACGTTATTCGACCTCACAGGAGACTTCAGCAAGCACCACATCCATCTATACTTCCAAGTATACGACGTTAAGGATGATGTCGCGTACACTAGGTTCAAGGGACATGAGCTGGCTAGGGACTACATGAAATCAATAATCAGAAGGAAGTCCAGCAAGATCGCGGCGATAGTGGACGTCCAGACTAAGGACGGTTACGTCCTCAGGGTGCAGGGCGTTGCCTTAACTGCCTATAGATGCAAGACCAGCCAGAAGAAAGCAATACGCAAGGAAATGGTGAGAATCCTAAAGGAGAGAGCGGCTGAAATGACATTGGATGAGTACATAAAGGCCATGATATTCGGCCAGCTAGCCAACGAAATATTCGAAGCAGGAAAGAAGATATACCCACTACGCAAGACTGAGATCTACAAATCGAAGCTCCTCTACATACCCACGCCAGAGGGACTCAAGAAAGCAGTCATCGTAGTAACGCCACCACACTAAGGATCAACCCCGTAGCCACCCACTCGCTTTCCTTCAGCCCCAACTCGGGTCCTCGGTTAGCTTAATAGACACCAGCGCAGACTTACTCTCGGTATACTCAATGCCTGACGCCGTGATATTAGCGGCTGGTTACGGGAAAGGACTTGAACCAATAACGCATACCAGGCATAAGGTTCTCGTGCCAGTACTTGATAAAACACTCCTCGAGCATAACGTTAGGTCCCTTGTCAGAGCAGGTGTTAAGTCAATAGTGATCGTAGTGAATTACCTTAAGGAACAGGTAGTTAAGGAGGCATCTAGGCTCGCTAAAGTGTATGATGCTGAGTTAAGGGTTGTGGATCAAGGCGAGCCGTTGGGGACGGGACACGCGCTACTGAAGGCGCTCTCGAGCATATCAACTGAGGACTTCATAGTGCTTTACGGCGACATCTACGTGGAACCTGAGGATGTAGCTAAGGTTATAAGCGGAGGAAAGCCGACCATTGCGGGTTACGGTGTGGAGGACCCCAAGCGCTACGGAGTACTAATAACTGATGGTGGCATCCTTAGGGAGATAATCGAGAAGCCCGAAACTCCTCCCAGCAACTTAGTCAACGCTGGCCTATACTACCTGGACAGGAGGATCGAGAAATACCTTGAGAACCTCCCGTTGAGCCCGCGGGGCGAGTACGAGTTAACGGACGCTATCAACTCGTACTGTTCCGAAGTAAGTGTTCAGGTCGTGGAACTCTCATACTGGCTCGACATCGGGAGACCATGGAAACTCCTCGACCTCTCAAAACACCTACTCCGACGCATAGAGGGTCAGACAATCTTAGGGCATGTCGAGGGAGGGGTTAGGGTCCGCGGACCCGTGGTAATTGAGGAAGGTGCTGAGGTACTCTCAGGGACGTACATCTGGGGGCCAGCCTATATAGGCAGGGAAGCGGTAGTTGGTCCAAATGCCTTCATAAGACCGTACTCGGTCGTGTTGCGCGGTGCTCGGGTGGGCTTCAACGTCGAGGTTAAGGCAAGTATTGTGATGGAGGACGCGCATGCCGCGCATCAAGCATACATAGGGGATTCCGTTGTCTGCGAACACGCGAACTTAGGTGCAGGGACGATACTTGCTAACCTCCGCTTCGATGACGGCAACGTCAAGTATAGGGTGAAGGGGGTTGTGGAGGACACGGGTAGGAGGAAGTTAGGGGCGATAATAGGCGGCTATGTCAAGACAGGTGTGAACGTGTCAACTGTGCCTGGAGTTAAGATAGGGGCTTACTCCTGGATAAACCCTGGTGTCACGGTCTATAGGGACGTCCCTCCATGCACTCACGTAATATCTGAGGGCGAGAGTAGGCCCGTGAAAGGAGAGTGTTGTGTAGATCTCAGCGTCTGGAGGCCCTAGCTGAAACCACCTTAACGACGTCGCCGTCGCTCAATACGTACGAACCTCCAACTCTCTTATTCTCCTTCGCTAGTATGGCGTAGAGGAAGCCCTTGCCCAGATCTGTGTGTATTAGGTACGCGAGTTCCTGAGCCGTCGTCCCTTTCCTAACTAGGTACGCGTCCGGCAACACGTTCCCGTACCCGTCCGTGTACTTGTGCGGGTCCTCGACTGGATAGACAACGATCATCTGCAGAACCTCGAAGACAGCCTTGTTTATGGCTTGCTGAACCCCCGTACCGCCGTACTTACGCATAAAGCCCCGTATGATTTCGAGGGCCTTTGACTGCTTCGGGTTCAACTTCGATTCGTCAATGATTTTGAAGTCAGGGTCGCCGGGGAGGTACTCTATTAGCCCGGCTCTCTCGGCTTTCCTGAGCGCTAGCTCGAAGACAGCGCTCGTAGGCACGATTACCCTGCCCTTAAGCTCCTTCAATGCGCGCTTGAAGTTATCCTCAGCTTCCGGGATGTCCATCTTATTAGCTATGACAACGATCGGCTTAGCTATCTCCCTTAACCTCGTCATGAATGACCTTAACTCGTCCTCACTCCATGTGCTCGGCTTCTTACTTTCGAGACCAACTTCGCGCAGGGCTAGGGCTACGTGCTCACGGCGGATGGAGAGCCCAGACACCCTCTTAGCTATGGAGTCAATTACCTGGTCGAGCGGGAGATTATCTAATCCCCTAGCGAACCTCTCCCAATCTCTCCTGATTATGTTGTAGAACCACTCGTTAATCTCGAACTCAATGTTCCTTATATCTTCTAACGGGTCATGAGTACCCGGCCTCACGGGATTACCCTCCTCATCGGTCGACCCAGCCATGTCGACTACGTGTAGCAGTACGTCAGCCTGTCTTAGGTCGTCCATGAATTTATTCCCAAGTCCCCTACCCTTATGCGCGTCCCTGACAAGGCCAGCAACATCCATCAACTTAACCGGGATGAACCTCTCGCCTCTCACGCATAGTGAGTTACGAGGATTGCAGCCGGGGAGGCCTAGGTCAACATGAGCGCATCTCCTCCTAACGTACCCTACACCTATGTTCGGCTCTATCGTTACGAAGGGTCTATTCTCTATTCTGGCGGGAACCATCGTTGCCGCTTCGAAGAACGTTGACTTACCTACGTTCGTTTTACCCACGACACCAACTAACGGCGGTGACGGCGGCACCTCGTGAACCCATTACCTCATTGTGGTCGCTACTTAAATAGTGGTTGTGTTAACGTGTTGGGGGAGGAAATAACTTATAACCTCCATACTTAAAGAGTGTAGCAGGCTAGGAAGGTGTCAATCATGGCGAAGTCCGCGTACCACTACATCGCGGAGCTCTGGAAGAGGCCCTACGAGGGCGAAATGCTCCAGATAATGAGAGCTAGGTTCATAAAGTGGAGGAGGCAACCCGCGATAGTTCGCGTCGAGCACCCCACGAGGCTCGACAGGGCTAGGGCAATAGGCTACAAGGCAAAGCAGGGATTCGTGGTCGTTAGGGTCCGTGTAAGGAAGGGCGGTATGAGGAAGCAGAGACCGCGCTCAGGCAGAAGGCCGAAGCGCATGGGTGTTTACGGCTTCGCTCCCGCTAAGTCAATACAGCTAATAGCTGAGGAAAGAGCTGCTAGGAAGTACCCCAACCTCGAGGTGCTGGGCTCATACTACGTAGGGGAGGACGGTCTCTACAAGTACTACGAAGTAATACTAGTTGACCCAGCCCACCCAGCGATAAAGGCAGACAAGGACATCAACTGGATCACTCAACCGTCGCAGAAAGGACGCGTCTTCAGAGGAAAGACAGCCGCCGGCAGGAGGATGAGGGGCTTACTGAAGAGCAGAGGGCTAAGAGGAACCCACAAGTGGAAGTGGAAGAAGAAGGCTAAGGAGAGGAAGCTGAAGAAGAGGCACGAGGCGTCAAGAGGCGCCAGGTTAATAGTTCCTGAGGACCTAGCGAAGGAGTTAGGTATTGAGAAGTAAGGATAGACCAGGGATGAAGGCATCACCTAATGTCAGGGTAAGTAGGTTATCGTTAAGCGTTTTCTACCACTCCACAGAAAACCCTGCTAAGGTCAGAAAGGCTGTTTTGAACCTAATCCCTCCCGAACTCCGAGAAAGGGTAAGTATGGATGAAGTAGTGACTCAGGGGCATTACGGCAATGAAATAGGGATAATTACAGTCACGCTAAAAGGGAAGAACGCTTTCAAAACACTGAAATTCATAATCTGCTCTATGGAACGCGTGGACAGGAACATACTAGTAGCTACCGTAAGCAACCGCGCTGGTCATAGGCCCTCCCACCTATACTTCAGAGTCAGCAAGCAGGAAGCTTACTTAGGTAAGGTTGAGCTAATGGACGGTGACGACGTGATTAAAGTCTCCGTAACAGTGAATGGTGTGAGGTCCGTGGATCAGCTGAAGCAGTTCCTCGAGGTGCTAACTAGTGAGTGCACTAACTCTCGTTGACGTGGCCTTCATGGGAGATAGCTCCAGCCCCGAGGAAATAGCTAAGGCGGCGCGGCTCATGGGCTTCAAAGCTGTCGCTGTTGATGGATTGAGAGACTACCTGAGAGTTAACGGGGTTTCCTTAATCCCAAGGCACACCTTCACCGACCCGAACAAGGGTATGTTACCTAGGGGTAACGTACTCCGTGTCTTCAGGTGCGTGGATCCCGAGGCGTTTAAACTCACCAACAGAGTGATGACGTACGCTCACGCCGTGGAGCTGGGTGGTAAGATGCTTGGTAGGCTCGGCAGGAAGAACGCCAAGAAATTAGCTAATACCGCAATCCCGGTAATAATTAGGGCTAGTGAGGTGTACGACGCGTTGGTTCGTGGGAGGAGCTTATCTGGCCTGGCGACGCTACTTAAACTCTACGAAGCCGGAAAGATTATGCTGAGCATGGGTTCAGGTGCTAAGGTACTTAGGGAGGTAAGGCACGGAATAA
>JALWZB010000084.1 GCA_027002995.1 Desulfurococcales archaeon
AAATTAAGGAACACTCCTCCAACTAAGCTAAGACAGTAATAAGACTAACACTCATATAACCCAATTACTATGGCTAAATCATGCGGTTGACCCCCTACAAGGCAACGCCTTCTTTCAATTCATTCTTCACTGATACATATAGAGGCTCTAAGAAAAAGGGGTTACCCACCGGACTTTCAATTCATTCTTCACTGATACTGTAGAATTCGCTATCCTGAAGTCCTATCTTGACTGGCTCTTTCAATTCATTCTTCACTGATACAGCAAGATACTGGTACATGCTCTGCGTCATGAGGACTTTCTTTCAATTCATTCTTCACTGATACCAAAGCCCTATGATCAAAGGATTAAGCCACTCAGTAAACCTTTCAATTCATTCTTCACTGATACATACACTCCACCACCAATCACCCATAGTACGTGGTTAGCTTTCAATTCATTCTTCACTGATACCGAATATTTATATACCCCCTTTATAAATAAGCCTTTCCCTCAGCTGCTTCCCAAGCGTTGGCATCATGAGAACGCCATTGGAAGTGGTTACTAGCAAACCAATCCACGCGTAATTATTCCACAAAATGAATTGTGATTCATACGTTAGTGAATATTATGTCGCCCGACGGTGTTTGTGGGGTAAAGTTAATTCTTTCTCGAATGAATGTGTATTCTTGGGGTTAGGGGTTGGTCAGGATTATCCTGACCGCTGATAGGGCTGTTTTTACGGATTTTAACGGTTCTGAGGCGTTAGGTTTTGGGCTTTGTGTGCCCTTTAGGTTAATACCTGCGTTTGTGGAGTATAGGATTCTAGCTCCCCCTGTTCCTGTGGATGGTTATGGTAGGGCGAGGTATGCGCCCTACCCTCTCGCTAAGGTGGAGGCTGCTTTAGTGGCTGGTGGGTTTAGGCGTGAGGATGTGGCCGTGGTGCCTCCGGAGCATCTGCGCAGTGTTGTTGGTAAGGATACTGAGATACTAGCCGTCCATGTCCTCGACCCTCAGGGCTTGGCTCCGGTTTCATGGACTCTTGAGGTGCTGACTGGTGGTGGCAAGCCCTGCACACAGTATGAGTTCGAGAGGCTCATGACTTTAGTAAGGGAGTTAAAGAGAAAGTATGGTTTTAAGGTGGTTGTTGGCGGGCCAGGTGCTTGGCAGTTAAGGGGGCTTGAGGATAAGTTCGGTATAGACGTTCTCTACGAGGGAGAGGCCGAGTTAACATTCCCTAAGATAGCTTGGAGGATATTGAGGGGCGAGGACATGCCTAAGCACGTCGTTGGTGAGCAACCCCCTCCCAGCTCAATACCTCCCATCATAACGCCTTCACGGAACGGCGTTGTTGAGGTGACGAGGGGGTGTCCACGTAGGTGCCACTTCTGTAGCCCGACGATGCGCTTCTTTAGGACAATACCGTTAAGCACAGTGCTTAAGGAGGTCGAGTTAAACCTGAGGCGGGGCGTGAGTGCCGTGAGTTTCGCTACGGAGGACATAATGCTTTATGGTGCGGAGGGACTGAACTTCAAGCCAGAAGCTGTAAGGAAACTATTCACCAGCGTACTTAAGGTGAGTCGTAAGTACGGCGTCCTGAAGGTCGGTTTCAGCCATGTTTCGCTGTCATCAGCCCTTGTGATGAAGGACACCGTTAGGTTCATAACAGACATAAACAACCTCACCGACTCAGAACCCATGTTCCCTCAGGTAGGGCTTGAGAGCGGTAGCCCCAGAATGGTTAGAAAGTACTTCGGAGGCAAGCCGTACCCTTGGAGACCTGAGGAATGGCCTGAGGTAGTCGTTGATGGGGTGAAGCTCCTTAACGAGAATTACTGGTACCCATGCCTAACATACATAATAGGGTTTCCCGACGCAACACCCGACGACTACGTGAAAACCACGGAACTCTTGGACAGGCTTAAGAGTGAGGGATTCAGAGGGTGGGTCTTCCCTCTCTTCCTGATCCCCATGGGAGGAACGTTAATCGAGGGTAGGGCCAGGTTTAAGGTGCTGAGGGACTTACCCCCTGAGGCCCTGGAATGCATTACGGCAGGGTGGAGAATGAGCCTAGAGTTCTCGAAAGAGATCTACCCGAAGCTCCTAAACGCTGTTAATGGGAAACTCACCCGCAGGATAATTCAAGCCCTCGTAAGCAAAGCCTTGGGGGTGTTAGAGGGTTGGATCGACACGCTGAGCAAAAATACATCACTAATCGAGACAGAATTCTCGAAAATCAATTTAAGGTCAGTCCCCTCTCTACTCACCACCCTTATAAAGGCGGGCTTAAGCGCTCTCTAAGGTACACTCCATAAAATGCGGCAAGCCACCAGTATGTAGAAGAACCCCAGAGGTTTCCTTCTAAGCAATAGCCTTAAGATGTATTAAGTGCTTAAGAAGAATGACCCGCATGATGCTTAAAGCAAAAAGCATTGTCCTTAGAGAGTGAGGAAATACGTCAGCAACAGGAAAGGACCTGCTACCCCCACCCCGTACCTTAAGGAGTTAGAGATTAGATTATCTGGGGGAGCGTCAGGGGGACTCAGTCAGAGAAATGGGGTAGTGCTTCCGCAGGAGTTTAGGAGAACTTGACGAAGCCCTAGAAAGGGAAGGTGTGGATATGATCGGTATAGCTTGGGGTGAGAGTAAGTATCTTGGGGGGCACTGCGCAACAATGCCTTTAGTAAAGGATCCAGGACCAAGACTCTCCTAAATGAACGTGAAGGTTCCGTAAGGATTCCCGGTTTCTGGAAGAAAATCATCCTTGTTTTTAGTCGAATCGAATTATTTACTAGACACCGAGTACTTCCTTTATGAGGGCAGCTCTGATGAATAGGCCGTTCCTTGCTTGTTCGAAGTACCTTGCTTGCGGTAGACTGTCGACGCTGGGGTCGAGTTCCCATACCCTTGGCAGCGGGTGCATTATGACTGGGATGTGCTTGAATTTCTTGAGGTATGCTGCGTCTATCTTGTAGCTTCCTTTGAGCCTCTCGTACTCTGCCGGGTCTTTGAAGCGCTCCTTCTGTAACCTCGTGACGTAAAGGACGTCTAGATTCTCGA
Source organism: Desulfurococcales archaeon (assembly GCA_027002995.1). Taxonomy (GTDB): domain Archaea; phylum Thermoproteota; class Thermoprotei_A; order Sulfolobales; family NBVN01; genus WAOL01. Next base: position 3,040 of record JALWZB010000084.1, read on the forward strand.
TAACCTCTGAGAGGTCGTTGACTAGGTGGTACTCAACCTTGCCTTCAATGTTCTTGAGTACCTCCTCCCTTATTTGGAGGGGTTGCGGGGCTATGTAGTATATCGTTACGTCCTTGAACTTTGAGAGTGCGTAGGAGAGGCTGCTCGGCGTCCTGCCGTATTTCAGGTCACCCATTATGCCCACGGTTAACCCGTCTACCTTACCGAACTCCCTCCACAGGGTGTAGACGTCTAGGAGGGCTTGGGTTGGGTGCTCGTGCGGGCCGTCGCCAGCGTTGATTATCGGCGCCCTAATCATCGGGGCTATCTGCTCTGGGAAGCCAGGCTTGCTCTGCCTCAACACTATTACGTCGGGGTCGTACCCGTCAATTATTCTGAGGGTGTCGACGTCCGTCTCTCCCTTAGCGAGGCTTGACCTGCTCACGTCGAAGTCAATTACCTTACCGCCGAGCTTAACCATGGCGAAGGTGAAGCTCAGCTTCGTCCTTGTACTGGGCTCTAGGAACACCGTAGCCATTATCTTGCCCTTAGCGTAGTCGAGAATGCCTTTCTCCCTGATCTCCTCGCGGAGCCTCTCAGCTAGGTTGAATAGCCTGAGTAGGTCCTCGCGAGTGAATTGGAGCGCGGATATTATGTCGTGACCTTTTAACGTGCCCATCGCCTCACACCCCCTACTGCTTGATTTCAGCCCCCTATTGGGAAGGGACCCGAATACAGGTTCTGCCTTGAAAAATAAATTTTACCTGATTCACGCTTTACCGCAACTAATCTTTTCCGCCGCACGCTTAATTGCCTTAATGATGTTCACGTAGCCCGTGCACCTGCAGAGGTTGCCCCTAACGTACTCCCTGATCCTCTCCTCGCTGGGGTTCTTTACCTCCTCAAGTAACCTCTTAGCAACTAGTATGAAGCCCGGCGTGCAGTAACCGCACTGAATCGCTCCCTCCTCTATGAATGCCTCCTGCACGGGATGTAGCTTACCGTCCTTAGCTAAGCCCTCGACAGTGGTTATTTCCCTACCATCCACCTCGACAGCTAGCGTGAGGCATGAGAGCACGGGCTCGCCGTCCAGCAGGACGGTGCAGGCACCGCACTCACCTATGCCGCACCCGTACTTAGGGCTGAGCACTCCTAGCCTGTCCCTCAGCACGTTTATCAGTAACTCGTTGTCCTTAACCTCAATGCTTACGGGGCGCCCGTTCAGCTTGAAGTTAATTAACCTCGTGCCCATCACGATCACCTCCCGAGCCTCTCCATAGCCTTCTTTAGCGCGTCAACAAGGATGACGCCTGAGACCTCCCTCCTGTACTCCGCGGTTGATCGTATGTCCGTTATTGGCTTCACCTCCGTCCTCACTATATTGGCTGCCTCCCACATCACGTCCTCCGTGAGTTCCTTGCCCTTCAGGAACTCCTCAGTTCTGTACGCCCTCATCGGTGTTGGGGCTACCGACCCTAATGCCACCTTAACGTCCTCCACTACGTTACCGTTCATCCTTAGCGCGACGGCTATGCTTATCTTCGCTAGGTCCATCGCGACCCTAGCTATCTTTATGAATGCCGAACCCGTGGGCTTGACGGGCTTAGGTACCCTCACCTCAACTAGGAGTTCGTTGCGCGCCATCACGGTCTTGCCGGGGCCTGTGAAGAACTGTGTTATGGGGACTACCCTCCTGCCGTTGGGGCCAGCGATGACTACCTCCGCCTCGAAGACCAGTAGCGGTGGTGCGGTGTCCGCGGCTGGTGACGCGTTACATAAGTTCCCGCCTATGGTTCCCATGTTCCTTATCTGCACGCCACCCATTGACCTGACGGCTTCGTGGAGTGCGGGGAATAGCTCCTTAATGAGGTCGGACTTCTCTAGGGCCCTTAGCTTCGTTGCTGCCCCTATGGCTACGTGGTCCCCGCGATCCTTAATGTAGTTGAGTTCCTTGATCCTGTTTATGCTGATTAGGTACTTGGGTCTGAGCACGCCTTGCTTCATCCTCACTAGGAGGTCCGTGCCTCCCGCCAGTACCTTCGCCTCCTCGCCGTACTTGCTGAGTAGCTCCACGGTCTCCTCAACTGTCCTTGGTGCTAGGTACTCGAATTCAGGAAGTATGTGGGTGTTGGCTTTGTTCGGGTCTAGCCTGGGTCCGGGTGACTTAAGCATCCTTACTCACCCCCTCCTTCTCCTTAAGGGCTTTGAGGATCTTCTCGGGTGTTATGGGTAGTTCATAGAACCTCACTCCTAACGCGTTGTAGATGGCGTTGGCGACAGCGCCAGCAACAGGGTTCAGCGCTGACTCGCCTAAGCCCTTAGCGCCGAAGGGGCCTGTCGGCTCGTAAGTTGAGGCGAATATCACCTGGAAGTTCTCTAGG
>JALWZB010000085.1 GCA_027002995.1 Desulfurococcales archaeon
TGCCTCCTTTCGAGCTACTAAGAGAGCTACGAGAACTAGCATGCTTAGCATCGTCGTGAGGGATAGGAAAGGCTTAAGTTCATTCTCAACGTACGTAGCCCCCTTCCTCCTACGTAGGGCGTACCTAACTACCTGGCCAATTATCAGTGGAGCCACCAAAACAAGTATGAGGGACTCTATAACGCTTCCTACAGGTATGCTGACAGAGGATAGGGAGGAGTATAGTGTTAGGTAACCAGGTATAACGGGTATTGCCATAATCACTAGCAACACTATTAGCATCGTCGCTAACTCTATGTTACCTGACGCAAGCATGACGTACCCCAAGGAAGCTGACGATGCTGGAACTAAGTTTGCAACGAAGAACCCTGCCCCGACAAGCTTGTCCCTGAACATCGACGCGAACAAGCACGTGAGGATAGGGGTTAAGACGTACACGTACACAATAGTTAATAATGACTCCCTCCACAGCTTAGCCACCTCACCTATCTCTTCACCCCTCAGCAACACCATCGACGGAAGAATAGTTACTATCGCTAGAACCTTAATTAGTTGCGAGTAACTCGCCCTAGACATGCCTTCAGCTACATGCGTGATCGACTCAGTCACCAAAGCTAGAGCCATGGCTAGAATTAGGTACGCTAGTAGGTACTTCCTCACGTGTCTTTCTACAAGCTCCACACCCTTCAGACACACCACCTCACTAAAAGTTTGTGATAAAGGTTATTTTTAACTTTTTGGTCAGTCAAACTGACTGGTTAGTTTGACCAAACACTAAAACTTAATTAATCACGATATATCACAACTACATGGCTAAGAGAAATGATAAGAAGAGGAGGTAATGTTAAGGAAACAATAATCAAGGCAGCTATGAAGGTATTCGCTAGGCACGGATTTAGGGCCCCTGTCGGCCTTATAGCGATGGAGGCCGGTGTCTCGAAGGGGCTGGTTTTCTGGCACTTTAGGTCTAAGAGAGAACTGATCGTGGAGGTTGCTAGGAGAGCACTACCTACGGACGTGATTAAGGGTTGCATAAGTAAGGGCCTTGAAGGGGAAGAGTTACTAAAGTGTGTGGGTATGAACTACCTCAGCAAGTACGGAAGTAAGGAAATGAGGGCCCTCCTAATAAATACGTTCGCCCTAGCTAACATAAACAGCGTAGTTGAGGGCGAAGTACTGAGGGTCTGCGGTAAGCTACTAAACACCATTGCTAGTAAGGTCTACGGCAATTTAGGTGATGAGAGCATAGTTAAGGTAAGGGCCTTCTTCGGTGCACTGCTATGCTATGTGCTTAACCCTCCTGAAGGAACTAGCCAGGAGGATTACTTGAGGATACTACTCAAGTTATTCAAACCATATACCCAAACAGATATGCATTCCGTTAGCTAAGGTCAGGGGTAAGTAGCCGATGACGAACTGCGTGTGTGAAGTCCACGGGTTAACGAAGTTTTACGGTAACTTTAAGGCAGTTGATAGTGTGAGCTTCTGTGTCAGGGAGGGCGAGATCTTTGGGTTCCTAGGCCCTAATGGGGCTGGTAAGACAACCACCGTCAGGATGTTGACTGGCTTAACTAGGATTAGCGGGGGTACCGCCAGGATATTCGGGTATGATGTGGTGAGAGATGGGCGGAAGGTGAAGGGATTAATTGGGTTAGTGCCGGACACCTCCAACCTTTACTCGGAGCTCACCTGCTGGGATAACCTAATATTTCACGGTGAGATGCACGGCGTTCCTCGAAGGCTGAGGGCTGAGCGCGCTGAGGAGCTTCTTGAGCTCTTTGACTTGAGGAGATTTAGGAACGTGAAGTTCAGGAACTTGTCGAAGGGGCTTAAGAGGAGGTTAACTATTGCTGCTGCCTTAATGCATGGGCCTAAGCTCCTATTCCTCGATGAACCCACTTTAGGGCTGGATGTACTCAGTAGGAGGAGGGTGTGGGGGCTTATAAGGAAGCTCAACAGGGAAGGGCTAACGATATTCCTAACAACACATAATATCTACGAGGCGTTCGAGCTATGCGATAGGATAGCAGTCATTAATAAAGGCAGAATTGTTGCCATAGGGACGCCTGCCGAGCTCAGGTCAAGGTTCTCGGCAACTAGGGTTATTGAGGTGAGCTTCTCGCCGAGTAGAGGGCCTTTAAGAGAGTTAGCTGTTATGGATGGCGTCATGGGTTTAGAGGGGAGCGGTGGGAGAGTGAAGCTAATTGTTCAGGACTCTCTCGCAGCGCTGGAGGCCTTAACTAATTACGCTAGGAGGCATGGGTTGTCCGTAGAGTCAATCAGCCTAAGAGGAGCCGATGCTGAGGAAGTCTTCCTAAACATTATTGGTGGTGGTTCGGGTTGAGGAGCCTGCTGATGCATGCCTACTACATCGCTAAGAAGGATTTGAAGGAATACTACATGAAGCCCGGAACTATTAGTTGGGGGCTACTCTTCCCAGTGGTGTTCACGGCAGCATTCCTGATTAAAAGGGGTGTTTACTCTGCCTGGGTCGCCCCTGGCCTGCTGGCCCTCTCAGTCTTCTTTAGCTCGACCTCAATGACCGGGTCATCAATAGTGTTTGAGCGGAGGTTCGGATCCTTTGAGAGGCTCCTCCTGTTCCCGATGCGTCTGATAGCGGTGGCGCTAGGGAAGTCCCTTGGGGGAACGCTTTTCGGGCTGATATCCTCGGTGATCTCGATGACCGTGATTTACTTAATGACGGGAGCTACGCCAACCCACCCAGGCTTGCTTGCGGCCACAGTAATATTGACCGCGGTGCAGGCCTCGGCCTTCGGGGCCCTCCTAGCATTCTTGGTGAGAGATCCCTCTAACATAATGACTACCTTCAACCTAGTCAGGCTACCGATGATATTCCTTTCAGGCATTATAGTGCCGGTAACTCAGCTACCGCTGGTCCTTAAGCCCGTAGCTTACGCGTTACCGTTAACCTACTCAGCGGAATTAATGAGGTATGCGTACCTGGGCCAGAGCGGGATGCCTCCCGCATTATCGGCTACGGTAATCGTTCTTCAGGCAGTAGCGTTCCTACTCCTAACGGATTACATCATAAGGAAATCAATACCCTGACGGACCTCACCACTCAGGTTAGGAGGACTTTTAATTACCTAGTCCAACCTTTCTCCCCGGGTGCTCGGTACGGGGGACTTAATTAGTAGGATAAGGGAGCTCTATGAGAGAAACCCTGCCGCCTCCAGAGTTGCTGAATCGATCAGGAAGTTGGGTAAGGAGGTTGCTGAGTCGTTAGGCAGGCCTGTGAAGATAATGAACTTCTGCGGCACCCACGAATGGACCATAACGCACTACGGGTTAAGGACGCTAATGCCTGAGGAGGTTGAGTTAATTGCGGGGCCCGGCTGCCCTGTGTGTGTTACTCCAGGGCATTACGTTGAGGGGTTGGCTGAGCTCTCCTTCGAGGGCGTGACTGTACTGACTTACGGAGACGCCTACAGGTTACCCGCTAGGAGGGGGTCTAAGTACGGTAGTTTAGCGCATGCAAGGTCTGAGGGTGGTGACGTCAGAGTGGTCTATAGCTTTGTTGACGCTATTAACCTCGCCAAGAATAGGCCCTCTAAGGAGCACGTATTCTTCGCGGTGGGGTTCGAGACCACCATGCCCTCAACTGCGTACCCCTTAATCGCTGGGGCTGTGCCGAGTAACCTCTACGTGCTCTCGGCATATCGGCTTACCCCGCCAGTTATGAAGTACTTACTTGAGTCCGTTAAGGACGTCGTCCTAGACGGGATAATAGCTCCCGGACACGTCTCCGCAGTAATAGGCGTCAACGCCTGGTCATTCATCCCAGAGGAGTACGGAATACCCACGGTGGTCTCGGGCTTCGAACCCCTTGACGTCCTCCTATCCATCCACGCAATACTCAGAATGCTCAAGCAAGGGAAGCCAGCCCTGATAAACGAATACGCGAGGGTAGCGACCCCCGAAGGAAACAAGCAAGCAAAGAAAGCCATAACGGAAGCCCACGACGTCGTGGACGCGTACTGGCGCGGAGTAGGCGTAATCCCGAAATCCGGGGCAACCCTAAGAAAGAAGTACGGGAAACACGACGCCACCACAAAATACGGAATCAACGCACAGCCAGACTTCACGGACGTAATGCCGGGATGCAAATGCGGCGAAGTAGTCCTAGGCAAAGCCAGACCCACGGACTGCCCACACTTCATGAAAACCTGCACACCAACAAAACCCTACGGACCATGCATGGTAAGCCAGGAAGGAACCTGCAGAATATGGGCCGAAAACCTACCCACACTACTAGAGCAACTCAAGAGACTACTATAGTGTGGCGCACTACCGCCATTTCAAGGTTGCGTGGGAGGTCGTACCACCTCTCCCATGGTATTGAGTAAGGGGAATGCGTTCGGGAAGCAAAGCCCTAGCGCTCCTGCAAGGCATAGTATGTAGGGTCTCTCGCATTCCAGTACTTACTCGTGCAGTACTACGGGCTTCCCCTTTGACCACCTCATTTGGTTCGGTGGTTCATTGAGGGTGTATTGACGGGTACCGCGGGGACCCGCCTTACGGGGGATTAGGGGCAGGATGGACATCTTATTGTTACGCGATTCTCCTAAGCCTCCCTTAGGAGACTATAAAATTCTATTGAGGGATGATGTTGTGACGTAGGCTGTAGGCATAGCAGTATATGAGGTTAAGCCTAAAAATCGTCTTCTGTGGGTACTTACGTGTGGAGAAGCCTTGCACCACCTATAGGTATGAGTGTGGGGTGCTGTACGTTAGGATAGGTAACTCCTAGAAGCACAGGGCATACCTGGTACTGTATGCAGGTAGTAGGAAGCTGAGATCTGGAGGAATTACGAGGCTCGGAGGAACAATGTTTGTAGTGAATTAGAACCATACTTAATCCTGGTGAGGTATCGCCGTTGAGGCTCCACGGTGAGGAAGGGATGAGCCGTGGACCTTCAATGGGACGGCGACTCCCTACTTCTCAAACCTTATAAGCTCCTCCCTGAGCTTCTTGATTTGGTTGAGGGTGAACTCCTTACATCGCTAGCACTTACCCGCAACCCTGTTGAAGTCCCTTAAGTCCCAGACAAGGTCTTCCTTGACCTCAGCTTCCTTAGCTACTACACCGTAGTACATTTCGTAGCCCTTAAGACCCATGGAGGTGGAGATGCGTTCTAGTTTGGACTTGATGCGTGAGATGTCCTTCTCGTTGAGCTTGCCCCACTTGACCTCGACGAGGAGTGCCTTCCTTCTCCTTCGGTTTAGCGCCACTATATCTACCTCTAAGTCCTTGTACCACCACCTACCTATTCTTGTTGGTTTGAAGGGTAGTTCGCCCCGCTTGC
>JALWZB010000086.1 GCA_027002995.1 Desulfurococcales archaeon
CTAGTGCTGGCTTCGTGGTCACAGCACCCACCCTGACCAGCTCAGGTAAGGATTCCTCAACAATGCCCTCAAAGACCTTCCCGGACAGCCTGTCAACGCACTTCAGAAGGGGCTCGTAAGCCTCGGTAAGCCCACCCACCTCTATTAGATTCCGTAGTGGTTGCAGGCATGCGAACCAGAAGCGAAAGTAGTTGTCCTTGAAGAAGACACGCGCACCCCTGCGGAACCCAAGAGGCTTCCTCAGCGTGATTATGTCTAGATCCTCCAGGACCTCGAGGTACCTGTGCACTGACCTGGAGTCGATCCCGGCAGCGCTCGCTGCCTCATACGGGTTAACCCTCCCCTCCGCCACTGCCTTAAGTATGCCCATGTACCTCCTAGGTTCCCTTAACTCTTGCCTAAGCAGGTTCTCAACCTCATCAAGGAGGGGGGAGCCGGGCTCCGTCACAACCCGCAGTAGGTCCTCTAGGCTTGACACGCCGTAAGCATGCTGTGCATAGGCCGGGGTTCCTCCAAGCATGGCGTACGCGCGAACAGCATCCTCGTAAGATAGTGACTTAAAGAATCCGAGGGCATCCAAGAACCTCATGGGCCTTAAACGTATTGACGCGGTCCTCCTACCAAAGAGCGGGGCTCTGTACCCGAGGAGTTCCCTCTCGAAAAATGATACTGCAGAACCGCTGATCACTAGCTTGACGTCACCCTCGCTAAGCACCTCATCAACGCTTCTCTGAAGCCTTGAAGTTATTGAGGGGTCAGCCTCCACAACGTACTGGAACTCATCAAAAATCACTAGCACCTTGCCGAGCTCGGCACTGATCTCCTCGAGAATATCTACGATGTCCCCACGCCTAGGGACGAAGCCCAGCGACTTAGCAACTACGTGGAAGAACTCCCTAGCTATTTGAGGATATGTTAGTTCGGAAGCGACGAAGTATACACCACCATGGCGGGAGAGGAACTCTTTAAGTAGCCTACTCTTCCCAATTCTCCTCCGTCCGTAGACCACGACTAAGCTGAAACCCTTCCTTCCCCACTCCCTCTCAAGAATATTCAGCTCCCTCTCCCTATCAATAAACGGAACACGGTAATCGTATCTCAATACGATTACCTAGATACGATTACTTAGGAACGAATTAAGAATTACGCAGGCGAAGAACGTGTTGAGGTATTAAAGGTACTTCCTAAGCCTCCTCCCTACAATAGTGGGTACGGATGCTATTGCTCGTTAACTAAGCTCTCCAAACCTTATAATGATGTCCCTTAACCCACCCTCAGTTATGAGGAGGTGCTTTGCATGCGGGGTAACTTTCTGCTATCCTTGTAGCGATGACTACGTGGAGGGTAACCATTCGCTTGTTTGCTTGTTTGAGTATTTTAGGGTTATTTCTGTTAGGATCGCTCAGATGATGACCGCGCTGATGGCGTGGGCGATTAGTTCAACCTTCATCTACGTTATTTATCGCTGTCTGAGTAACTGTCTGGAATTACCCATAGCCCCGACGTTCAGGGCCGCCGCACCGATTAAGGCGCCGAGCAAAGCTAGTGCCGAATACACTAACGGGAGGTTCGCGCTGATGCCGTACTGCATGAGGTACGCGGTCGCGAGTTCCGACACCATTATTGTCGCGGTTGCTAACGCGTCAAACAAGCCCCTTACCCTGCCTAGGACTTCGTACATCACCCTAGCCTGAAACACCGTGTGTAGGGACACGTTAATCAGCGGATCCCCGAACCCTAGGATAAGGGTTAGTGCCGGGGCTAGGAACGCTGTTGCTTGAGGTGATTGCGTGAGGTATAGGGTGGTTAGGGAGGCAACGAACGATGCCTCGATCAAGCAACCCGTCACGAACTGCTTAGGTGGTGACGACCTGCCTAGCCTTCCTGAGGCCCTCAGAATAAGTACTGAAGCGGCAATGCCTGCTAGCGGGACGCTTGCTGAGGCCACCGCGTAGGAAACCTCGCCTAGGGAACCCGCATTCTTCAGGGCATCTAGGAGGAAGATTCGCCACGGCCCTACCGCGAAGTTGAAGAACAGTGCCGAGATGATCAAGTACTTCACGAACCTCGGGATGGGTGTCCTCCCCTCCCGCGTTGATGCGTTTTCATCACCTCTGCTCAGGGGAGGGTGCGTGAACCTGAATACGTTTGGGGTGAGGCAGGCGGTGAGGGCAGTGACCAGTAGTAGGGCGGCCGCATCTAGGAGGAGGGCCTTTAGCCCTAGGAATACTGCGAGGGGTGCTGCGGCGACATACCCCGCTATGCGCGCCGATCTTTCCGCGATCCCGACGGTGGCGTTGGCTTTCTGTAAGGCACCCTCATCTTTGCCGACAAGTGCAGGGATCGCCTTGAGTGGGAGGTAAGTTGTTACGTTGTCTAACGCGCTTATGGCCAGTATTAACACGTAGAACGTTAGGATTGCGGTCACGTCCCCGGTCGGCGGGCCTATGAGGGCGAGTAGCGTGAGTAGCGCTGCCTGAAGTGCTAGGGAGGCCGCTGCCGCCTTCCCTCCCACCCTATCTATGAGGGAACCAGCGATCAAGGGTATGATTACCCACGGGACCGACTGGATCGCTAGGACGCCTGCCGCCCCCAGAACTGAGTTAAGGGCTTTCAGCGCGGCCCAGGGAATCACTACTAATTCTATGGAGTCCCCAAATACCCGCGTAGCTGATAGCGCCGCTACCGCCTTAACCCCGAAAGGAGCGCTGACCTTGCCTTTAGTCATGTTGCCTCACCCGCTACCTGGTTAGTTGCGGTTGGATCCCTAGGCTTAGTATGGTGGGCTACCTTTTCCCTAGTAAGGTAATCTACCATCTAACGATGAGGCAGCGGTTATTGGGTTTTACCTCTCTGCCTACTCGCTTAGGCGTGATGGCGCGTTCAGGGCCCACGACTTCAGGATTATCATGGTGTTTGTTCCCGCAACGCCTGGGATCGACCTTATCCTGTCTATGCATTTATTCACGAACTCTATGTTGGGGCCTCGCAGAAGGACTAATATGTCGTTATCACCCGTCACCTCATAAACCACATCTACTCCCTCTATCCTGCTTATTTCCTCGGAAACTCGGGGAACCGGCTGGGGTGGGGCGACCTTGACGAGGATTACTGCTCTGACTTCGTTGGGGAGGGTGTACTCTATGGTGAAGTGCTTTATGACCCCGCGCTTAATCAGCTTCCTCAGCCTCTTCCTGACCGCGGACTCGCTGATGCCTAGCTCGTCAGCTAGCCTAGCGTATGATAGCCTAGCGTTCCTTCTGAGGAGTTCGAGGAGCTTCAGGTCCGTCTTGTCGAGCGGGGCTTGACTCACGGCTTAACACCCTTTAATGATTGTTCCGGCCTTACCTTGGAGGGCGCTCGTGAGTGGGGCCTCGGTGGTTCCGGGCGCTATGATTACCTTACCTACCCTCGCCTTGATGGCTTCTGCAGCCATAATTAACTTCCTGTTCATCCCGAACCCAACCTTCTTGATGAGCGCGGGTACCTCATCCACGACTACCTCCCTCACTGGGGTACCGTCGACGTAGACGGCATCCACGTCAGTTAGTAGCACGAGTTCTTTGACCTTAAGGGCCTTCGCTAATGCCGTAGCTGCTTGATCCGCGTCCACGTTAAGCATCTCGCCATCCTCGCTGAGAGCTAGGGGAGCTACCGCCACCACCCTCGCTAAGCCCTTACTGAAGATTAAGGTGAGTACCTCCGTGTTCACCTCGGTTATTTTCCCGGTGTAGCCTCCTTCAATGACCCTCTTCCTGCCTCTCTCATCAACTATTATTATCCTCTTCTTCCTGACCGCCTTCAGGAGTGACGCGTCAACCCCGGAGAGCCCGATGGCTGTGGCACCTAATGCGTTGAGGGTGGCGACCACCTCCTTATTGATCTTCCCGGCCATCACCATCACGAAGACCTCCAGCTCCTCCTTACTTGTGTACCTGCTCCTAACCCCACTTGGCGACACAACGAACCTCGGTTCAATACCGAGCCTGCGGGAATACTCCGTCACGATGTCCCCACCACCATGAACTAGCACTACGGGACGCTCCCGAGCAACCCTAGCAACGTCCTCGAGGATCCCACGCATGTTCCTTAGGAGGGCCCTCCCACCAGCCTTAACCACTACCGCGTCCATCACCTCTATATCACCTCAGGCCGGCCTCAGGGGCGGTGCCCTCAAGCCTGAGTCCTCCGGGAAACCTAGCGCCACGTTTAGGGACTGGACTGCTTGCCCGGCCGCGCCCTTAACTAGGTTGTCTATCGCTGCGAAGGCCTTGACTATGCCTGCTCTCGACTCGATCTCGAAGCTCACGTCCGCATAGTTGCTCCCGATGACGTATTTGGGGTTAGGGTACTTGTGAGGCGATGTCTTCACGATCCTGACGAAGAGTTCCTTGCCGTACGTTAGGGTGTACGCCCTCATTAACTCACGCGCGCTTACCTCGCGAGCCGGGATGCAGTAGGCAGTCGCTAGTGACCCCCTAACCATCGGCACCGCGTGCGGTGTCAGTGAGGCCCTCACGGGCTTACCTGATATAATACTTAATTCCTGCTCCACCTCAGCCACGTGCCTGTGGCCTGCCGGCATGTAGGGCCTTACGGACCCCTCACGCTCAGGGTGGTGGTCGGGAAGCGATGGGGTTGCACCGGCTTCGCTGCTCCCTGCCTTAACATCTATTATTATTTGGTCGGTGCGTACGAGGCCCTCCTTAATCAAGGGGATTAAAGCGATTATCGCTGCCGTCGCGTTACAGCCTGGCGACGCTATTAGCTTCGCACCCCTTAATTCCTCCCTATGTAGTTCAGGCATTCCGTAAACTGCCTTCTGAAGGAGGTCTGGGTGCGGGTGTTCGTAGCCGTACCACTCCACGTACTTCTCCGGGTCCTTGAGCCTGTAGTCAGCGCTGAGATCCACTACCGTGAGACCCGCGTTAAGGAGTTCCGGCACAACATCCACGGAAGTTCCGTGTGGCAGGGCTAGGAAGACGACGTCAACGTCCTTCCTTAGCACCGCGTTGACGTCATGGTTAGTGAACCTTAAGCCAGTATAGTGTCCTCTCAGGTTGAAGTGCACGTAGTGAATGGGTTTGCCAGCGTACCTGCGTGAGGTCGCCAGCACAACCTCCACGTGCTCGTGGGTCGCTAGTATCCTGAGTAGCTCACCGCCAACGTACCCGGAAGCCCCCATGATGGCTGCCCTAGCCATTTTCTTCACCGTCCCTCACGCGCCATTAACTACTTCTTATCTTGGTAGGCAGGGTTATTAAACATGGAATTTCTGCATGG
>JALWZB010000087.1 GCA_027002995.1 Desulfurococcales archaeon
GATTAGCCCTGGTTAGTTCGGCAAAGTAGCCTATCCCGTGCTTGAGTAAATGATCCGCTATCCAGTACTCCGAGTATGGGTCCAACTCTTGGAGGGTGGGGCCGTAACCCCAGCGTTCAGCGTTTATTACTGGGTAGTACCTCAGGTAAGAGCCTATGATCAGAGCTATTATGAGGACGGTAACCGAAACTATCAGTGTCCATCGCGATCTGATAAATGCCTTCACGCTTGGCTTGCCGGGCATCATTAAACCCAAAGGGTAAGTAAGGGCCGTTATTTTAAGTTTTTGAGTAAATGATTTTCTCCTCACTAAACAGCTTCACCGCTAGGGCGAGTAGTACCCCTATCTCAGCTATTATCACTAACGCGTGGATCGCTGCCTGATTCACCTCACCGAGCACAGACCGCTTTATCATCCCGACAGCGTGGCTGTAGGGTATGACATATAATGTATATCTCAACGGCGCGGTTAGCGCGTTTATGTCCGCGTAGAGGGATATGAAGAACACTACCGAGGCAACGCTAATTATGGCGAGCGAGAAGGCTTGGGCGACCCTGTAGCTACCAGACCTTATGACTATCGGGAGTATTAGGGCTAGAGATGCAAGTACCGATAAATACACGGCGCTTACGTGAGCTATCATTAGACCTGGTGTTAGTAGAGAGAATAAGTTAACGCCGTATGTCATTGAAGGTAAGGCGAAGAAGAGTAGCAGACCCACGGCGTCCGCCAAGCCGGTGATGAGGCCTATGACTGACGCCGATAAGGTCTTACCGATCACGAGCGACCACCTAGGTACGGGTGTTGCTAGGAGGGCTTCGAAGGTTTTTCTCTCTTTCTCGCCTACGACGGAGTCCGTTATGTAGGCTATTGATGGCGTGGTAACGAATACCAGCGAGAATGCGAGGATACGGCCCAGCATTACGCGGAAGCTCTCCTCGACACTGACAGTAGTACCCGAGGGACCTACTAATACCGTAGTATATACTATGGGGTTCAGGACGGAATCAGGGGTCACGGGCTTCTTAGCAAGAGTCCCCAAGTACTTTACCTTTGCTTCAGCCACCTTACGCGCGAAGCTACCTAGAACAGACTGAACAGTGTTCTCTCCTTCATTACTCTTAGCTGAGCCAACGGACTTCACGATCCTAATGAGTGCTACCCTAGTGAGGGAAGAGAGGTTCGCCCTAAATCCCTTAGGTATGATGATCATTATGTCGTAGGACTTGACGCTATGGTTTAACACTCTGAAGCCCTTAGACTTAAGCGCAGCTACGATGCTGTTCGCGAGGTCGTTTGTGGAGAAGGTAGCATTACCTATGGTAAGCGTTCCTGGATCCTCGTTAATCACCACGGCGACACCCTGCTGTAGGGTTTGAACATAGATTGAGGTGATCCCCATTAATGGCATCATGAGTAGCGGGAGGAGAGAGATAGCGACTAACGTCTTAATATCCCTAGCCATATCCCGTAACTCCTTCCAGACGACCGGGTATAACGACCTTCTCAATCGAACTCACCCACTAACTTAATGAATGCCTCCTCAAGATTGGAGGCATTAGCCCTATGCTTAAGCTCCTTCGGCTCTCCCTCAGCAACGATGGTTCCTTTATTAATTAAGATGACCCTATCGCATAGTTCCTCAACCTCAAGCATGTTATGAGATGACATGAGTACGGTCGTCCCTGAACGCTTAGCGAATTCCTTTATGGTCTTCCTTATGGTGTAGGCCGAGAAGACATCGAGCCCGGAGGTAGGCTCGTCAAGTAATACCAGGTCAGCGCCGACCATCAAGGCTCTTGCCAGCGCCACCCTCCTACTCATACCCTTACTGTACTCAGATGCCTTACGATGTAAATCCTTCTCGGATAACCCCGCAAGCTCGGCTCCGCGAGCAGCCATCTCCTTGGCTGACTCCATATCGTCAGCATAGATCATCGCGAAGTACAGCAGGTTTTCCCACCCAGTTAACCTATGGTACAGGCCCGCGTCCTCTGGAAGGTAGGAAATCCGCTCCCGCACTTCTGCCCTCTCCTCAGGTAATCTATGACCTAGGACCTCAACCACACCCCTATCGTGCCGAACAAGCGTGGCGATTATCCTTAAGGTCGTTGTTTTACCGGCCCCGTTAGGTCCCAGGATGCCGTAAATAACACCCTTAGGTACCGTGAAAGATATCCCCTTCAGAGCCTGCACTTTCTTCCCGAAGGTTTTCACGACCCCCTCAAGCCTAATGGCGTAACCGTTACTGGACATGCCCTTCCTCGCCACTAAAAGAGGTGTTTAACCAATATATTAGGTCTGGTGAGGCAGGCGCGAGCATGAGGTGATAGCGGTAATACCGCATTAATACCCGTTCACAGGGCTTTGTAACATCCTTCATTATACCCGATTTTATTAGACGTAGAGACGAGTAGGAGGGAAGGGAGGGGGTAGTGGTATCGATTACTGAGTCATTAGTGCAGGAAGTCCTGCTGAAGTATGGTGACAGGGCCTACTACGTTCTCAGGGCGGCGCTTGAAGCTGCTGACGAGTACCGTGCCGAAGGAAGGAGATACCCTGGGGATTTCGACTTCAGAGGCTTAGTGGTGAAGCTCCGTGAATGGGGTTTCAGATACAACCCAAATCAGTTACTTCGAATACTGGAGCGTGAGTACGGCATCATCGAAACCTCCTACAAGTCGGCGGCTCAGCACTGGTACGTGTTCACTGATCGTGAGGCTGTGGAGGCGGTCCTTAGTGACTACGGGTCAAACGAGGGTGTTATTAACGAGATAGATGATCCTGAGACCTACGTTCTCGAACTTCAGATGGAGGCCGTGAGCATAGATTCCCTATTATCAAAGGTTAAGGCCCTATGCAGGAAGGTCAAGCTAAGCAGTGCGGACAGGGAAATGCTTAGGGAGATAATTATGAATGAGTTGCCGATAGTCGCTAAAGTTATGAAGGAGGCCAGCAAGTATGGGAACAAGTATTCGGACTTCATAAGCAAGGCAACCACGCTCATGAAGCTAGCGAGGCAGGCCCTCACACTATCACGGGTTACGGAACGTGGTGTTAGCAGTGCTGGGGTCAGCGGAGTAAAGCCTAGTAAGGAGTTGAGGAGAGTAAGCATAGGTATAGAGGAAATTGACCGCACGTGACTTAATTAAGGGTAGCGTCGCCGTTATTGGGGTAGGTGCTGTAGGTTCTGTCATTACCTACGCGTTAAATGAAGTAGGCATTAAGCCAGTATTAATCCACAGGAATGCCCAAGTAGCTGAGCTCTATAGGGAGCATGGAATTAAGGTGGAGGTACTGGGTGAAGGAGAGAGAATTATTGAGGGTCTACACACAACGTACAGTAATGTTCAGCCAGGTTCGATAGGGCTTGCCTTCATCTGCGTTAAAGCATATGACGTTAAGAACGTGTTAAGCAAGCTCCCCAGACTGCTTAACAGGGATTCTATCCTGATCATGTGCCAGAACGGTTTAGGCTCCACGGAACTCGCCGAGGAGATCGTGGGTCCGAATAACGTTTTGCAAGCCATTATCGGGTTCGGAGCTAACCGCGTTAATAGGCATGAGGTTCGCCTCACCGGTATTGGCCCAAGCTACATTGGCCCAAAACGTAGGAGGGCCCCCTCAACACTTCACGCAGTCGCAAGACACGTGTCGGAATTATTGCGCGTGATTAACTTCATCTACGTTGACGAGAGTGAGGGCTACAGATGGGTCAAGCTAGGCATTAACGCCGGGATTAACCCAGTGACGACAATACTCGGCGTTAAGAACGGGATTGTGAACGAGGATGTTTACGCCAGGAACGTTGCGTTAGCTGCTGCCAATGAGGTTAAGGAGGTGGCGGTCGCTAAGGGTGTGTCCTTACCTAAGGATCCGGCGGATGCGTTACTTAGCGTTGCCAGAAACACTGCCGAAAACTACTCATCCATGCTTCAAGACATAAGGTCAAGGAAGCGGACCGAGGTCGACTACATAAATGGTTCCGTGTACTTAGAGGGTCTTAAGGTTGGTAGAGTGTGTCTAGTTAATTACACTCTTTGGAACATCGTGAAGTTCTTGGAGAGAATTCGGCTTCGTGGCGTGTCACGGTAACATTAATTTAGCGTTACCCCCAGTATATTGGCGATGGCTACGATGGGTGATAAGATACTTCCTCATTACTTCATTAAAATGAAGAAGAAAGGCAAGAAAATAGTCATGGTTACTGCGTACACTTACTACCAAGCTAAGGTGGTGGATGAGGCAGGTATTGATGGGATCTTAGTGGGTGACTCCTTAGGGATGGTGGTGCTAGGGTATTCCTCAACCTTGCCCGTGACTATGGATGACATCATGCATCACCTTAGGGCAGTAGTTAATGCGTCACCAAGAGCCTTAGTTGTTGCTGACATGCCGTTCCTAAGTTACGAGGTCAGCCGGGAGGAGGCTGTGCGTAACGCTGGCAAACTACTGAAGGCAGGGGCAGACGCGGTTAAGGTTGAGGGTGGTGAGGAGATCTTAGATAAGGTTGAGGCGATGGTCAAGGCAGGAATACCGGTGATGGGGCACGTTGGTCTTAACCCTCAACGCTATCTAGTCCTAGGGGGCTACAAGCTTAGGGGTAAGAAAGCCGAGGATGCCATGGAGGTGATCGAAGCCGCTAAGGCTCTGGAGGATGTCGGTGCTTTCTCGGTGGTGATTGAGAATACCGTTGCTGAGGTAGCGGCGCAGGTGACCAAGGAACTACGCATACCTACGATATGCATTGGTGCAGGCCCTGACTGTGACGGGCAGATACTCGTGATTCATGATGTGTTAGGCTTAAACCCCACTCCCCCACCATTCGCCCGTAAGTATGCTGACCTGTATAACGTAATGATTGATGCCCTCAGGAGGTACGCTGAGGACGTGCGTAAAGGTGCTTTCCCCGCGGAGGGTGAGTACTGGAGCATGAGTGAGGAGGAGCTCAGCAAGCTCCGTGAGAAACTGGCTGTGAGGAAAGATGTTAAGGAGTGATGTGGGATGGTTAGAAGTTAAGGATGAGTTTCCCCTTAGCTAATTCCTCTAGTCTTTTGACAATGTGCCTCAGTACGTCCTGCAGGACGGCGTTGTTGTCGTAGCCCCTTAATATGCTCTCCAGTTCCTCTTTCCCACTCTCTCGGAGCCTTGATGCTTCCTCAACGAGTTTAGGCATAGCCCTAACAACATTATCCACTATAGTTATGTTCGCCGCCCTAGCTGTGCGTGATAGTGGGTTAAGGTCTATAGCGATCACTGTCTTGCCTAGTCTCCGTAGGGCTTCCGTCCTATCACCGTCCTCCAGAGGTACGAGGACAACATCGGCTATTAGGATGCCTTCAGGGCTAACCCTCCTCCTTTCACTTTCTAGTTCAGGGATCGTGGCTGTGGCGTCATCAACCCCTAACACTTCCTTAGCGCCGGCCTTCCTCAGCACTTCAGCGATCTTACGCGCCCGCTCTTCGGTTCTGTAAAATAGGTTCACCTCGATCTTCGCTCCCGTGACTTCCGCTAACCTAACGACATCCTCAGGTACCAGCGCAGCTACGTTCCCGTTAACTGAGATTACTGGGCGTTTAGCTAGGAGTAAGGCGGCAGCAGCCGCCCGTATGGCCTTAATAGCTGGTTCTATAGTGTGTTCACCCATTAGGTAGTCGAAACACTCTCCCCTACCGTGGGCTATGAGTCCAGCCACCGCCACGTAGCCTTCCTCAAAGCCTTGGATGAGTTTCTCCCGCGTGATTAGGGACTCGTATCTCGGATGGCTCTTGGGTACCCAGTGAGTCAAGCCCCACGCACCGACGTCCCTTCCTCTGCGATACTTAATAACCTAACCCTGCCGAGCGTACTCAACTCGCGTGCGACCTCATCCACGCACTCTGACCCGTGGATCACGACGAGTAAGGACTTCTTAACAAAGAAGTTAATCACGCACCCATTCCTCAAGGTCTGCCTAAGAATATCGCTAACCCTACCCTCTACCTCGGGACTCATCATGCCTGTAAGCCTGCTGAAGAGCCGGGCATTATCGGCAAACACCTCTAATCCCGGGTTCCTCAGGAACCTAGTCATAGCTTCCCTCCCATAGAGACTTATTCGCCCGGCTAAGTCCTTAAGCATCTCTGGGGTGGTTGTCCTCCCTATGAGGACGGTGCTCACATTGATCCTGTCTCTTACCTTAATGCTGAAGGCTTCCCCTAAGCCTGGAGGGCCGGGCTTGACACGCACTACGAGACCGCCTCCCAACGCCTCGGCAATCACGTCGCCCAAGCCTGTGAGGTTCTCGACCTCAGCGATGTGTGCGTGTCGAAGCGCCTCCTCTAAACGTAGCTCGCGCTGGGATGCTAGCTGTGCTGAGATAGCCATAGCTATGGCTAAGGCGGCGCTCAACCCGAAACCCTCCCCTAGCCCGGCGGGGGCCTCCGCAACTACGCCGAAACGCTCAACACCCGTTAGCCTAACTATAGAGTTCCTTAACCCTCCTTGAATCTCAACGTTGTTTAGCAAGACCACGTCATCAGCGCCAGTAACCCTGGCCGTGAGGTAAGGCTTCAACGTCAGCCCAACACCGACGGACCCTGTCAGCGTTGGTGCCGGGCCGTAATAAGGCACCCAGAACCCGCTAACGTGGAGCGGAACTTGGAGCGTGACCTCCCGCATAAACCTCATCCCGGACAGCATCTATTATTCTGCGAGCTACCTCCGACTTCAACGTTAACTTGACGTGCTCAGGCTCCTTACCCTTCACTATTATCAGCACTTCATTAGTTTCCGTTGCGAAGCCAGAGCCCTCAGCACACACGTCATTAGCCACAATGATATCGAAGCCCCTCTCCAGCATCTTGTGGCGGGCTGCCTCCGCTAAGGTGTTCAGGTCGCCGACAACGCACTCAGCCGCGAAGCCCACTAGGAGACCCTTGAAGCGTTTCCTAACTTCGATGGCGATCTTGGGCGTGGGCTCTAGCGTGATGGTGATGGGGCCTGACCCAGTTCTTACCTTCCCGCTAAACCTTCTGCTGAATCTGAAGTCTGTGGGGGCGGCAGCCATTACGATGACATCGTATTCGCTCCCGGATAATTCCTTGATGATTGCCTGGAGCATTTCCTCGGTTGTCTCAACGCCTATGCTTCTTATATAATGGGGTTTACTGACGCTTAAGGGACCGTGCACAAGGGTCACCCGCGCTCCCCTGAAGAACGCTTCACGCGCTATGGCGATACCCATCCTCCCCGAGCTGGGGTTACTTATGAACCGCACATTATCGAGGTACTCGCGAGTGGGTCCGGCAGTAACAAGCACTCTAAGTCCCCTAAGGTCCCTACCCCTTAACGTTACGGCCTCCACAGCAGCGACAACGTCCTCTGTTGAGGGGTACTTCGCCTTACCCTCGAGATCCACTGGTGGTATTATCGTGACGCCGAACCCCTCAAGTTTCTTGATAGCCTCTACTACTGGTGGGGACCTCCAGAGACCACGGTGCATAGCTGGCGCAACTATTAGTGGCTTACCCAGCCCAAGCATGTCCACTGCAGTCAGTGAGACGGGATTGTCGCATATTCCATGCGCTATCTTAGAGAGTATGTCTGCCGTGGCTGGCGCGATCACCATAGAGTCACAGATTTTGCCTAGGGCAACATGACCGGTCTCGCCAGCGAAGCCTGTGAATGTTTTGGAGCCCGTGGCCCACTCAATCAATGCAGGCCCCACGAGTTCGGCCGCCGCCTTACTCAGTACGGTGTAGACCTCAGCACCTCTCCGGATTAACTCCCTCATAACGTCGATGGTTCTGTAGATGGCTACCGAACCCGTTAATCCGAACGCGATCCTCCTCCCTGATAGCACGGATGCCTTAGTTCCCTCTATTTCCTGGATCGGGTGGTAAGGTGGTTCCTTCAGCGGCATGCATGCCCACACTAAACTAAAGTTATTATGACGCCGTAATAAACTAAATCAAGGTGCGGTTGTTGAGTAGCGAGGAAAGCGGTAAGGTAACTATTAGGGAAGCTAGGGAGGAAGACCTTCCCGAAATAATCCGTATCAACCTCCAAACACTCCCCGAGCATTACCCAGACTACTTCTGGAGGGATCACCTGCGTTTGTGGGGTAAGGCGTTCCTAGTTGCAGAGGTTGATGGGAGGATAGTCGGGTACGTTATGACGAGAGTGGATCGCGGTTTAGGGTACGTATACTGGAAGCCTTTCAAGAAACTCGGGCACATAGTAAGTATCGCGGTGCTTCCGGAGTTCAGGAGGCGTGGCATAGGCATGAGGCTCATGATTGAAGCCATGAGGAGGCTTAAGGAGGTCTATGGAGCAAGCGAGGTTTATCTGGAGGTCCGCGTTAGTAATGACGCAGCGATAAGGCTCTACGAGAAGCTTGGTTTCCGGAAAGTGAAGCAATTGAGGAAGTACTACCTGGACGGTGAGGATGCGTG
Organism: Desulfurococcales archaeon; assembly: GCA_027002995.1. Lineage (GTDB taxonomy): Archaea > Thermoproteota > Thermoprotei_A > Sulfolobales > NBVN01 > WAOL01. The sequence continues at coordinate 8,437 of JALWZB010000087.1, forward strand.
GTTAATGGCGAGGGAACTTTAAGGGTTGCGCCAATGCCTTAATGGTAATATTCTGGAAGTAACGGATTTGCGATCCTTCCTAATCAAGGCGCATGCTTCGCCTTTACCTAACACATACGTTTTTGTGTTGTTAATTAAGCACGTGTCAACGTACTCACCACCACATATGTGGAGTGAGGGACGTATCTTCTCGATAAAGGTTCTAAGCTCGTCAAGTCCCCTACGTACTTTAAGGGTTCCTATGAGGTCTCCGCAACCCCTAGGCGGGTGATAAGATAGGGTAATGTCAATCCTCTTACCCAATGTACCTGCATCTACTAGCTTTAACACGCGCTCCATGTTTTGGTGGGGATCTATACCACCCACACCAGCTACTACTACATTATTTATTTCGACGACATTACCATCCAGTAGCGCGTTGAGCTTCCTTGCCTGCTTAGTGACTCGGATGTCGTCTTCAGCACCGCTTAGGAAGTAGGGGTTGGGTAGGAGCCCAGCATATTCTTCCGGGTCTAACCCTAAGTTGCCTATCACTATGGTTGCGGCGATTTTCACGTCCCGGAGCTCCTGTGCGAGCCTTAGTAACTCGTTTCTGGTTTTAACGCGTGGATTAGCTACTATCGCTATAAACAATGTTGCTCACCAAGTAAAGCGCTATTGCAGCACTCATAATGTCTGAGGTGCTCCCAGGGTTTACGCCTACATCCCTGAGCGCCTTACTCACGGCATTCCATTCATTTGTACCGGGTCTTAGTGAGGATGCTGCGTTGCTTAGGAGTAATGCGGTGGGTAGGCCCCACGCCTTAAGCACTAACGTGTCAGGCATCTTTGAGAGTATGTATGCTTGGAGGTAGGGTATAGCTTTCAGTAATTCGGTTGGTTTCTTAGCTAGAGCTAACAACTTGTTTAGTGCGAGTAGCGTAATGCGGAATCCATGTGTGATGTCGTAGGCTATCATGTCGTAGTACGCTGAGCACGTTAGCGCGTCCCACACGCTAACCTTTGTTGATGCAACGTCGTCCTTCACGCTGGGTACTGTCCCGACGAACTTTCCTAAGTGTCCTTCGCTGGCGGTCTTTATGGCGGCGTAGAAGTGTTTGATGTTCTCCTTCTTGAGTTGCTCTTCTATGATTGAGTAGTGTCGCGTGATGATAGCAATCATGTCCTTCAGGTCGTCCTTGCTTCCTCTTAGCGCCAGTCCCACAGCGTATGATAGTGGCACGCTCAGCATTAAGTAGCCTAGGGCAGTGTTTGTTCTGATTAGGGGGTTACGCATGATTTTCCTAATGCCGTGAAGCACGAGCTTACCTAAGCTAAGGGGTTTCCCCCTTAACGCATTATTTACGCTGCGTATCACTACGTCACGTACTGTCGGCGCGCTTAGAGCGAATTTAGTGAGGTTTAGATCCTTGATTTCCTCCGTGCCGCTAACCGTGCTTAGCTTCCCGGGTGTGGCGGCCTCAATGATAAGCGCGGCTGAGAAAGCGTCGGCGACCGCGTGTTTCAGCCTGTTTTGCCTGCTACGCGCTCTCAGACTAACTCACGCTCACCGGGGAGTTGCTTTACAACGTAGATCTTTTCTAACTCCCCCTCAATGAGTTGGCGCCAGCGGTCCGAGACCGCCACTATCGAGAATAGCCCTATAGGTGTCGCTCCAGCCATCTTAATCAGCTTTATCAGAGCCTTGGAAGTCCTGCCCGTGTTTAGGAGGTCGTCAACTATGAGTACCCTGTCACTCACGCTTAGAAATGAGGCAGGCAGGAACAGGTTCACGACGGCTGGCGGGTCCCTTGCTAAGTAACTTGTCTGGTAGTACTCCTTAATGCCGAACTCAGGCTTCTTTCTCGCTATCACTAGGCTAGTGTCAAGCACGCTCGCTACCTTAACCGCTATGGGGATACCGTCCACCTCAACTGTGGCGACAGCCGTTATGTTATACTTGTGGAATTCTCTGTAGGCTAGGTACGCGAATATCTTGAGCAGTGAGGGATTATATATTACTTTCGAGAGATTGTAGATGTTATCCCCGACCTCTATGATGTTATCTCTGAGCACCCGATCTATTACCTGGGGCTGTGTTAACTTTTTAACAAGCTCCTGTGCCCTCTCCGTGCTCGGCATGATCTTCATGTTAATGTACCTCCATAGTGCGGGTGCTGGGAGGCCTGTGATTGCCTCTAGGTCCTTATACTTAAACACCTTCTTGTAGGATCGGAGTAGCTCGATAGCGAATATCCTTATGTCTGTGAGCATTTAGCCCACCTCAGTCTCAAGTTCATGTTAAAGTACGACTTATAAGTTTATATCAGTTAAGTAAAACAGTGAGGACAGGTGGTGGTGTTCTGTTACCTTAAACTGTCAATAGGGGGTTAAACGGTGGAATACTTATTCATATGTTAACACAGTCTCTACTCCTCAACCATTAGCCCGGCAGCAACCTTATCCAAGAACTTAGGGTCGCTGACATCAGATGCTAGCTTTGAGGTGATCTTGTATATTAGAGTCGCTAGGTCTTCACTTAATTCCATGACCTCACCCATCGCTATGATCTTCGGCTTGCCCTTACCTGTCGTTACAACTAAGTGAACATTTAGGCCGACTTCATCCCTTAGGTACGATTTAATTAACTGGATCTTCTTGAGTACCTCAGGCTTGCTTCCAAAGGGTATTGAAGCTATCAGCGTTATGTCCCGCATAAATGCCCTCACCAGTACCTTAGTTAGTGGCGATACAGCTTAAAAGGCTGGTACCGTTTACTTAGTGTCGCCTGGAATTAGATGGTGTGATGATCGGCGTGCTTGGTTGTGCTTGCTTTAGTTAGTTTGCTTTATATCAAACATTTATATAGAACGACGCAATATTATACTTTAATGGGGTGATAGGAAATGGCAGTTAAAACAAAACCAAAGGAGCTGGAGGTTGTTTACGAGGACGAGGACGTGTTAGTGGTTAGGGCACCCGACGACGAGGAGCTGGAGAGGCTAGTTGTTGATATAATAAGGAGGAAGGGAAGGCCCGTTACCTGGAAGGAGCTGAGGAAGGAGCTGAGCGGATTAGCTGGTGAGGACAGGCTCAGGAAGGTACTGGTGCGACTGATTGAGCGTGACGTAGTGATCGAGATGATTGACGGCACGTTCGGTCTAAAGGGCATGGAAGCTACTTACGTACCTAGGAGAATTAAGAAGCGTGTCAGGCCGTTAGTGCCGACGAAGTTCAGGGAGAGGTGGGGAGCCATAGTCGGTAGTAGGGGCAGTATCGCCGCAGCCATACAGTACCTTCGCGAGATTAAGCTAAGGGAGAAACGCGCCGTGAATTGAGGTTGCTGCATGCCCGCGTAGCGTTCGTGGCTTGAGCGTTGATTCTCGTTGCGCGTGTTGACTTTAAGTTCTTTTTTACTTGAAGCTCCCTGCGTGATTTACTTAACCTCCTCTCATTTAAAGAGTATTGTAGTTTATGATGTGGGGGTGCTTTGTAGTGGGTTCGCCTTTAAGTGCCGAGGATTTGGGTGAGTGTGAGGAAGCTGTTGAGATTAGGTTGGTTGGTAGGTCTTACTTCGTTAGGTTGAAGTCAGGCGGTTCAGCCTTTATTCCTGTTGACAAGATATGCGAGGCTCTCAAGAGGTACGGCATCTGTGTTCCGGAGGAGCTTAAGGGTAAGTGTAAGGGGTGATTGCCCTATGCTACGCGCCGCGGTTTTGGCTTGCTCCTTAGTATTTTATGCCACGCGTCCCTAATTTTCAGCGCGTCATCCTCTAGCGAGGGAGATTCGCAGATCAGGACACCCTTAACGTTAAAGTCTTTGAGGGCCTTCAGCACGTTCTCCCACTGGAACTCAGATTCGTGGAAGTTCAGGTGCTTCCTTTCCCCACGAGGACCGTACTCCATGCCGGACATGTGTATGTGCATGTTCTTCAAGGCTTCATTGCCGAGCCTCTTCTCTATTAATTCTAGTGCTTCAGAGAATTTCTCGTAGGTGTTGAATTCCCCTAGGCTTCTGGCGTAGAGGTGTGCGAAGTCTATAGCTATTGATGCGTTGTCTATTCCGTCCACCATGTCTATGACTTCCTCTAGGGAACCTATCTCAGCTAGTCCCCCCATGGTTTCGGGGCGAATCCAGATTTCTATTCCTTCGTTCTTGAGTTGTTTGATTATCTTCTTGAGTGCTTCTCTGACCCTTCTGACTCCTTGTTCAGAGGGTGTTTTACCGTAATACCCTGGGTGAAAGACGACAGACCATGCGCCTGCTTTATAGCCTGCCCTTGCTGAGTCGAGTATCCTCTTTATTGATGCTTCAACCTTGGCTGGGTCGTTTGAGAGGAGGTTGACGTAGTATGGGGCGTGCACGGTTAGTATGACGCCGCTTTCCTCTGCGGCCCTTCTCGTTTCCTCGGCTAGCTTATCGCTCATCCTTACTCCTCTGACAAACTCTATTTCCATTGCGTCGAGACCTAGCTCAGCTACCCTCCTGACGCCTTCGGGCGTTGATTTCTTCTTCGTTGAGTGAGGTATTCCTGCCGGACCTATGTGGAGACCGCTTGGTTTCCTACTCAAGAAAGTTCACCCCCACTATCATACTTTGCGGGTGAGGCTTAAACGTGCTTTCCGGTGTGGGAAGCGCATAATAGTGTTTAAGTCGTGTGTTATGATTGGTGGGAGAGCCTGCCCGAGCTCGTCACGCCTCCGGAGCCGAAGGAACTCAAGGAGCTTGCTAGGAGCCTCGAATCCTCGGGTATTAGCGCTAGGTACGTCTTATGGCTTGGTAATAGGTTACCTAAGTATGTGTGGGGTTATTGGGGGAAGGAGTTGAGGAGGTTGGGTGTTAGGTGGCAGGACTTCCTCTCCCTGTTCTCTGAGCTCGGAGAGGAGGTCGATGCTTGGATCTCAGGCGAGTTAAGTTGGGAGGGATTCATTGCATCCCTTAAAACCAAGTTACCTAGCAGGGGTGAGGGTCCGGTAGGCCTGCTTAAGTGGGTTTAGGGGTTGTGAGGTTAATATAAGAGTGACTACTTTTAGCTAGTAATCGATCATGGTCAGAAGTTTAAATATCTCTGTGAGCAAGGATTAGGTTGGTGGGAGTTTGTCTGATGTTACTTCGGGGCTCTACCCCAGCTTCGCTGACCTGCTGTGGCTCTTCTTCTTGATATGGATCTTCCTAACCTTCATATCGCCTCAGCTGAAGTACCAGTCCCTTAAGAACGCGAGGGCCGCACTAATAAGGGAGATTGAGGCGAAACTCGGCGCGAAGGTAATAACCATGATTCACAGGCAGGAGAGGATAAGTCTCTTCGGCATACCCATATACAAGTTCATAGACATAGAGGACTCCGAGCAAGTACTTAGGGCGATAAGGTCAACACCACCCGACCAGCCAATAGCGATGATACTGCACACGCCAGGCGGCCTAATGCTGGCAGCATCACAAATAGCTATGGCGCTGAGGCGGCACCCAGCGAAGAAGATAGTCATAGTACCCCACTACGCCATGAGCGGAGGCACGCTAATAGCCCTAGCGGCAGACGAAATATGGATGGATCCAGACGCAGTACTAGGTCCGGTAGACCCACAACTAACAACACAAACAGGACAATACCCAGCACCATCGATAATAAGGGTAGTCAAGGAGAAAGGCATCGACAAGGTCAGCGACCAAACACTCATCATGGCAGACATGGCAGAAAAAGCACTCAACCAAACGAAGAAACTAGTAACGAAGCTACTGGAAGGAAAACTACCCCCGCAACAAATAGAGAAGGTAATCGAAAAACTAGTCATGGGCACATACACCCACGACTGGCCAATAACACCCGAAGACCTACAAGAACTAGGACTAAACATCAAAACACAACTACCACCCGAAATATACGAACTCATGGAACTATACCCGCAAGAAAAACCAACACGCCCAACAGTAGAATACATACCAGGCCCAATACCACCAACCCACCCAACAAAACACACAAAACAAAAATAAAGAACCCGCAAACCACACGCAACCCCCCCACTCCTAGCTAAGAACGAAGTAAAGGTTTTGGTTCACCTAACCGATTAATCGCTAAATCCGCATTACTAGATACTTATTCCCTAACCTAATCAAAGTATAAAACATATGCTCTTCTCATCGTGAGGTTAAGAAGTGGTGGGGGGCACCCACACACTGGTAGCGGGGGGTGGACTCTCACGGGCTGGCTTCCAATCACCAGCCCGATTTGAACCACCGACCTCGGGCTCGACCCCCTTATAGGGGCGTGTCTCCGAGGCGGGCGGCCCGGCCATCTTGTAACTCGTATAGTCAGCTTATATACTTTCTGTGAATTCTATTAATTCGGAAACTAATTCTGCAACTTTAACTAAGCACCTAAAACTAATTATAAATAAACTTTACGATTTTGTCAATCACAGCAACTTTCTCTAAATTACGAGAGCGTGTGAGAATGTCTATTGCTTCCCTTAATGAATCCCTGCACTTTTCTGTGATTTTAACCATCACCCTCTTATGGCTCACTATAGGTTTGGGCTTCAATTCGCTGTGCTCGCCAAGCCAGAGAGTTCTTACCCTATCAAAGGCTTCACGTTGCAGGTATAATACCAATACCTTACTCCTCCGAGGCTCCTTTCTTCGCTGAATATACGCTGAGCTTGCAGCTGTTATCAAACGCTGAAGTTCTCCCACCGTAAATCCGCATTCATAGTTCTTAGCCCAGTTAAGCAAGTATCTCTGTAGCCGCGCCCTTCTGATAGGATGGAATACTAATTCTAAACAGTTTCTAGCGAAATCCATTTTCAGGAACCTGAAGGAGACTTCATAATTCGGTCTCCCACGATATGTTCCAAGTACGATATATCCTCTTTGTTCGGCGTGTGTCAGGATGGAGTAAATCGTCCTCCCCTTTACGCTCCCTCCTTTAGCCACAGATACTGCAAGGTACTTTCCCTCCTTACCCACATATCCGTCTCCATCAATTAGACCCGCAAGTAAGGCAGAGATGTAGGTACTGTCAAGACCATGTAGGTCGAACTGCCGGGACATCAGTACGTGAAGTAATTGAAGCAGGCTATCACGTTGTTTACGAAAAGTACCTTTGCTTAGGACGCTGATGCTAAAGTATCTTTTCTTCCCTCTGCTTTGAGGATAGATTCTCACTCTCAAGTAGGCGCGTAAGGGAAGGAAGGTCATTATCACCGCTATAGAGGTCTCCTTCGTGACACCCCTGAAAGTTATTGTTTTATATCCGCCGATCAGTGCAGAGAGATTCCCATCACATAAGATTAGGCCAATGCTCTTCCATAGATACCTAGCCATAAGGTGAGGGCTGAGTTTATGATCATCATCATAATAAAACAGAGTTAGAGCATTATTTTTCTGAATGGACTCAAGGATATCACCAATCAGTTCTTTATCAAGGTTCCGAAGTCTAACGACCCTCTCCATACTTCCTAACGCTCCCAGTCTTATAGGTAGCTTAATAAAGTGAGTGTCTTTACTGATGACTATGTTCGGTTTACAATTAATATTGTGCGCTCTGACTAAATGTCTCAAACTTAAGCAACTTGAGAGCCAGGAGAACGAAGTTAAAGGATGCGTGGGTGGTGCCGGGCCGCCCGGGGCCTCTTATGAGCCCCGCGGGCTGCCTGGCTACCCCACCCCGCTGCTTTGGCCCCCCGTTCTTTGTGGGGTTGTTTGGTTTTTAAGTTTTGGTGTCTTGCTCTATTGTGTGAATTACTGTTTTACGTGCTTCTTGCTTGGCTTTTAGCCAGTCTGGTTTTGCTTGGGGTCCTGTGCCGTATAGTTTCGCGATTGTTAGTTCTAGGTCGAGTTCCGTTACTATGCCTGCTTTGTGTGCGGCGTTAAGCATCTCGTTCAGCGTTTTAGTGTGTTTTATTGTTTGGGGTAGTACGGTGACCTCCATTACGGTGTCTGTTTTGAGTACGTAGGTTATGGGTGTGTGGGGACCTATCCTGACGGTTCGGCTTCTTTCCCTTATGGCCACCTCGCCTACCTCCCCTCTTAACGCGTGGTACGCTGCCTTACCTGCCTCGGTGGTTGCTTTGGGTAGGATTTCCTCGTATATTCTTAGGTGATCGCGCCAGAGCCCGACCGCGCCCAAGTACCCTCCCCGCTTCATGATCTCCTCAATTCTCCTGAGGACGTAGTCAGCCGGGAGCTCCCCGTCAGCCCCCGGAGCCAGGACAGCCACCGAGGAGTCGCTGAAGTGGGAGACAGCAGCGACGCTAACCGCGTCAGCCAGCGGGGACCAGAGGGAGGGCTCCCACCCCCTAGCTAGGACATCGCCGCCAACATCCAGTGCCATCAAGTGCGAGTACCCAGCCTCCCTGACCTCCTCCAGGCACTCAACAACGCCTAAGACACCGCCCTCCAGGGTGAAGGCGGGGATCTCACCACCGAAAACCTCCGCAACGACGGAGGCGTTAGGGCGGAAAACGTAGTCCCCAGGCCTCTCAACGTAAGTGTCCTTAGACACCCATACGCACTTACCCACCCTAGCACCCCTAACGGCGTCCTTAGGCACAGGCCCGGGGAACGGGTCCTTAACCCATCGCTCCCAAAGCAGCGCCACAGGAACGCAGGACTCAACCCCAAAGAGGTCCTCGAGAACCCTACACATAACGTAAGCAGAGATAATATCCCCAGCACCACCCGCACCCAACACAGCCACGCCCGAATCCCGAATCCTTGAAATGAATTCAGCCACACTCAAGCACCACGCCAAGGAGGGTTTTGGGCCGGCCCCATTTAAGTTTATATTTCTTCATTAACAGTGCTAGGAGGGTAAGAGGATTGACGTTTGGACCACCTGCAATGGGTTACGATAGAGCAATAACTGTGTTCTCACCGGATGGCAAGCTTTACCAAGTTGAGTACGCCGCCGAAAACATCAAGAAGGGATGGACCACCGTAGCGGTCAAGATAAGGGACGCCGCACTAATCGCGGCCGAGAAGAGGCGCATAGCCCCACTCATAGACATGAAGGACATAGTCAAGATCTACATAATAGACACGCACATAGGCTCCTCCTTCGCAGGACTAGCCGCTGACGGCAGGATACTCATCGACTACGCTAGGAAAGTAGCGATGAACTACAGGTTCATCTACGACGAACCCGCCGACGTGGAGTACGTCGTAAGGAACGTGTGCGACATCAAGCAAATATACACGCAGCACGCCGGAGTAAGACCCTTCGGCGTATCCCTAGTCTTCGCAGGGTACGACAAGAAAGGACCGCAATTATTTAAGACCGAAATTAACGGGTACTACTTCTCCTACAAGGCCCTAGCCCTAGGCTCGGGAGACCAGGCAGCCACGGAGTACCTAGAGAAGCACTACAGGGACGACATGGACAGGGAGGAAGCCGTGAAGCTAGCGCTAAGCGCGCTGAGAGCCTCCACGGGCTCACCGCTATCACCAGACCTCGTAGAGCTAGGGATAATCACCGAGGACGACAAGACCTTCAGGAAGCTCACCATGGAGGAGATAACTAAATACATCAGGGCAGCCGGTGTTGATAAATGACCCACGAATACGTGATAGCCAGGTACGAGAAGGGAAAGCATAAGTTCGAGATACTGGTGGATCCGGACAAGGCCTTCAAGTACAGGGAAGGCGAGAAGATACCGATAGATGATGTACTGGTTGGGGACTACATATACAAGGATGCGAGGAAAGGAGATAGGGCATCGCCGGAGGAGGTCAAGAAAGTATTCGGCACAACAGACATCAAGAAGGTTGCGGACACCATACTGAGGAAGGGCGAACTACAGTTAACCACCGCCCAGAGAAGGAAGCTACTGGAGGCTAAGAGGAGGTTAATCATTAACTACATAGCCCGCTCAGCAATAGATCCGAGAACCAAGACACCCATACCGCCTCAGAGGATCGAGAAGGCTATGGAGGAAGCTAAGGTAGCTGTGGATCTCTACAAGAGCGTTGAGGAGCAAGCAGCCAAGATAGTTAAGGCAATAGCAAGGCACCTCCCCATAAAGATAGCTAGGGCTTTAATCACTGTGAGGGTGCCGCCAGCTGTCGCTGGGAGGGCGTACTCCGAACTAAGGAGGTTGGGGGAAGTCAAGAACGAGAGGTGGTTAAACGATGGCTCACTCCTAATTGAGATAGAGATACCCGCAGGAATGCAGGGAGAGGTAATGGACTCCATAAGCCGCGCCACCCGCGGCATGGCTGAAGTTAAGGTCAAGGTGATGTGAGTTGCCAGGCACCGTAAAGGTAGGTCAGAGAGAGTTAGTCGCGCCAGGAGACCTCATCGCTGAAGGTGACTTCAAGATACTATCCCCCTCCACCATCTACAAGGTAGGGAGGAAATACTACTCAGCCGTCGTCGGGTTGGTGCAGTACGACGAATCAAGCAACACCCTAAAGATAATACCCCTAGAAGGCTACTACTACCCACAACCAGAGGACATCGTGGTTGGCGTAATCAGGTCCGTAGGCCTAACAAGCTGGGAAGTAGACATAAGGGCGCCCTTCCCAGGAATACTTTATGCTTCCGACTTCCTTGGGAGACCGATAAACCCCGCTCGAGAGGAACTCACGGACTACCTAGACGTCGGGGACGTAATCGTCGCCAAGATAGAGGTATTCGACCGCACAAGGGATCCACTACTCAGCACTAAGGGCAAGGGGCTAGGGAAGGTAACGAAGGGAGCTATCGTCGAGATAAACCCCGCGAAAGTGCCTAGAGTCATAGGGAAGAAAGGCTCCATGCAGTCAACCCTTGAGAACGAAACGGGGTGCAAGCTCGTTGTCGGACGCAACGGAAGGATAGTCATCGACTGCCCCAACCGGGACCTTAAGGACATACTTGTTTTGGCCATAAGGAAGATAGAGAGGGAGGCCCACATACCCGGGCTGACGGACCGTATAAAGGAGTTCATTGCGAAGGAAAAAGTTAGGAGGGGATTAATAGGTGGGAGGAGCTAAAGGAGAGAAACCGAAGCTGATCCTCGAAAACGGCTTGCGGCACGATGGGCGCAGGCCCGATGAACTACGCCCGATAAAAATGCAGGTAGGCGTGCTTAAGAACGCCAACGGTTCAGCCTACGTGGAATTCGGCAAGACAAGAGTAATAGCGGCGGTGTACGGACCTAGGGAGGCGCAGCCGAAGCACATAGCGATACCGTACCGCGCAGTACTCAGGTGCAGGTACCACATGGCACCCTTCTCAACCGATGACAGGAAATCACCAGCGCCTACGAGGAGGGAGATAGAGTTATCGAAGGTGATAAGGGAGGCGCTCGAACCTGTGGTGCTCACCGAGATGTTCCCTAGGGCAGCCATAGACGTGTTCATAGAGGTAATAAGCGCCGACGGCGGCACGAGGACCACCTCATTAACAGCGGCATCACTAGCTCTAGCCGACGCCGGAATACCCATGAGGGACCTGGTGGCGGCAGTAGCTGTGGGCAAGGTTGACGGCGTCCTAGTCCTCGACATCGACCAGGTAGAGGATAACTTCGGCGAAGCCGACATGCCGGTAGCGGCAGCGCCCGCCCTAGGTGAAATAACGCTACTCCAGCTGAACGGCGTCCTAACCAGGGAGGAGTTTGAGGAAGCCCTAGACTTAGCCCTCAAAGGCATAGAGCAGATCTACAGGATGCAGAAGGAGACCCTCAAGAGGAAGTACCTAGAAGTGGAGGTGGAGGTGTAACGCAATGTCAGTAACCCCATCATCGCCGGACTACATAATCCCCAAACTCAAGGCAGAAACGATAGCGTCGCTAGTCAAGAGAGGAACCAGGCTAGACGGGCGTGGACTCCACGACATAAGGCAGGTGGAGATCATACCTAACTACCTACCCAAAGCAGACGGCTCAGCCCTAGTGAAGCTAGGGAACACGCAGGTACTAGTAGGTGTGAAGCTAGAGGTAGGAACACCGTACCCCGATGCCCCAGACCAAGGCGTAATAATAGTTTCCGCGGAGTTCGTACCCATGGCATCGCCAGTATTCGAGCCAGGGCCGCCCGACGAGAACGCCATCGAGCTAGCGAGGGTTATAGACAGGTCAATAAGGGAGCTAGGCGCCATAGACCTAAGCAAGCTAGTCCTAATCCCGGGTAAGAAGGTGTGGGTTGTGTGGATAGACATCTACGTCCTAGACCATGACGGGAACCTTGTAGATGCGTCATCAATAGCGACACTAGCCGCCCTACTAACCGCGAAGATACCTAAGGCAGTGATAAGCGAGGAAGACGAACAAATAGTCGTCGACAAAACAACGCACGTAGCGCAACTCCCCTTACTGAAGAAAGTGGTCACAGTAACTGTAGGGAAGCTAGGGAAAGCACTCATTGTGGACCCAGACCTGGAAGAGGAAAGTGTGCTGGATACTAAGATAATATTCGCGATATCGGAGGACGGGAGGATAGCAGGGATCCAGAAGAGCGGTCCCTCCTCAATAACCAAGGACGAAGTCCTAAGAGCCACAGACGTAGCAATAAAGAAAGGACAAGAACTAATCAAGATCATTGAACAAGCAGTCGAGGCCGCGGTAAAGCAAGCTGAAGCCAAGGAGGAAAAGAAGGTAGAGGAAGTGAAGGAGGAGAAGGAGGAAGCACTCGAGGCGAAGGAAAGTGCTGTCGAAGAAGTGACGGAGGGTGAGGAAGTAGAGGAAACATCCGAAACCATCGAAGCCGCCGAAGAGGAAGAGGAGGGTAAGGAAGAGGAAGTAACCGAGGAGAGGGAGGCTGAGGAACCAGTCAAGAAGCTAGAGGAGGAAGTGGAAGAAGAGCCAGCAAAAAAAGAAGCCGCCCCAGCCGCTCGAGAGGAAAGGGAAGGACAACCGACAGAAGCAGAGCGGGAGGAAAAGGAAGAGGAAGCAAGGGAGGCAAAAGGGAAGGAGGTAGAGGGAGAAGCAGGGGAAAAGGTAGGAGCCGAGGAAGCGGTGGGCGAAGAGGAAAGCAGTAAGGAGAAGAAGACTGGCGATGAGGAAAGCTTAAATTCAACTCAATAAACGAATGAGGCAGGTGCGGCAGAATGGGCAAGAGAACTAAGGTAGTAGGTATCGCGGGGCGGTTCGGGGCTAGGTACGGCTCAACGCTGAGGAAACGATGGAAGAGGGTCATGGAACGCAGGTACGCCCCCTATGAATGCCCCCACTGTGGAACAAAGACCGTTATGAAGAGAATAGCCGTCGGCCTGTGGAAGTGCCCTAAGTGCGGAACGGTGTTTGCGGGAGGCGCGTACCAACCCACAACAGAGCTCAGTAAGACCGTAATAGGGCGTCAAACAAGGCAATGGTAGCGTGTTAGCAGACGATGAGCGTAGGAAGACACGAAAATAAATTATTGATAACCACATCCCGCGAACCCTCTAGGAGAACACGGTCTTTTATCAAGGACTTAGTCACCACGATACCCCACGCAATAAAGTTTAACCGAGGTAAAGCCACGCTACTAGACCTCTCCTCAATAGCCCGCAGAACAGGAGCATATGGTGTACTGATAGTCCTCGAGAAAAAGGCAAACCCCTCAGCACTCACTTTCCACACACCCGAGCCAGACGGGCTCAAGAGGGTCTCGCTACTGAAGATAACATCGGTTAAGTTAATGAGGGAAATGCTGGACTCGCAGAAGCCCCTAGGAATAAATAAGATCATCATGAACCTCAAAGGAACCGAGAAGGACGAGTTACTCGCCGAGACAGCCGAGGAACTCATAAGGGCCTTACGGCCGGAAGTAGCTCAATACGAGGGGGAGACTGAGCCAGCCGTAGAGGTAATCCTCGGGAGAAGAGAGGACGGCGTGGTGGTGAACTTCGTATGCACCTCCACAGGCAGGCCCTGCGGTCCTCGCTTCGTAGTGACTAAGGTGATAAGGTATGACCAGCGATGAGGTCAAACACATATCACTAAGCATACTACTGGACGACATCCCCGAAGACCTAAGTGAAACACTGGTCAAGTCACTTAAGCCGGAAATGGAAAGTGAGATGCGTGGAGTTAGAGCCAATATAAGCTTAGATGAGGAGGGCGTGAAGATCGAGATACGCGCACCCAACCACTCAGCATTCAGGGCGGCTCTCAACAGCGTTCTACGCCTATCTAGCACCGTGCTGAACCTCATAGACGAACTAAGGAGGAGGAACCTAGCTTAACCACCAGCAATATTTAAAGTCCTCCCCATCTATGGTGAGAGGGTGAGGATTAAGTGGCGCAAAGAATACCCCCCGAGCTAGAGCAGGCAGTGATAAAGTACCAGCAAGTGGAATCCCAGCTCGCTTCAATAATCGCGCAGAAATCCGTCATAACCTCAGAGATCAGCGAGATCGACAGGACCCTAAACATTCTGAAGTCCGTTAGCGAGGACACACCGGTGTACAAGAACACGGGCTTCGTCCTAATTAAGGTTCCTAAGGATGAAGTAATCAAGGAGCTAGAGGAGAAGAAAGAGGAGCTAGAAATCAGACTCAACAGTTTCTCGAAAATGGAGGAAACCCTGAAAAAGCAGTTAGAGGAGCTAAAGAAGAAGCTCGAGAAATTCAGCTTAGGCAGACCTACGGGGGCTCCCAAAGCTGGTTAAGCGCAAGGTCCCCATCGAGAAGATAGGTATAAACGCGAGCTCATTAAGCACAGATGAGTTAGAGGAAATAGCGTTAAGGGCATCAGAAGAACTTCTTTCATCACTAAAGCAACTCATCCCAAGACGCGATGACTACCTAGCCCACATATCAATTCAACGTGAAGGAGAGGCCGTGAACGTCTTAGTAAATGTGGAGGTGGAGGGGACAGCACCGCTAACCCCTCAACTCGAGGCGCTAATAGATGAGGCCATAGACAAGGCGCTCAAGGTGGTAAGGGATGAACTTAAGCGTAGAGCCAGCAGACGCGGAGAGGCTGAGGAAGTGGGTTGAGGGTCTAGGAGAGGGTACCGTATGCATAGCGATGCACAGGAACGCCGACCCAGACGCCCTAGCCTCAGCCTTGGGGGTTAAGGAGATACTTCAGAGCCTAGCCATTAAGAAAAACATACTCGTACTAACGTCTGAGGGTCTAGAACAGGTATCGAAGAAACTCCTAGAGGCCCTAGCACCGAGGGCCGAGGTAATTAATGATAACCCAAGTAAGTGTGACGCGGCCGTAATCGTTGATACCTCAACACCGCAGCAGCTGAATAAGTTGTCCTCGTTGCTGAGCAAGCCCTACGTCGTGATAGACCATCACGAGGTAAATGACCTAGTTGAGGGGGCAGACGTGAGCATTCATAGACCCTCAGCCGCGTCAACCAGCGAGCTAGTGGCTGAGTTAATGATGTACCTCAAAGTAAGACCTGATTCCAGAATCCTCACGTTCCTCATAGCTGGTGTGCTCTACGACACCAGGATACTCAGGTTAGCCAGCCCAGAAACCTTCGCCGTAATGGCGTGGCTAACCGAGAACGGAGGCGATTACAGGCAAGCTCTTAACATCCTCACACTACGGGAGGTAAGCCGCTCAGAAGTAATAGCCAGGTTGAAGGGCCTCTCAAGGACTGGGCTATACAGGCTAAACAAAGAAGTAATACTTGCGGTGACGTGCATCGGCGCACATGAATCGGCCGTGCTTAAAGCCCTCATCGACGCTGGTGCCGACGTAGCCATCGCCGTAGCGAAAAGACCTAACGCAACACGGATAACTATCCGCATATCACAGTCATTCCTCAAGAAGTTCGGGGGCGAACCCATAGCCTCAAACCTAGCACTACACTTCGCAAAAGAACTCGGTGGCTCGGGCGGAGGGCACGCGGGTGCTGCGGGAGCACTAATAAACTCTCGCGTAAGCCCTAAGCAGATCCTGAAAACCATAGCACGTTTCTTCGCGAGAAAAGGGTATAGCATAGGGATACTTGAGGAGGGTCGTTGGATGGAGGAGTGTGAGTAGGGTTGGTGAAGGTTTACGTCGACCTCAGAGAGAAAGCCTCCCACGTACCGAAGTACCTCACCGAGATGGGCGTATCAGTGATCTACAAGCAGCTAGAGGTAGGTGATTACATGGTTACCGAGGACACGGTCATCGAGAGAAAAAGGGTCGACGACTTAGCCCACTCGGTTTTCGAGGGAAGGTTCTTCGACCAGGTGCGTCGCCTAAAGGCATCCGGCCTAAGGACGTTCATCTTAGTTGAAGGCGACCTAATGTACTTACGCCGCATAACCAACAAGTACAAAGCCGTCGAGGCAGCGCTAGTAACGGCAGTAATATACAACAACATCCCAGTAATTTACACGAGAAACTCAAAACACACGGCTGAAACAATAAAGCTGATTGCTGAGAAGCTCCAAACAACTAGGAAACCCTCCGCCACGGCACTCTTTCCAACGTACAGGAAACAGCAGAAGCCTAAGGAACAGGACCTAAGCGAATGGCAACTTTACGTCCTTGCATCCTTCCCAGGCATAGGGCCGACACTAGCTGACAGATTACTAAGGAAGTTCGGTAGTCTGAGGGCGGTGCTCGAGGCTTCCCCTGTGGAGCTCTCGCGTGTAGAAGGTATTAGTGAGGAGAAGGCCCAGTTAATTAAACGCATACTTGACTACCCATATAGCAAGAAACATGAAGGAGTAGGTGGGGGTCTAGAGCGGTTCTACAGCAAGGAACACGAGAGGAAGCAGGAGTGAGTGCCTTACTGCTAAGCTTTTAAATTCCAATGCTTCTATCCCCTAGGTTAGGAATCATGCCCAGATACAAGACTGTGGAACAGATACAGAAGCTAATGTCTAACCTAGAGCGCGTCAGGAACATAGGAATAATCGCGCACGTAGACCACGGCAAGACTACGACATCGGACCTGCTGCTAGCAGCGGCAGGAATAATTTCAGTCAAGGTCGCTGGTGAGGCGCTGGCCCTAGACTACCTCGACGTCGAGCAGAAGAGAGGCGTCACCGTAAAGTCGGCCAACATTAGCCTCTACCACGAAATGGGTGGTAAAGGCTACGTAATCAACCTAATCGACACGCCCGGACACGTGGACTTCTCAGGTAAAGTCACAAGGTCCCTAAGAGTACTTGACGGTGCCATCGTTGTCGTAGACGCCGTTGAAGGCGTGATGACACAGACTGAGACCGTACTAAGGCAGGCACTTGAGGAGAGGGTAAGGCCACTCCTATACATCAACAAGGTCGACAGGCTCATAAAGGAACTCAAGCTATCACCTCAGGAAATACAGAAGAGATTCATAACGATCATTAAGGAAGTGAACAGCCTCATCAAGGAATACGCCGAACCAGGGTTCAGGGACAAGTGGTTACTAGATCCCGCCAAAGGCCAGGTAGCGTTCGGTTCAGCGAGGGATAAGATAGGCCTGACGGTACCTTACGCCAAGAGGAAAGGAATAACGATCATGGACATGATGAACGCTTACGCCAAAGGAAAGCAAGCCGTGGAGGAATTACAGAAAGCTATACCACTTCACGAAGCCCTACTGGAAATGGTCATTAACCACGTGCCCAACCCGAAGGAAGCCCAGAAGTACAGGATACCTAAGATATGGAAGGGCGACATAAACTCCGAGTTAGGGCAAGCCATGATGAACGCCGACCCCAACGGCCCGACGGTCTTCCTAGTGAGTGACATGAGGATAGACCCACACGCAGGCATGGTAGCGACCGGCAGGGTATTCTCAGGAACGCTAAGGCCCGGCCAGGAACTGTGGCTCGTCATGGCAAGAACGAAACAGAGGGCACTACAGGTTAGCCTCTACATGGGTCCGATTAGGGAGCAAGTGAATGCGGTACTCGCCGGAAACATAGGTGCAGTGCTAGGCCTAGACAAAGCTAGGGCAGGTGAAACCGCGGTCGAGGTTGCCTTCAAGGATCAGGCAGCCCCGTTCGAAAAGCTACACTACGTATCCGAGCCTGTCGTGACGATGGCTATAGAGCCGAAGCGCATGCAGGACTTGACAAAGCTAATCGACGCGTTAAGGAAGATGTCGATCGAGGACCCGAACCTAGTCGTGAAGATAAATGAGGAGACAGGCGAGTACCTAATATCTGGTATGGGCCCACTCCACTTAGAGATCGTCCTAACGCTCCTTAAGGAGAACTACGGGCTTGAAGTAGAAACATCACCACCTATCGTAGTTTACAGGGAAACCGTCAGGGCAGCCTCAAGAGTGCTTGAGGGTAAGTCACCGAACAAGCACAACAAGCTCTACATAAGTGTCGAGCCACTAAATAACGAGACAATCCAGCTAATTCAGCAGGGCGTCATCTCCGAGGACATGGACGCTAGGGAGAGAGCCAAGATACTCAGAGACAAGGCTGGATGGGACTACGACGAAGCCCGCCGCATATGGGCGATTGACGAGAACTTCAACATATTCGTGGATAGGACCGTTGGTGTGCAGCACCTAAGGGAAGTCAAGGACACGATAATCCAGGGCTTCAGGTTAGCAATGGCTGAAGGTCCACTAGCTAAGGAACCGGTGAGGGGTGTTAAGGTAATACTGCATGACGCCATAGTGCACGAGGACCCAGCCCACAGAGGTCCAGCCCAGCTATTTCCGGCCGTCAGGAACCCGATATACGCTGGAATGCTCATGGCGCGTCCAACACTCCTAGAGCCCATACAGAAGCTGGACATTAAGACCCCGATGGAAACAATGAGCGCGGTCATCTCAGTCATAACAAGGAAGAGAGGCAAGGTACTGGACGTTATTCAGCTAAGCCCAACCCAAGTGAGGATAATAGCCGAAATACCCGTGGCAGAGTCAATGAACCTAGCGAATGAGTTAAGATCAGCCACAGCCGGCAGGGCCTTCTGGGGCACTGAATTCAGTAGGTGGGCTCCGGTACCTGACTCACTTCTAATGGACATAGTGAAGAAGATCAGGCAGAGGAAGGGACTAAAGCCAGAACCGCCAAAGCCAGAGGACTTCATATCCCCCTACTAACCCTAGGCTTTTTAGCAACCTACATAACCCTAGGAGTGAACGAAACCCAAACACGCCTGCCAATTAACTCATAACCAATTCTCCTATACGCCCTTATCGCCGGGTAGTTATCCTCACGCACATGAAGCAATGCGTAAGCCCCCGAAAGAAGCGCCTCCCTAGTAACCGCCGCAGTAACGGCCTTAGCAAACCCTCTTCCCCTAAAGTCAGGATGCGTGAACACTCCACCCACGACCCACACGTTAGGTGTCCTCACGTAAGTCCTCGCAACCGACACTAGCTTACCGTCAATGAACACTCCGTAGCACACGTGATCATTAAGCGCCTCCAGTAGAACCTCCCTCGAAATCTTCACACCCACGGAGTCCCAGAACTCCTGTAGGGCGTCTATATCGCTGGGCTTTAATTTAACACACTCAGCCATGTAAGTAACGCCCCAAGGGAATGTATCCGGCGTCGCAACCATGTCAAGCATGACGCGCTCATCACTCACGCTACCATACTTCAGTAACTCACGCTTGACGCTGGGGTACTCATTAAAGGGTACCCAAACAAGCGACTTAAGCCTCAGCACCTCATACAAGGGCACACCACTTAACTCTCCATACAGTATTACTGTCTGTGGCTCAAACCTAAACCAGGCGAGAGCATATCCAACAATAACGTCATCCTCAACCCTAAGCAGGGCCTTGGACACGTCAGGGTAGACCGCGATGTCGTAGAGCAAGTAAGCATAATTTACGGGGTCATCAAGGTAGTTCCTCCCTACAAGCCTGATGAGCTCTGGATCACCGCCCTGAACCCTAAGTAATTTCTCAGTACTACTCAAGGAAGTGACCACCAATAAATAATAAAGAAGCAACAAAAACCCTTACCCGCGTAGCTCTATGCCCCAGAACCTTTCCAGCACTGACATTACATCCCTTGCCCAAACACCCTTAATGGGCATCGGCACACGTTTCTTAACGGCCCTCTGTGAGAAACCCCTTAAGAAGCTCCTCAGGCCAGCAGGTAATGCATTACCGTAGCCACCCTCCAACACTATCACCGCACCCTTAACACGGTGCTGAACCAGCTCAGCAACGAATGACCCAAGCGCCATGAACACCTCATCAGAAGCCCTTAGGGTGGACATGGGGTCAAGGACGTGCGAGTCAAACCCCGCAGAAACAACTAAGGCATCCGGTTTGAAAGCCTCTGCAAGCCTCGGTAACACCTCGTGAATTACCCACATGAACTCCTTATCGCTGGCGCTGTGGGGTAAAGGTATGTTTATCTTAGTGCCCTCAGCACCCTCCCCACCAACATCGTTGACACTCCCCGTGCCGGGGTATATTCCATACTCGTGCATGTCAATGTGAAGTACTCTCGGCTCGTGCCAGAATATTTCCTGTGTGCCGTTCCCGTGGTGTGCATCAAAGTCTAGCACCATGACCTTCAAGCCCTTACCTAGGAAATTCCGTATAGCTATGGCGGCGTTATTGAATATGCAGAAACCATTAGATAAAGCTCCCATCGCGGGCCCAGACCTTCCGGCATGGTGACCTGGTGGTCTAACCAATGCAAGCGTAGGGGCATGTACCTCTAGGGAAACGTCAGCAGCGTTCCATGCCGCGCTAGCAGCTAGGAGCGCTACCTTGAACGTGTGTTCGTTAACGTACGTGTCAGCGTCTATGTAATGAAGCCCCTTCTTACTCTCGCTCTCTATGTACTCAACATACTTTTTCTCGTGGATTAGCTCAATGATTCTCCTCGAGGGTGGCGGGGGCTCAATTACCCTAAGTTCCTCCTTAGGAACAACCTCCTTAACGATTGAGAAAGCCATTAACACACGTTCAGGACTCTCAGGATGTGGGTTAATGGGATCCTCATGCAACGTGAAGGTTCTCGAAAAGTAAGTTATTAACAACCCGCAACACCGGGTGATTAACTACTCAGTGCTGCACGGATAGCGTCCCTCAAGGCTTCCTCAGAATTCATTGAGGGCCTCCAACCATGTGCCTTTATTTTACTTATGTCGAGAAGCATGAACTTAACATCGCCTTTCCAACCCCTGCCATCGGGTGTAGCGGGCTTATAGCGGAACTCAACATCCTTTAAGCCCATCTCCTCAATAACTAACTCAGCTATTCTCTTGACGGTAACCCAGTCTTCATTTCCAAGATTAAACACCTCGTATGGCCTCCCACTGCTCCTTAACGCCTCCAACGCCACGTTAATACCTGAAATTAAGTCCTTAACGTGAAGGTAAGATTTTCTCTGCGTCCCGTCCCCAAGGATCTCAAGAACAGTCGGGTTTGACCGGAGCTTACGTATAAAGTCAATGATTACGCCATGGCTTTGCCGAGGTCCAACGATGTTAGCAAACCGCAGTATGAGGGACCTCACCCCGTATGCGATACTGTAAGTCACTATCAGGTTCTCAGACGCTAGCTTAGCCGCCCCGTAAACGGAAATCGGCTCCTTAGGTTCATAATCCTCGGGTGTCGGGAACTTCTTCGCATCACCGTAAACCGTGGAGGAACTGGCAAACACTAACTCCTTCACACCATTAACGCGGCATGCCTCCAAAACATTAAACGTCACTAAGACGTTCTCGTCAAAGTGAATTCTCGGGTTAGTCATGGAGACACGCACTTCCGGGTTGGCTGCGAAGTGGTAAACAATATCCACGTCCTTAAATTCCTGAACCCACCTGCCGTTAGGGACCTTAAGGTCGTCGAGAACAAGCTTTACTCTTCCGCTCCTCATCGCTTCCCTCAGAAAGTCCCTCCGTCCAGAGCTGAGATTATCAATCACCACTACGTCGTAACCCTCATCAATTAGGGAATCAACCATATGTGAACCTATAAATCCCGCACCACCCGTCACCACAGCCTTAACCAAGGATTTAATCACCTCTTACGAGGCTTACGCTGCTGCTCAACCGCCCTCAGCTGGGTGACTATGGCGTTAGCAATGACGTCAACCACGTCAAGCACATTATCAAGAGTGCTTTCCTGCGGGTTCCGGAACTTAATTATTATGTGGTTTCCCCTTAAGATTATACTGAGTTTCTCACTCATTTCCTTAGGTATTGCCGATATGACCTTCACGAAGCTGACGTCCCTCCTGTAGAGGCAGACCCTTACCGTGTGGCCTAACTCAGTCTCTTGCACGAGTATAGCCACACCATCCTTCTTACAGACCTTCATTAGGATGTCGTAAGTTACGGGTTTCAGTAGCGGGTAGTTCCTCTTGATTAAATCCCTGTTGAACTTGCTTGAAATCACAATTACCTTGAGCTTATCATACTGGATGTATTCCCTGCTCTCAAGGATTTTCTCCGCTAGTTCCATAGCCTTATCGTACTTCTCATTCTCCTTCAGTAACTCCTCCGAGGGCTTCAGAGTCTTCGTCCTCAGTACTTCCATCATGAACGTGTACATTAGTTGCCGAAATTCCTTGGAGCTGTAGTTAACCTTGAGGGCCCTAAGCATTACCCTGCCGAGCTTTGATACCCTATCGTATTCACCAGCATTAATTGCCTCGATGTCACGGAGAACCTGCTCGGGTATGTCTACGCGCTCGTTTAGGGTTTCCACGTACTCCAACATCGTGGCCGATAGTGATCCGACATTAGAGAACCTCATTATTAGGTCACTCTTCCCTGTTGAGTCATACTTCAGCACCACCCCTAGCCTCTTCTCTGGGATGTACTGTATTGATACGGAGTCTTGCAACATGGCACCATCCTTGTGACTAATACCCACGGCGTATGACTTAGTTATTGCCAAGCCCTTACGTTCGCTTGGGGATGGGAACTCCACGTATATCCTATACCCCTTACGTAGGAGGGCTGTCGCGAGTATTGCGGAGGCCGTGACCTCGTCCCAACCCCATCCCGAATATATTGTGGTGCTTCTAGGCATTGCCACTCACCTTCAGACAAGGACTTCA
The DNA here is from genome assembly GCA_027002995.1 of Desulfurococcales archaeon. Taxonomy (GTDB): domain Archaea; phylum Thermoproteota; class Thermoprotei_A; order Sulfolobales; family NBVN01; genus WAOL01. Next base: position 31,267 of record JALWZB010000087.1, read on the forward strand.
AGCCCGTATCCCAGCACTGTAAAGCCTTCCACGCGCATCACGTGATCCTCACACTCGATTACGTAGTGGTTACTCTGCTTCTAACACCTTAAAACTAAAATAAAATCTTTTGTTCCCGTAGAAGCCAGAAGAGTGCAGAGGATTATCTCGTGGTGACGACGTTGAAATTACGTAAGAAGGTTTTCTCAGAAAGCACTTTTAGGAGGGCTTTGAGAATTAAGCGGGTGCCTAAAAGTGATCCCGATAACGGCACTAGCAATAGTAGCCGGTGTCGTCGCGATAATATATGCTTTCACCCTCGCATTCCTTATTCTGAGGAAGCCAGCTGGCTCGGGAAGAATGGTTGAGATCCATAACTTCATCAAGGAAGGTGCGAAGGCCTACTTGAAGAAGCAGTACACGGTCATCCTAACAATTGCATTCATAATCACTGCCGTACTAGCGTTCATCAACCCACTAATGTCCTTAAGCTACATCCTAGGAGCGTTCTCGTCGGTAATAGCAGGATACGTAGGAATGTGGGTCGCGGTAAACTCCAACGTCAGAACAACCTACGCTGCGAAGGAGCACGGCCTAAGTAAGGCGCTCAGGGTGGCATTCAGCGGAGGTATGGTGCTGGGCCTAATGGATGTCGGTGTAGGTGTCCTCCTAGTAGCCCTCCAGTACATATTCTACGGCGGGACACCCGCAGCGGTGAGGGCCATGATAGGCTACAGCTTCGGAGCCTCCACAGTAGCCCTATTCGCTAGGGTAGGCGGCGGAATCTACACTAAAGCAGCAGACATAGGTGCTGACCTAGTAGGTAAGGTGGAGGAAGGAATACCTGAGGACGACCCAAGAAATCCCGGAGTAATTGCTGACAACGTCGGCGATAACGTCGGCGACGTTGCCGGTATGGGAGCCGACCTATTCGAGTCATACGTCGAGTCCATAATCTCAGCAATGATCATAGCCGCCACGGCAATCCTGGCGACCGCTGGCTCAAGGTGGGTTGACTGGGCCTTACTTCCCATGGCGGTCGCGGCAGCAGGAGTATTCTCCGCAATAATAACTTCATTCTTCGTGCGCGTCAAAGAGGGAGGCGATCCATCCAAACCGCTGACGTTCTCAACAATACTTGCTGGAGTACTGATCGCAGTGTTCACGTACCCGCTAGCCACGATGACTCTGGGGGCTAACGCGGGATTAAGGGCTTTCATAGTTGTCGTGGCCGGCATAATCGCCGGGATCATAGTTGGCCTCACGAGCGATTACTTCACGAACCCCGGCAAGAAGCCCGTGAGGAAGGTAGCGTTCATGTCTCAGACAGGCCCAGCACTAACAATACTCACCGGTATGGCCTACGGTTTCCTAAGCGTATTAATCCCCGCAATAGGCATAGCGGTTGCTGAGCTAATCGCCTACCTAGTGCTCTCACCCTATGGCTTCTGGTATGGAATATACGGAGTAGCACTAGCGGCGGTCGGCATGCTCTCCCTAACGGGGATAGTAGTCAGCGCGGACGCCTACGGACCAATAACGGATAACGCAGCCGGAATAGCCGAGCAGGCAGGGCTAGGCGAGGACGTCAGAGCAATAACCGATAGGCTAGATGCTGCGGGCAACACCATGAAGTCCGTATCCAAAGGTTTCGCCATAGGGTCAGCCGCCTTAACAGCCCTAGCACTCATAGCAGCATACTCCAGCACAATAATGAACATAACAGGATACAGCCTAGAGAAGATGAAGGAATTAATGAGCATTCTCGACGCTAAAGTAATCAGCGGTGCCCTAATAGGCATGGCACTACCGGCAGCATTCACAACGCTAGTCATACTGGCCGTCAGCGACGCGGCTTTCGTCCTGATTGAGGAGATCAGAAGGCAATTCAGAGAGAAGCCAGGAATACTAGAGTTCAAGGAGAAGCCAGACTATGGCAGGGCAGTATCCATAGTAACTACCTACGCCATTAAGAGGTTAGTCCAGCCAGGTGTGTTAGCGATAGCGTCACCACTAATCATAGGGTTCATACTAGGGCCCTACAGCCTGGGCGGCGCTCTGTTAGCCGCGACACTCTCAGGACTCCTGCTAGGCCTCTTCCAGGGTAACGTAGGGAACACTTGGGATAACGCCAAGAAATACGTTGAGGAAGGTCACTACGGAGGTAAGGGAAGTGAAACCCACAAAGCAGCGGTAATAGGCGACACTGTTGGTGACCCATTAAAAGACGCTTCAGGACCTTCGCTGAATATCCTGATAAAGCTTATGAGCGTAGTGTCCTTAGTGTTCGCACAACTAATAATGACACACAACCTGCTGTCCTTCCTAGGCATTCACTGACGAACTAAACAATATGCGAGCTTTGTTTCCTCTACTAACTTAAAACTAGGACAGCTTTCAGTGGTGGCTCTCATCACATAGTCTCAAGAACCTTTAGTATCCTGATCTTCGCGTAATATTAAAGTGAGTAAAGTGCGGAACCTCGGTTTTCTCGCGGCCTCCACATCATCGGAGCCTCAGGTGTCCCAGCCTTAACCCCATCGGTTAGGCCGCCATTAAAATCCATTGTGAGGGACGTATTAAGGGTTTAATAGTCAATACCCTCCAGCGAAACAACTCCCCTCCTGAAGTAATGCTTAACTTCACGAACCTCACTCACGAGGTCGGCGGCATCCCTTATGGTGCTTGGGACGTAGCGCCCCGTCACGATAGCGTGCTTCTCTCGGTTACCTATAAATGTTTGGAGAGTTTCAAGCACACTCCACTCATCCACGAGGCCTAGATGTGCGGCTATGCCTAACTCGTCAAGCACCACCAGCTTGGGCTGGAACTCCTCAAGTAGCTTCGGCAGGATATGGCGGATGAATCCATATATCAACGCGGTGTTCACTAACGCAGTATCGCTTGTTAAGTCCCCAGGCCTAACGAATTCTTTCGTCCCGAGCAGGAACCACTTTAGCAAATCCTTGTAGCCACCTGACCGATAGAACATTGTTTCCCCGCTGGGCGTAGCCTTCATGAATTGAGCCACGACTACTCGGTAGCCTCTCCCTAAGGCCCTAGCAACAACCCCCATAGCGGCCGTGGTCTTACCCTTGCCGGTACCGAAGTACACGAGCAACATCACTAATCACCTAGGCTTAACGCGTTAATGCTGAGTAGCCCCGTTATGATTAGGTTAAACGCGCTTATACTGACTCGAGTGCCCAGCTCTGCCTGAAGTGCCTTCCTTAAACCCTCTCCAGTGAGTCCCTTCCGGACAAGCATGACGGTCAATGTAAGAGCCGCTCTAAACCAAGGCATGGAGGCATAACTATCCCTTAACATGGTGGCTTCCTCGGGAGGCAACGAACGCCTGACCCGCCTTAAATTAGGCACGCCGTGCCCGACCGCCATAAGCGGAGGACCCTCGCTCCTGAAGGCGCTTAGCCCATCCCTGTACAGGGACGAACGCAGCTCGCTGAGTAGGTCATCGTCAATTACATTAAGGACGTCCATACCAGCCACTAAATTCCGGTACGCATTAAGTACCCTCTCAGCATTGCTGGTACTCAGCACGTTAAGTGCTGCCGCAAGAGAGAAGTACGCGGTCCTCAGAGCTAAGTCCTGATCGAGCTTATCAAAGGTATCTAAGCTGGTGTGGTAGTACCTGTCCGGCCAGCTTATTAGGGCGACGGCCGGCACACCATAAGCAACGTATGACTCATGATCACTCCCGGGCTCGAAGTTAATGACCTTACTCCGTATCCCTGTCAACCTCTTGTGCGGCAGGAAACCCCTAGCACCAGCGAACACCTCCCTAAACACTCGGTATGTCACTGCCTCCTGAGACGACAGCATGTGGATCGGCGGCCTAACGAAAAGAAGCGTAGAGCCAGTCACGCTCTGCCTCTCACCAACCATGTCTAAGTTAATCGCGTGCATAACCCTGCGTATCTCGCCCTCCGAACTCAAGTATCTGAGGAAATGCAGGGAACCTATGTACTCAGGAACCCAAACAAGCCTAATTCGCCCAACCCTCAACACTTGGTCGGCGTTGGGTATCGAGCCAAGAGCCAAGGCTAGCTCAGCCAGTGCGGTAGCCCCACTAACGTTATCATTAATCATTCCAGCAGGGTGGCAGTAGTGAGCAACTAAGTGCACCTCAGTATCCCCAGAGCCGAATGACGCGGTGACGACGATGCCTTCGGCTTGGTCAACATAGCCTGCCTTGATGAAGCCCTTAACGACGACGCGTCCATATTGCCTCATCAACCGCTCAAGCTCCTCAACACTCCTTAAACTCACGGAAAACGCGGGTGCCTTCATAAGCTCAACATCGCTCGGCGTTGGAAAGAGGCTGAAATACGGGACGGCGTTTCTCGGCGCGTCATCCCTATAAAACAGGACAGCCCGTGCACCCCTCTGGCAAATTTCCAGGTATTTCTCTAAGCCGCCCCACCTCGTGAGAACAACGCCATCTAGCGCATCAGGTAAGTCGTCACCCCTAACTACGATTAACTCTCCCTCGAACTCACCGCCGGGGCTATGAGCCACCACGCTAGTGGGTACCGTTTCAAAGGAAGAGACTAGGTAGTTAACGGGTTCAATAACGGTTAACTCTGAGGACTCAACCCACCATCCCGTAAGCGGCTCGAACCAGTTCGGTGGATCACTATAGCTAAACCTAAACAACTTAATCTCAGCACCCGCGTCGGAGGCAACATCCCTCAAGTAGCGGGCAGCCTCATTAATTTCTTTCGAACCCTGGATCCTATGGAATGAGGATAGCTCAGCCGCAACGCGTGTGAACCTAACCCAAGATAGGCGCCGCCTTAAGTCCTGAAGTAAGTTGCTTAACATGGCGTCAGCACCGTACCGTAGCTACAATACCTTCGTTAATGGAAGGTAAAAATTGTTTCTAGGGTTAAGGCATGATATTAAGTCATTCTAGCCCGACACGTTTAGCGAAGTCAAATACCGTTAACGACACGACCTTACCGTTCTTGATCCGCACAGCTATGTCGTTCTCTGTTAAGAAAGATTCATCAGCGTCCTCTATGTCGTACCCGAAGTTTATGTAGAGGATGTCATTCTGCTTGTCGTACTCGAACCAAATGTTGTTTAGGTCCCCTATCCTTAACTCCTTAAGTTCTTCCCCCATGCTTAACCCCTTATTCTCCGTACGTGCATTAAGTTTTAAATTCCTACCATTGAACACCCTATGGTGTGGCGTGGGTGGTGGTGAAATCAAAGTTACTGAAATGCGAGGAAATATGTTCAGATTTCTGCTCATCTAAGTCCGGAGACGAATATTCAGCATGCATAACGGAATGCTTTAAGCAATGCATAGCATCTGATAAGAGTTAACATGGGAAAAAGCAGGTCATGTTCCAAGGTTCCAGCTTGATAAGTACCTTTTCTGCTCCTCCGTCAGCATATCTATCTCGATACTCATTGACTTAAGCTTCAACCTTGCTATGTCTTCATCTATCCTCCTTGGGAGTGTGTACACGCGGCGCTGAAGGCTATCCTTATTCTCTGCTATGTACTTGACAGCGTATGCTTGGTTAGAGAAGCTCATATCCATGACCTCGCTTGGGTGACCCTCAGCAGCAACTAAGTTGACTAGGCGCCCCTCAGCCAGTAGGTATAGGCGCCTTCCGTCCCTTAGCGTGTACTCAGTAACGTACTTCCTTATGATCCTCTTTCTTACTGCGATCTCCTCCAGATCCTTTACGCTGACCTCAACATTGAAGTGTCCGGCATTAGCTAGTATAGCTCCGTCCTTCATCTTAAGCATGTGTTCCTTGACGATAACGTCCTTATCGCCCGTTGCAGTAACGAAGATGTCCCCGAGTTCGGCAGCTTTACTCATCGGCATGACCTCGAAGCCATCCATGACTGCCTCTAACGCACGTATCGGGTCAACCTCAGTAACGACGACGCGCGCCCCCATACCGCGAGCCCTTAGGGCTATGCCTCTACCAACCCACCCGTAACCGGCGACGACAAATACTTTACCAGCGATCAGTATGTTTGTTGCCCTTAAGATTCCGTCGATCGTGGACTGTCCCGTCCCGTAGCGATTATCGAATAGGTACTTCGTTAGAGAGTCGTTAACGGCTATGACGGGGTACTGTAGCTTTCCTTCCCTCTCCAGCGCCCTTAACCTTATTACACCCGTAGTCGTTTCCTCAGTCCCTCCCCACACTTTCCTCCCTATCTCAGTACCCTCCGAGTGTAGGTACGCGTGAAGGTCGGCGCCGTCATCCAGAATGATGTGGGGACCCACGCTAGCAACCTGCTTAATGCACCAGTAATACTCCTCGGGCTTCTGCCCTCTCCACGCGTACACGTGTATGCCATCCTCAGCTAAGGCAGCGGCAACGTCATCCTGCGTTGAAAGCGGGTTACTGCCAGCAAGCCATACCTCCGCACCGCCAGCCTTGAGGGTCCTCACGAGTGCCGCGGTCTCCTTAGTGACGTGGAGCACGGCAGACACCCTTAACCCCTTTAGAGGCTTACTCCTGCTGAATTCCTCACGAATACTCATTAGGACCGGCATATGATGCTCAGCCCATTCTATTTGAACCCAGCCATCCTTAGCTAGGTCAGGGTATGCGATCCTGTATCCTCCTGACATCGTGTTCGCCAGGTCTTAATGAGATTCAACTGTTTAAAGGAATACCCCACGTTCAGGTGCGATTCTAGGAAATAACTTAGTTCATTGCACGAATGTATATCCTTAGAACAATGATTAAGTTGCCACGAATGCATGAGGTAGATAGTTTTTAATATCACGAATCCGTAACTATAGAATGAGGGTGCATAACTATGGTCAAGGGCTTCTGTGTCAAATGCAGGAAGAAAGTTGAGATTAAGAACCCCAAGGAAGTTACACTAAAGAACGGCAGGAAAGCAATAAAGGGTAAGTGCCCTATCTGTGGCACCACAGTCTACGTCTTCGTTCCCAGTAAGAAGAAGTAGGCCAGGCAATTCATAAGTAATCATGTCCCACTAAACGATTGACTTTTTCACTCAAATTAATATCAATCAACACACCAAAGGACTTATCTTAACTCCACGCATATTGAGCATTAACATCACGTTTATGCGTCCCTTAAGACGAACTAAAGTAGGGCCTATGAACGCAACTACCGACGCTGATAATCGAATAATTCCCATAATATGTGATGAGGTCCTGCGATGGTGAGGCCCTGCATCATGATTAAGGTTCTTCAATAAGTATTGGGTCTAAACGAAAGAAATTAAGTTATGGCCACAAAAAATTAGAGGCGATTAGAATTGCGTGTGAGCATAATTCAGATGCGAGTAATTGACGGGGATGTGCAAACAAACATTGCACGCGGACTGAAGTTAATCAGGGAAGCCGCCGAGAACTCTGATTTCATAGTCCTTCCTGAACTTTGGACTACAGGCTACGACTTCAGTGCGATAACGAAGTACGCGGAAGGCGAGGGTAAGGGGTGGTCCAACGAGTTGCTTAGAGCCGTCGCTGAGGAGTACGGGGTGTACATAGTCTCGTCGGTACCTCTTAAGGAGAACGGTAAGCTATATGACGCAGCCTTCCTAATAGGGCCTGACGGCATCATAGGTGCTTACAAGAAGATACACCTTTTTAGACCATACGGAGAGGACAAGATGTTCACGGCTGGGGATGAGTTAGGGTACTTCAACACGTCCTTCGGTAGTGTGGGTGTAGCAATATGCTATGACTTAAGGTTCCCTGAACTCTTCAGGTTACTCGCCATGAAAGGCGCTAAGGTAATATTCGTTCCCGCGTCCTGGGGAGCGCCCCGCGCCCTGCAGTGGAAAACATTGCTCAGGGCGCGGGCCGCGGAAAACCAAGTATTCATGGTTGGGGTCAATAAGGTAGGGGAGAGTAAAGCCACAGGTGAGCACTACTCAGGTAACTCCGCTGTTTACGACCCCTTCGGCTTCGAGCTAACACACTCGGAGGAAAGCGAACAAGTATTAACCGTAAACGTAGATCTGAGGACAGTAGACAAGATAAGGGAGATGCTCCCAATATGGCATGATAGGAGGATTGACCTCTATGGCGTCGGAAGCACGTGGGGAGTCCGAGACCCAGGATGGGGAAAGGGAGCCTCAGAAACCTCAAACACCGAGCCAACGTAAGCGACTAGCCATAATCGTGATAACAGCGATTATGGCGGCAAGCATAGTAATCGCTTTCGCCTACTACGAATACAGCTACGAGTCCCACATCATAGACTACATCTCAGACGAATGCTGGTATGTGAGCGCAGCAAGAAATATCCTTAGGGTATACTTTGGCCTCACCCCCCACGGCCCATGGAGCGGCGTTATGGCCACGGTCGAGTTAGAGAATCCACCATCATCGAGCACCTACGATGAGTGGGTGAATCAAGCCACACGTTACATCGAAAGCATTGGCGGAAAGGTAGTAAAAAGTAACGATTACTACGCCTTCAAAGATGACGGGAACTTCCTCCCCGCCGTGTGCGTTGTAGTGCCTCCGCAGAACACGTCGTTACTTAAGGACGTCCCTCACAGCGTTAAGTACGCGATAGGTTACTGCTATCCTAACGCCAGGGGAATACTTGACTACATGAATTTCGAGCACCCACCCTTCGTCAAGTACCTTATCGGATTAGCTATGATTACCATAGGTGACTACCCTTCCTACTGGCGAGTACCCTCAATTATTGCGGGCTGCTTAATACTTGTGATGATTTTCCTAGCCCTAAGGAAAATATGCGGTGAGGTAGTTGGCGCGGCTCTAGGCCTGGTGGCGATGATCCTAACGGCGTTTGACATAACCTTCAGATCCTTAAGCATGGTGGCGATGCTCGACATATTCGTGGCGTTATTCACCTACATGACCTACTATATGACTGTAAGGGGAACTCTAGGCGGGTCAGCAACGGCTTTAGGACTAGGATTCGTAAGTAAGTTCAGCGGTGCCTTCCCAGGATTACCTGCCCTAGTGGCGTGGCTCAAGAGCAAGGAGAAGCCTGCCAGGACACTGCTCTACCTCATATACGTCCCCGTAATCATATTACTCATACTGTCCATACCCTTCATAGTTCATGATGGTTTCATGCAGTGGTGGGACTCATCCATAGCTGGCGCAATACGCTGGCACCTAAGCGTTAAAACCACGGGTGGTCCTCCTCAAGCAATGCCATGGGACTGGATCATAGGGAGGAACCCATTCCCACTCCACTACACATGGGACGCCAAAGCCAACAGGTGGGTCGCTGACCTAATTGCTAGGGGGAACCCAATACTCTACACGGCACTCGTGGTGTTGTCAGTGTACATAATACCTAAGATCAAGGAGCTACCGGATAGAGGCCTTACGTACGGCTTCACTTGGGGCACGTTCTTCATGTACATATTAATATGGTTCCTAGGATCCAAGACGCAGTACAGCTTCTACTCGGTGCAGGTAGTGCCCCTTTTCTACACACTGCTGGTCCTGGAGGTGTACTACCTACTCAACACGCCTAAGAACATAGTGAAGGTTGCTAAGGGCTGGAAAGAATGGATCTTGACCGCCTGGGACTGGCTAGCAGGATACGTCGAGATAAAGATCTCAGTAACTATTAGGAGAGTGAAGCCCAGGAAGGAGGAGGAAGAAAAGGAGATGAAGGAAGAAGGAGAAGTCCAGAGCACGGAAGGGGCCGCCAACGAGGATGCCCAGGGTAATAAGGAGGGTGGATTAGGGTCTAATGAGGAAAGCGTGGCTGAAAGTTAATTAATGAAGTTCCACTCATTTGATGGTATCATTCGGCAGTAATTCAGAGGTATTATTTGCCTGTTTAACACTCACACGTGTGTCCTTAAACAACGCTTTTTAATGCATGCCCAATATGGGTTCGGTGGTCATAGGTGACTAGGAGATACGTGTTCGCATTCGAGGAGGGCGACTGGAAGAACAAGAAACTACTCGGAGGCAAGGGAGCCTCACTAGCGCAGATGACGCAACTAGGCCTTCCAGTCCCTCCAGGATTCACCATCACTACTGAAGCATGCCGCGACTTCTACGCACCTAGGAAGGAGGAGATCGACAAGATCGTGAAGGAACTCGAGCGCAACCCGCCACCCCAGGTCAGGGACGAGTTAATCAAGAGGATCTGGGACATAATCAACTCACTAGACCTCCCAGAGGGCTTAATGGACCAGGTTAAGGAGTACATGAGGAAGCTTGAGGAGAAGACAGGCAAGAAGTTCGGCTCCCCAGACAACCCGCTCCTCGTGTCGGTGAGGTCTGGCGCCGCGGTCTCGATGCCTGGCATGATGGACACCGTGCTTAACCTAGGCCTCAACGACACAGTCACACCCGGCCTAGCTAAGCTAGCGGGGAACGAGTGGTTCGCCTACGACGCGTACCGCAGGTTCCTAGCGATGTTCGGCAGGATCGTGCTCGAGATACCCGAGGAGATCTTCGACAAGGAGTTCGACAAGCTTGATGAGGAGTTCAGGAAGGAGGCTGAGGAGAAGTTCAAGGACGAGATCGAGGCCGTGAAGAAGCAGTTCCCGAAGTATACCTTAAGGCTTGACGCGCAGCCCCCGAAGGAGATAGCCCCTAAGACCTGGGAGCTTGCTGTCAAGTACCTCAAGAAGCTGGTGGAGATATACAAGGACGTGATTCAGAAGCACTGGGGTACCTTCCCGCAGGACCCGTGGAAGCAGTTAGAGCTAGCGATTAAGGCAGTGTTTAGGTCATGGATGAACCCCAGAGCGATCTACTACAGGATAGCCAACAACATAACCCCCGACATCGCGGACTGCACCGCCGTCAACATAGTGACGATGGTCTTCGGCAACATGGGATGGGACTCAGGAACGGGCGTGTACTTCACTAGGGACCCTGCGACCGGCGAGAACAAGCCCTACGGTGAGTTCCTGCCCAACGCCCAGGGCGAGGACGTAGTTGCCGGAATTAGGACCCCGCTACACCTAGATGAACTTAGGGCTAGGATGCCTGAGGTTTACGATCAGTTAATCGAGGCAGGGAAGAAGCTAGAGAAGCTGAACAAGGACGTAATGGACATTGAGTTCACCATCGAGAGGGGTAAGCTCTACTTCCTGCAGAACAGAAAGGCTAAGATGACCCCCGTTGCTAGGGTGAAGACCGCCGTAGACATGGCTAAGGAGGGCATTATAACTAAGGAGGAGGCGATTCTCAAGGTATCCCCTGACGTCGTACTGAAGCTCCTCTACCCGAGGATCGACCCGAAGGCCAAGGTTGAGCCCATAGCTAAGGGTCTACCGGCATCGCCTGGCGCCGTGAGCGGTCAGGCAGTCTTCCACCCAGACGATGCTGTGGAGTGGGCCAGGAAGGGCAAGAAGGTCATCCTAGTCAGAGTCGAGACCAAGCCCGACGACGTACACGGATTCTACGCGGCAGTCGGTATACTGACGTCAAGAGGCGGCATGACCTCTCACGCCGCAGTGGTTGCTAGAGGTATCGGTAAGCCCGCAGTCGTCGGTGCTGAGGCCATAAAGATCGACTACGAGAAGAAGGAGTTCAGAGTAGGTGACGTGGTCGTCAAGGAGGGTGACTGGGTAACCATCGACGGCAACACCGGTAACGTGTACGTAGGGAAGGTACCGACGGTAGAGCCTGAGCTAATACCTGAACTGCAGGAGCTCCTAGCTTGGGCAGACAGTGTCAGGAAGCTGGGTGTGAGGGCTAACGCTGACGTGCCGGAGGACGCACGCATCGCAAGGAAGTTCGGTGCTGAGGGCATAGGTCTGCTTAGGATCGAAAGGATGTTCAGAAAGCCCGAGAGGCTTGAGGCACTCAGGAAAGTCATCCTCTCGGAGACAAAGGAGGAGAGGGTCGAGCACCTGAAGAAGCTAGCAGCGATGATTAAGCCAGACTTCAAGGAAATGCTCAAGATAATGGACGGGCTACCAGTAGTTATCAGGCTAATTGACCCGCCACTACACGAGTTCCTACCAGCACCTGAAGAGCTACTCAAGGAGATCTATGAGGCTAAGGTAGCTTACTACACGCTAAAGTCATCGGAGGCTGTGAAAGGTATAGCGCCCGACATGCTCAAGGAGTACGAGAAGAAGATCGCCGAGCTAGAAGAGCTGTACAGGAGGGTAATGGTACTCAAGGAGCACAACCCAATGATGGGTCACAGAGGCGTCAGGGTAGGAGTGACGTACCCAGAGATCTACTACTACCTAACGAGGGCCATGGTTGAGGCGGCTGCTGAGCTACTGAAGGAGGGCTACCACCCGAAGCTAGAGATAATGATACCGCAGGTAAGCGAGGTCAATGAAATAAGGTACGTGAAGCAGAACGCCGTGCTACCAGCCATCCGGGATGTGGAGAAGGAATACGGCATCAAGGTGCCGGTGAAGATCGGCACTATGGTCGAGACTGTTAGGGCGTGCCTAACTGCTGACGAGCTAGCCAAGGAGATGGACTTCTTCAGCTTCGGTACGAACGACCTAACACAGGCAACCTTCAGCTTCAGCAGGGACGACGTCGAGAATAAGTTCCTGCCGCAGTACCTGGAGCTAGAGATACTCAAGGCAAACCCGTTCCAGACCCTAGACACTAAGGGTGTAGGCAAGCTAGTAGCCATGGCGACGAAGGCAGGCAAGCAGGTCAATCCAGAGCTAGAGGTCGGCATATGTGGCGAGCACGGCGGTGATCCAGCATCAATAGAGTTCCTGCACCGGGCTGGCCTAGACTACGTGAGTGCCTCACCGTTCAGAATAGTGGTCGCTAGGCTGGCAGCGGCTCACGCCGCAATAAAGTACGGTGGAAAGAAAGAGTAAAACCCAATAAGTTTTAACCGCAGACATCACCCAATTATTTCCCCTAAACTCACTCAACAGACCTAAGGAACTCCTCCACATGCGGCGTATCTTTAATCACTCGAAAAATTAAGCTGGTCATACTCCTCTTGATGTGTGGATTCCTAATGAGTGACTTTATGAACTTATCGAGGTCAGGCACGCTCTTGAAGCTAAGGATTAACGCTATATCGTACTCGCCCGTTATGTCGAATACCGCCCTAACGTTCGGTTTCTTAGCTAACTCACGTTCTACTTGCTCTATATATGCTCCATCGACCTGAAGTAACGTCACAGCGTTCACTTGGTAACCGAGCTTAGCGTAGTTTATCAGTGCAGTATAACCCGAGACGTATCCGCGTTCCTCAAGCTTCTTAATCCTCTCGGTGATGGTTGAGGGCGACTTGCCTAGCTCCCGTGCGAGCTTTCTAATACCCTCCTTCCCCCTCAACGCTAATGCTTTGAGTATTCGTAGATCTAAATCGTCCAGTTCACGAGGCACTGCATCCACCTCTTGTTCGGTTCATCAATGAGTTTTCTGTGTTTAATCATTTAAATGTTCGCTTTCTTCAAGAAATCCTTATTTCTTGTTCGAATAATAACGTTAATTCTGTGAACAGTGATGGAGGGTGTACACGAAGACATACCGGACGGTATTGAATGGGTTGATGTGCACTACGTTGACCTGCGTGGAAGACTACATTCGGTCTCAGTAACTTATGAGAGGGCTTCCAAGGGAGACGTCTTCTTCGACGGATCATCGGTCGACTTAGTAGACATAAGTGACAGTGACTTACACCTAGTACCAGACATGTCAACCTTAGCCAAGATACCGTGGGGCGAGGGAAGGGCAAGAGTGCATGCAGACATATGGGTCAACGGGAAACCCTTCTGGGGTAACTCAAGGGGGGTAGCCCGAAACGCATCACGCTACGTCCAAGAACATGGCTTCAGAGAACTAATGGGTGCGGAAGTTGAGTTCTTCATTCATAAAGTTGAATTCAAGGTTGGTAAGGGGGAGTTAATAGCTAGGGTAATCAACGACGAGGAACCCCCGACATGGTCGCTACCAACGAAGAGGGCATATGAAGTAACTGACAGTGACAGCCCCGTAGCTGGTGTGAGGTGGGAGATCATCAGAGCATTACGGAAGATGGGCATTAAGGCATCAATACATCATCACGAGGTAGCTCCAAACCAGGCTGAGATATCGACCGCGTCCCGTGATGCGGTAGGTTTAGGAGATGATATCCTCACGATAAAGTTCGTGGCTAGGCACATAGCTAGGATGTGGGGATACGTCGCGAACTTTATGCCGAAACCGATCTTCGGCGATAATGGCTCAGGCATGCATATCCACGCTAGCCTCTGGAAGGACGGTATCAACGTATTCAGCGATGACTCCGACCCGCACGGCATAAGCCAGTACTGCAGGTACTTCATAGGGGGGCTACTAGATCATGGGTGTGCACTGGCGGCAATAGTGTCGCCGACAACCAACTCATACAAGAGGCTGGTGCCTGGGTATGAAGCCCCCATATACCTAGCGTGGGGAGTTGCAAACAGATCCGCGGCAGTCAGAGTCCCTAGAACCCCATCACCCAAGAAGCGCAGGGTAGAGTTCAGGCCCCCCGACCCACTAGCAAACCCGTACTTAGCGTCAGCAGCGATACTTGCTGCAGGTTTGGATGGGATAAGGAAGAAGATAGACCCAGGAGACCCAATACAGCGAAACATCTACCACATGAGTGAAAGGGAAGTCAAGGAGCTAGGCATAAAGACGCTACCGAAAAGCCTAGATGAAGCACTAGAGGAACTCGAGTCCGACTCAGAGTTCCTGCGACCAATATTCCCGCGAGAACTCATCGAGAAGTATATTGAGTTAAAGAAACAGGAGATACGGAGAGTAAACCTCTACCCATCACCAGCCGAGTTCATGGAGTACATGTGGTGAAGAGGAGGAAGAGTTAACAGATCTTAGTACCTGGCTTCACAGGTTTCTCAACGGTTAATATCACGGGCGTTTCACCCTCACCGCAACCCGCCGCAAGCAACATCCCCTGAGATTCTAGGCCCATCATACGTTTAGGCTTAAGGTTAGCCACCACGATAATGTACTTACCCTGAAGATCCTCGGGAGCGTACCACTTAGCTAGGCCAGCCAGGATCTGCCTCTCGCCTAACTCACCTAGGTCAACTATTAAGCGTATCAACTTACGTGAACCCGGTACGCGTTCCGCATGCTTCACATAGCCAACCCTTAAGTCCACCTTGGCAAACTCAGAATACTCGATCATGTTAGGTGCTTCAGGCATCCGAAATCACCAAAGCCCAGAGCAAAACATCAAATATAAATGTGCCTCCTACTTGACCCTCTAAGTTAAGTTGGGACTAAAGATTGGTCCCCTAAGCTGTCAAGGCTTCCGCTTCTCTTTCTTTCAGGCTAGCTTCTTCGCCTCTAACGGGTTTAAACTTAACTACGTAAGGCACCACGCCGTCTAAGGTAGGCGCTGTTCTCCTGATAGTGGCTTGCACTTTCATACCTACCCGTACTTCCTCTGGCTTCACATCCGTTAGTTGTGCCAGGACCTTCGCTTCCCCTAACTTTATAATCGCTATTATTAAGGGTGCGTACTGCTCGAATCCCTTAATAGGCACGTTAAGCACCGTGTAAGTCAGTACCTCACCCTCACGCGGTAACTCTATCTCGATGAGGTTCCTGGAACCGCACTTCGGGCACGCAGCCTTAGGTGGGTAGGTGACGAGACCGCAGTCCTGGCACTTGGTGCCTGAGAGCCTTATCAGGCGGTTCCTTAAACGCCATATTCTCTGGATCGTGGTCACGCGTATCACCTCCTCAAAACAACGGTGGTGACGTTCGAACCAACGCCACCTATGTTCTGCGCTAACCCAACTTCGCCACCCACCTTCAAGCCTGGGAAGTCACCGCGTAACTGCATGGCTATCTCAGCGACCTGGTACACACCAGTCGCACCTACTGGGTGACCCCTAGCCTTAAGACCTCCTGAAGGGTTGAGTACGGGCTTATCTCCAGGCCTGAATCTGCCTTCTGCCCAGAGCTTTGGGGCCTTACCCCTCTCGGCGAACCCTATTTCCTCGATGCTTATTGCTGCGACTATGCTGTACGCGTCATGTATCTCAGCGACGTCAACGTCGTTAATACTCACGTTGGCCATCCTGAGGGCCCTCTCCGTTGAGAGTTTAGCTGCTATGAACCTGTCCAGCTCGAACCTTGACGAGAGGTCGGGGCTGTCGAGGGCGTTACCTATACCGGCAACCTTCACTGGTGTATCATTTAGTTTCCGATACTTCTCGGAAACAAGCATGATTGCAGCTGCCCCATCGCTGAGCGGGCACGAGTCAAACAGCCTCACAGGATCAGCTATTACTGGGGAATTAATCACTGTCTCCAGCGTTATCTTCTTCCTTAGCTGAGCGTATGGGTTGTGGTAGGCATTCTCATGCATCATTACCGCCCAGTGAGCCATCTCCTCACGCGTGACATTATGTTTGTCCATGTAGTACCGCATCACCAGGGCGTTTAAGCCAGCGAAGCTTATTCCGTAGATGAGTTCGTAGTCCGCGTCCGCAGCATATGCTAAGCCACGAGCAGTGTCAGGGGTGGGGCGCTCATGAAGCTTCTCTATACCCACTACCAAAACCTTATCAAACAAACCAGAGGATACTAGGGAGTAGCCAGCCAGTAGTGCGGCTCCTCCAGAACCGCACGCTCCCTCTGCCTTAAAGCCGCTGACCCCTCTTAACCCTGTATGGTCAGCTATTAGGGCTGCGAGGTTTTCTTGCTCTACTAAGCTACTAAGCATGTTCCCGACGACGATCGCTTCAGGCTTCTCGTTGCCAGCGTCTTCCATTGCCTTTACCACGGCCTCCGCAGCCAGATCCCTTAACGCAACATCTACTCTCTTACCTACCTCAGTTAGACCCACACCAACTATGAAGACATCACGCAATGCATGCACCTCCTACTTAGACTTACACCTCATAACAACTACGTAGACTCCCCCGCCTGTAGCCTCACCTATAAATAGCATTTTAGTCCTCCCTATGCTACAACACTTCTCCAATCCCTTGACTAAGGAGAGAGCCGCAGCTATGTGCCCCTTGAAGCCTGCCTTTAAAACCTCCTTAACAGGGCTTAGGTCAGCCGACTTGAGTTTAAGAGAGGCTATGGTCTTCTCAAGAATTTTAGGCTTACTCATGTACCCGCTAACAACCTTAATGCTGGACATCTTGCTCCGGCCCCTAAATAATTTCTTAATTATCCTTGGGAGGTTAGATAGAGTTATCTCTGAGAGAAGGTCTGAGAGTGCCCTTTCATCAGTGAGGGAAGTCCTCATGAAGCCCATGAATTCCTTACGTACCTCATGTTTTAGGACATCAACTTTACCCTTCTTATGGAACTCTATAGCGACTGAGGCCGCGGGCGGTTCTCTCCTAACGACGACCATTACTGAGGGAATGCTTCGGATTGCCTGCTCTATGCCGTCATCAAGGGAGTTAAGCACGGTTACCTTTAGCCCGCCCATACCCAGTAGCTCAGGAACGACGTGGAAGTCGGGAGGGTGATTGTTGGTGTCCGCCACGAAGATGAGGTGAGTGTTAGGGGTTAAGTTAACCCTGCTAAGAACCTCGTAAGCCATGGTGATTTCATCCTCATCTATCGCGGGGGATGGCACCTTCCTGCCATCGACCTCGGCAGTATTGGAGGGTGTGTACGTCACCCAGTCTCTGATTGATGCCATGAATCCCAAACCTAAGTCGAATATGGGAGCCCCCTTTTTATTGTTTAGGTTTTTGTTGAAGGTCAGTATAAACAATTGTCTATAATTCCCTACCCGGGGAAGGGTCAGATAACTAACGTTCATTGTTAGTAGAGTGCGCCTTGAGAGTAATTAACGTAGCGGTCATACTTTTAACGAAATACTTTACTCAGAGTACAGGTAGGGTCGGTCATTGAGTAAAGTGGAGTACTCGAAGCGACTGACAGTGATGGGCATTATTATAGGGATAATTGCGTACGCCGTAATATTCCTCTACATATACAAGGGGCACTTCCTAAAATTTTTCTACATAATCTCCAGGGGAGACATTGAAGATGCTGTAGTCGCTTACGTAGCTAGGGTTGCTGCAATAACATGCCATGCTCTAACGTGGTGGATAATAATTAGAACTTTCAGGAAAGTCAACCCCCTGAAGATACTCGAGATAACTTTCGCTGCAATATTCGTTGAGTTCATAGTACCTGTTGGCGGCGCAACGGAAGTTGCTAAGTTATTCCTCGTACTTAAATTAGGGTCACTAAATAGAGAAGAAGGTATAGCGTCCATACTGATGCATAGGCTCGTTGTATCCCTAACAATCTTTGTAACAACCCTCATATCCCTCATACTCATCAGTGCTCCACCAATACTCTTTATAATCCTGGGTCTCCCAGCCTTAGCTCTTCTCCTCATTAACATGGGTGTCTATGTACTACCTAAATCCAAGAGAGTTGAGCACCTTGCTGATAGGTTCTTCTCTAGGTTCGGTATCAGTGTCACGGGTTTTGCCGAGAACTATAAGTTATGCATGGCGAAGATAAAAAAGTACAAAAAGCTCCTCATATTGGCTACCCTAATGGCTTTTGGTGAGAGGTTATCTAACGCTGTGTTCGGGATGGCCGTAGCGGGGATTGCGGGCACTCATCTAAGCATGCCGCAAGCTTTTCTAACGTTTGACTCGCTCTACACGGTAATCTGGTTGTTGCCGGCCATAACGCCTGGAGGTATCGGGATATTCGAGTTCATCCAGATGCTCCTCTTAAGCTACATAGGTGTTGGGGTACAGGAGGCAGCGACAATGAGCATAGTGTCGAGGATATACTACGTTGTCGGCGAGTATCCGTTGTTCATAGCGTCAGTAGCGGCTCTGGGGTACAGTGTTAAGTCCTTCATACGTCAAGCCTTTAGTAACAGCAATCAGCGAAAACATCGCGCAAAGACCTAGCACGGAGCTTAGTGCGAGGCACCGCATTGTCCTTATTAGGGCGTTTGACCAAGTTCTTTAGGTGCGTTAAAGGTTGGCTGTGAACAAGGAGGAAATACGGAAAAGGGTCATAGAGGCCCTGAAGCAGGTTTACGACCCGGAAATACCGATCAATGTGTGGGACCTAGGGTTAATTTACGATATCAACGTCACTGATGATGGAGTCGTGAATATTAAGATGACGCTCACAGCACCCGGTTGTCCCCTTGCAAACATGATAGTTTACAGGGTTTACTTAGCGATCCAAAATGTTGAAGGCGTTAAGGACGTGAATGTGGATGTAGTGTTCGATCCTCCCTGGGATCCAACTAAGATGACACCTGAAGGGCGCCGGAAGTTCAAGGAGTTAATGGGATACGACATCGTTGAAACGTATGAGAGTAGCAAGAGGGGAGGAAGTTGAGCCCTGTTGAAGAACACAGGAAAGCCGCAGAAAGCTTAGTGGTTCGCTTCTGTGCTGTCGTAACCAGCGACGCTGTTTACGAGGGGCGGCGACGAGATGAGGTAACGCCACTCGTGGCTTCCTTAGTGACTGACGCTGGACACATACTCGTTAATGCTGTCATCGTTCCGAATAAGCGTGAGGAGATAAGGAAAGCTATTACTGTGGCAGCAAAGGAATGTGATGTGGTCATAGTCACAGGAGGTACGGGGATAAGCCGGAAGGACTTGTCTGTGGATGTCGCGAAGGAATTATGTGTTAAGGACTTACCTGGGTTTGGAGAGCTCTTCAGATACTTAACGTTCACGAAGCATGGTACGGCGGCAATAGCTACTCGTGCGTTCGCCTGTGTTACTGACTCTGCATTAATCTTCGTTACGCCGGGCTCCAAGGACGCCGTTAGGATGGCGCTTAACGAGTTAATTCTGCCTGAAGTCAAGCACCTCGTGTACGAGACCAGGAAGTCCTAGCAATCCGCGACGTAGTTAATTATTTTCCCTAGCCACAGCATATTCTCAGAGGAGCTAGGGATTGAGTAGTCATTAACTCGTGACGTTGTCCCTTCAATAACGTTGCCGTTATAGTTTTCACTATTGCCTTGACATCGCTATCTCTATCATTGTTCTGGTTGCGGTTTTAGCCTCTACCATCACCACGATCCTAGCCATTATTCCTGCCACGGTCCTTGAAAGCTGTCTAGGTAGCAATCTCGCTACCTGTACTCGCTAATGGGTACTAGCCTAAACATGGGCTTCACTATTAAGATTAAGGCAGGACTATGCAGGATGGCCAACTCATGTCTGGCGAAAATAACCCTGTTCCTCGAGATACTGAGGTATTAACTCGCATCTAATGTATTGGGTAGAAGACAAGGTTCAACGGCCTTAAATGTGGGGCGTGTTGGAGGTTCTTCCTAAACCTTTAAAGCCTCTACCGCAGGATAGTATTCATGGCGCTCGGGCCTTGACTCTATTAGAGGTTATCCGCCTACCTCGTAGCATCGCTCAACGCCTCCGCACGGAAGCCGAGAGGCAGGGTATGGGGCTGGAAGAGTACCTCGTGGAGCTTGCTACGCAGGACCTAGACCCGCCAGAGAGGGCGCGAGAATACGTTGAAGCGGCGCGAGAACTCTTAGAGCAGGCCCGCGAAGAGCTGGGAGAGGGTGATGTAAGGCAGGCTGCGGAGAAGGTCTGGGGCGCTACGGCACTGGCGGTCAAAGCATACGCAGCCTGGAGGGAGGGGAGGAGGCTTACCAGCCACGGGGAGCTGTGGAGGTACACTCTAGTACTACGTAGAGAGCTTGGGAAATGGGTTAGCAATGCATGGAATGCTGGAAACAGCATGCACACCTGCTTCTACGAAGGGTGGTGTAGCAGGGAACACGTAGAAGACGCAATTGAGGAAATAGAGAGGCTAGTAAAAATCATCGAAGAGAAGATTAAAAAAGCCGCACGAAACCACAACCGGAACAGCCCCGAGGCATAAAATCTCATCAAAGACCATTGATGGAGGCTTAATAGGGGTAGCTCCCTAGCACTTAAGAAAACACAATCTTGGTCTCAAAAATGTGTGGTAAAGGGGCTAGTCGCATGTTATGCGTCTGAGAATCAATGAGTTGGCGAGGGCACTGGTAAAGCTCGATGATCTGCTGGATAAACACCGTATTGGATACGCTGTCGTTGGTGGCTAGGCATACCGTCTCCTAGGCGTGCCCACGGTCGAGCCGAGTGACATCGACATCCTCGTGAGCGGAGAGGATATGATGAAGCTGAACGCCATAATCCGTCGGAAGCGAAATATTACCGTGCCTGAACCGATAAGGTGGCGAGAGGAGGGTGTGGTTAAAGGGTTGAATGGAGGCAGAAACTTTTATTAGGGTCAGATGATGTCTTCAGAGAGGTTGTTGAAGCCTAGGGAGTTTTGTGGGTTTCTCGGTATTAGTTATAGGACTTTTAAGCGGTGGGTTTCTGAGGGGAGGATACGGGTTGTTAGAACACCCACGGGGAGAATAAGAGTGCCGTATTCTGAAGTTGAGCGTATTCTTGGAGGAAAACTGGAAGCTAAAGAGATTAGAGCCTTAATCTATGCCCGTGTAAGCTATAGTGACCAGAAGAGCGACCTTGAGAGACAAATACAGTACCTAACACAGTACCGCTCGGCTAAGGGATACAGGGTTATAGATGTTTTAAGCGATGTTGCTAGTGGTCTTAGGACTAACCGTAAAGGCTTGCTAAAGCTCTTCAACTACGTGGTCAATAGGCAAGCAGACGTGGTGGTAATCACTTACAAGGATAGGCTCACTAGGTCCGGCTTCGAGTACCTTGAGTACTTCTTCAAACAACATGGTGTAAAGATCGAAGTTGTCTATGGTGATGAGCCTAAGGATGCTTACCAAGAGCTTGTAGAGGATTTGATAGCAATTGTGACATCTTTTGCTAGTAAGCTCTACGGGTTGAGAAGCCGTAAGAAAAAGAAGCTTGTGCAAGGCTCCAAGAATCTCCTAGAACAGGATGAGAAGAATGACTAGAGTTGCACGGACAGTTATTGTTAAGAGTATTAAGCTTCCGAGGAAGGTGTTTAGGGTTTTCGTTGAGCTTGAGGGTATGTACCGCAACATGGTCGAGCAACTAGTGATGTATGCTGTTAGGAATAGTGTTAAGAGCTTTATTAGGCTCAAGGCATTGAAGTACCGTGAGATAAGAAACCTCTATCCACAACTACCTTCACATTACGTTTATACTGCATGTCAGGACGCTAGTACTAGGGCTAAAAGCTTTCTAAGGCTAAAGAAGCTGGGCATAGCTAAGAGGGAGTACCCAGAGGTTAGGAAGGTTAGTATATGGCTTGACGACCACCTATGGAAGCCCGATGGGTATACATTCGTTAGAATAGCTACTCACAAGGGATGGGTAGCAGTAGAGCTTGAACTACATAAACAGTATTGGAGGTATGTTAATCGTGGATGGAGGCTAGCTAGTGAAGCCAAGATGAAGCTTGACAAAAAGAACAAGCAACTCATAATCTGCCTGACCTTCGTTAAAGAAGTAAAAGAGTATAAGCCTAAAGGATACTTGACTGTTGATGTTAATGAGAACAATATTACGATACTAGTTGATGGCGTGGCTTACCTCTTCGAGACCGATACCACGAAGCTTGTCCTCGGATACTATTATTGTAGAAAGAGGATTCAAGAGAGATACGATAAACTCTACGGTAAGAAATCAAGGATTAAAAGGAAAACTATGAGGAAGCTCAAGGAGAGGAAGAAAAAGAATGATATCAAGTGGAAGATAGCGAACATTATAGTTAAGACTGCTTACGAGAGAGGATATGCTGTTGTTCTTGAGAAACTGGGCAAGAAACCAGCTAGCAATATGATTGAGAGGGTGAGGGATAAGCAGCTGCGTCACAGGATATTCCAGGCGTCCTTCAAAGGTATCCAGAAAGCTATTGAGGAGAAGGCTAGGGAATATGGTGTTCCGATAATCTACGAGCCGCCGAAAGATACATCAGTCAGGTGCCCAATACACAATGCCCCGATAATCTACAGTAACGGGTCTAGAATCGGGAAATGCAGCAAAGGCGGAGAACCATGGCATCGTGACGTAGTAGCTTGCTGGAATCTCCTCCTCAAAACCCTACGGGGCAATGGGAGCAACGCTCCAAGCCCCGCAGGGCATACCCCCGTAGATGTGAGGCTCGTGCCGTTAGCCTCGAATGCCACCCATGACCCCATAACCCTACCAAAAAGGTTATGGGCGAGGTGGAACTCCCTAGAAACGACACGAACTAACATAAAACGAATGGAATGAACACTTAGGGAGAAACGGACGCGAGAAAGTTAATTACTTTAATCGTGGATTCGGTTGCTGAGGAACTCTATAATTATGGGTTCGAGCATGTGGTCATAGCTGATAGTCACGGATACATGACTAACGTTATCTACACGGAACTCAAAACTAGTGCTTGGCTCCTTCAGGGATTCCCAAGGCCTTTCTCGATGGTGCATGGTTTAGAGAAGGAGAAGTATGATGCCGTCCTCTTCATCGGTTACCATGCCCCAGCAGGTTCAAGCGAAGCGTACCTTAGCCACACGATGAGTTCATCCACTATTCAGAGGGTCTACGTGAATGGGGAACTGGCGAGTGAGTACTACCTTAATGCTCTGTATGCGGGCGAGTACGGCGTGCCCGTAGTGATGGTTGCTGGCGACGAGGCGTTAAGGGAGCACGTGAAGAAGCACACGCCGTGGGCGGTGTTCATTCCGCTAAAGAAGGGTGTGGCGTGGTCAGCCTCCCTTAATCC